>DATMIG010000001.1:0-13393 GCA_035554335.1 Burkholderiales bacterium
ATGCGGCCGAGTACGAGCACACCGCGCAAGGCTGGGGCAAACTGAAATAATCGGGGGTCAGACCCCATTTGTTTTTTAATTGGGGGCTGACCCCAATTTCCGGAGCTTGCCATGCGCCCACCCTTCCACGCCGACCACGTCGGCAGCCTGCTGAGACCCCAGGAGCTGCGCGAGGCGCGCGCGAAGGCGAAGGCCGGCGAGCTCGGCGCGACGCAGCTGCGCTCGATCGAGGACGCGTGCGTCGTGCGAGCGGTGAGGAAGCAGGAGGAGATCGGGCTGCAGGCGATCACCGACGGCGAGTTCCGCCGCGACTTCTGGCACCTCGACTTCCTCAAGCAGCTCGACGGCATCGAGCTCGTGCGGGTGCAGAGCGGGCATACGTTCGACGCCGAGGACGTGCCGCCGATGGCGAGCGTGACCGGCAAGGTCGGCTGCTCGCGGCCGATCATGGTCGAGCACTTCGCCTTCCTCAAGGGCATCACGAAGCGCACGCCGAAGTTCACCATGCCCTCGCCCGGCACCGCGCACATGCGCGGCGGCCGTAACGCCATCTCGCGCACGGCGTATCCGGACCTCGAGGAATTCTGGGCCGACATCGGCGCGGCCTACCGCAAGGCAATCCGGCACCTCTACGACGCGGGCTGCCGCTACCTCCAGCTCGACGACGTCGGCTTCTCCTATCTCTGCGACGACAAGGTGCGCGAGAACTTCAGGAAGAACGGCGACGATCCGGACACGCTCGCCTCCGCGTACGCCGGCGCCATCAACGAGGCGCTGCGCGACCGGCCGAAGGACCTCGCGGTGACGATGCACACCTGCCGCGGCAACTTCCGCAGCACGTGGTTCGCCGCCGGCGGCTACCAGGATGAAGTGGTGCAGGCCATGTTCGGCGCCGGCGTCGACGGCTTCTTCATGGAGTACGACAGCGAGCGCGCCGGCGGCTTCGGGCCGCTGCGGCTGCTGCCGAAAGGCAAGAAGGTGGTCCTCGGCCTCGTCACCACCAAGTCGGGCACGCTGGAAAGCAAGGACGCGCTGAAGCGCCGCATCGACGAGGCGGCGAAGGTCGTGCCGCTCGAGAACCTCTGCCTTTCCCCGCAATGCGGCTTCTCCAGCACCCACCACGGCAACCTCCTGTCGGAGGATGAGCAGTGGGCGAAGCTCCGCCGCATCGTCGACGTGTCCCGGGAGGTCTGGAAGGACTAATTGGAACGGTAGGGGGGCCCGGCTGTCCTAGGCCTATGGCACAGCGCGAACTGACGCAGGAGTGGAAGGACTGGGTGGCGCACAACGTGCAGCGCGGCGCCTCGGTGGACGAGATGTTCGAGGTGCTGGTGCGCGAAGGCTTCGAGCCCGATACGGCGGCGCGCGAGCTCAACATCCGCCGCGTGGCGCTGAAGCGCTTCCCATCGGACAAGCTCGAGCTCTACACCGCCGAGGACTTCATGCTGCCGCACGAGTGCGACGAGCTGGTCGACATCATCAAGGCCAACCTGCGGCCCTCCGAGATCAGCCACGACGGCAGCGCCGACTCCTCGTTCCGCACGAGCCGCACCTGCGACCTGATCCGCGGCGAGGAGGCGGTGCGCATTCTCGACCAGCGCATCTGCGGCGCGATGGGCATCGACCCGAAGCTTGCGGAGCCGAGCCAGGGCCAGTACTACGACGTCGCGCAGGAGTTCAAGCCCCACACCGACTACTTCGAGCGCTATGAGCTCGCGAAGCATTCCACGCCCACGCTCGGCCAGCGCACGTGGACCTTCATGATCTACCTCAACGACGTCGAGGAGGGCGGCCACACGAACTTCGTCAACGTCGGCCTGTCGATTCCGCCGAAGCGCGGCACGGCGGTGATCTGGAACAACCTCAAGGCGGACGGCAGCGGGAACTACGACACCCTCCACCACGGCACGCCCGTGAAGCGCGGCTACAAGGCGATCATCACGAAGTGGTTTAGGAGGCCGCGCTAGCGCACTCGTCTTTCACCGCCTGGTGAATGATTTCGGCCAGCCTTAGCGTGCCGGGCCCGGCGTTGTCGCGGTCCGCGTAGACCAGATAGAACTGCCCCGCGCGCTCCGCGCCCTCGCGCAGCGGCAAGGGCTTGAGCGACCCCTGGTGCAATTCATTACGGATGCGCTCCTCCGGATACCAGCCGTAGCCGAAGCCCATCGCCGCGGCGAAGATGGCGGTCGACATGTGGCTCACCGTCCAGCGCTGCGCCGCTTCCACCATGGTCTTCGTCGCGCGCGCGGTATCGGTCTCGCGCACCACGAGCTGGCGGTGCTTGCGCAGGTCGCGCATCGTGATGGCGCGGCCGAGCTTGTGCAGCGGATGGTCCGGATGCGCGACGAGCAGCATGCGCAGCGGCATCAGCGGCGCGCCGGCGAATCCGGACGGAACGACCGGCGTGATGGCGAGGTCGGCGCGGCCGCTGAGGAGCGCCTCGTTGGTGCCGGCGATCACCGTCTCGTAGTACTCGATGCGCGTATGCGGGCTCTCCGCGTTCAGCCTGTCGAAGCAGTTGAGCAGCACCCAGGCCGGGAAGATCATCTCCGCCGCGATGCGGATCTCGGCCTCCCAGCCGGCCGACGCGCTCTTCGCCGTCTTCTCGAGGCCGAGCGCTTCGTCGAGCAGCACGCGCGCGCGGCGGTAGAGCAGCTGCCCGGTCGGCGTTAGCGCCGACTTGCGGCCCTTGATCTCGAATGCCTTCACGCCGAGCAAGGACTCGAGCTTCTGCACGAGGTAGGTGATCGAGGACTGGCTCTTGTGCAGCTGCTCGGCCGCCTGGGCGTAGCCGCCGGCCTCGACCACCGCGACGAGCGCCTGCCACTGCTCAAGGGTGATGCGGGGATTCATCGATTCAGTCGATAGGAATGGCCTATATTTTCCGCTTTTTTATCGGCCCAGCGAATCGTTTAATGGAGGCATGAAAACACTCCTGATCAGCAGCAGCCTCTTCGGTGCCAACGGCCAATCGACCACCCTTGCCAATGAGCTTGCTGCCCGCCTGGGCGGCAAGGTCGTCGTGCGCGACGTGACCAAGGTGCCCCATCTCGATGGCGAGCGCTTCGCCGCCTTCAACACGCCTGCCGCAGCGCGGACGCCGGCCCAGCAAGCGGCGGCGGAATACTCCGACGAGCTCATCGCCGAGCTGAAGGCCGCCGACGCGATCGTGATCGGCGTGCCGATGTACAACTTCGGCATCCCGTCGACGCTCAAGGCGTACTTCGACCACGTCGCGCGCGCCGGCATCACGTTCAAGTACACGGAGAAAGGCGCGGTGGGCCTGCTCACCGGCAAGAAGGCCTACCTCGTCCTGGCGCGCGGCGGCCACTACGGCGACACGCATGCCCACACGAGCTACGTGCGCGACTTTCTCGCCTTCATCGGCATCAGCGACCTCGAGACCGTCTACGCTGAAGGCCTCGCGATCAGCCCGGCATCCAAGGACGCCGGCCTCGCCAAGGCGCGGGCGCAAATCGAACGGTTGAACGAGCGCGAACCCGCCCTCATATAGGAGCAACCATGACCACCCGCACCGTACATCGCCTCATCAAGTCCATCCCGGCCTCCGACGGCGCCGGCGTGAAGCTGCAGCGCAGCCTCGGCCAGTCGAACTTCGCGCGCCTCGATCCGTTCCTCATGCTCGACGAGTTCTCGTCCGAGGACGCGGCGGACTACATCGCCGGCTTCCCGGCGCACCCGCATCGCGGCTTCGAGACGGTGACCTACATCCTCGACGGCCACATGCTGCACGAGGACCACCTCGGCAATAAAGGCAACCTCAAGAGCGGTGGCGTGCAGTGGATGACCGCCGGCCGCGGCATCATCCACTCCGAGATGCCGCAGCAGGACCGCGGCCGCATGCGCGGCTTCCAGCTGTGGATCAACCTGCCGGCGAAGGACAAGATGAAGCCGGCGAGCTATCGCGACCTGGACGCGGCCGACATTCCCGAAGTCAAGCTCGGCGACGGGAAGGTGCGCGTCATCGCGGGCAACTATGCCGGCACCGCGGCGCCGGTGCAGCCCGGCGCGACCGATGCGACGTACTTCGACGTCCATCTGCCGGCCGGCGCGACGTTAACGCATCCGGTGCCGAACGGCTACAACGCGTTCGCCTACGTGTACGAAGGCGCGCTCGAAGGCATCCCCACGCACAGCGCCGCCGTGTTCACGCAGGAAGGCGACGTGCAGGTGAAGGCCGGGGCCCAAGGCGCGCGCTTCCTCCTCCTCGCCGGCCGGCCGCTCAACGAGCCGGTCGTGCAGTACGGTCCCTTCGTGATGAATACCCGCGAGGAGATCGAGCAGGCGATCCGCGACTACCAGAGCGGAACCCTCGCCGCCGCCTGATCCGGGCTCCTTGGGCTAGAGTGGACGCGCAGTCCACCACCCAAGGAGACAACCCATGAAGAAAGCCCTTCTCGCTGCGGCGCTTGCGCTCGCGGCGGCGCCGGCGCTCGCGCAGAGCGGCAACAACCTGGAAGTCATCAACCACCCGAACTACGACAAGAGCGTGTTCATGCCCTTCTCGCCGGCGATCAAGGTGAAGAGCGGCAAGCTCCTGTGGCTGGCGGGCGGGACGGCGCTGCCGGTCTATCACGACCATCCGCACAAGCGCGAGGAGGTGGTGAAGTACCTCACCAACGACCTCGAGGGCCAGGTGCGCCAGACGATGGATGGCATCATGCAGACGCTCAAGGCGGCGAACGCCTCGCCGAAGGACGTGGTGCATGTCTTCATCTTCCGCACGCGCCCGCGCATGGGCGACATCGGCAAGGCGAGCGCGATCGTCAACTCCTACTTCGCGCCGTACAACCACAAGCCGACGACCACCAACATGGCGGTGCTCGAGCTCGGCGAGCCGGAGCAGCTGGTCGAGATCCAGGTCGTGGCCGTCGTCGATAACTGAGGTGTAGCGGGGCGGGCGCCGGAATGCGCCCGCCTCCCGTTTATTCCGAGGTCGGGTTCGGTCGCAGCTGGAAGCGCACGACTTTCGGCCGCGTGCCCTTGCCGCCTTCCATGTGGAACGGCGCGCGCGTCGAGACGGTGGACCAGAGGCCGCGGCCCTTCCATCCGGCTTTCGCGTCGTCGATGCGCCCGTCGAGCCACTTCGTGTAGTACCCGAGCGGATACGGTACCCGTAGGGTGACGAACTTGCCGTCGACGAGCGCGAGCAGGCCTTCGTTCAGGTTGCCGGTGGCGATCGGCACGTTGCGGCCCAGGCCGAAGGTATCGAACTGGTCGACCCAGGTGTAGTAGCTCGCCTCGGCGCTGCCCGTCTCGGTCACGCCCTTGAACTGCGGCCCGGGGACCGGGTAGAGCGTCCAGCCCTCCGGGCAATGCTGGCCGGTCGCCGCCGGGCCGTTCAGCGGACCCTTGCATTTCGAGCGCTCGAAGCGCCCGAGATGGCCGCTCGCGAGCGAGACCCACATCGCGCCGTCGCGATCGATGTCGCCGCCGCGCGGGCCGTAGCCGGGCAGCGGCGGCTCGTAGATCTCGGTGAGCGCGGTGTGCGTCGGATCCGGCCCCGGATCGACGCGCACGACGCGGCCCGGGAAGCCGAGCGAGGTGCCCCAGATGCTGCCGTCCTTCGGGTTCACGGCGACGCTGTAGAGGCCGGTGACCACGCGCTCGTCCGATTCGTCGCGCTTGCCGTTGCCGTTGCTGTCGAGGACGAACGGCGTCCAGCCCTGCGCCTTCTGCTCGTCGCCGGTCTCCTGGAACACCTTGCGGTCGAGCCAGCCGAGCACCGGGTTCTGCGGGCCGCCGGCGCTCGTCCACAGTGTCTGGTTAGCGTCTTCCGCGAAAGCGAGGTGATGCGTGGTGAAGCAGGTGCTGATCAGCGTGAACTGGCCGCTCTTCGGGTCGTACATCGAGAGATGGCGGTTCGCGCTTTCCAGCGGGAACACCTGCGCCGACGGATGCCCCTTGCGGCAGAACTCGGGGTTGCGCGGCGAGCGCACGCGCGCCGTGAACCAGACGCGGCCCTGCTCGTCGAGCATCGGATTGTGCGTGGTGGTGTGGCTGTCCCAGATCGGCTCGCGCCCCCAGTAGGGCGAGGGCGCCATCGGCAGCTCCTTCGACGACGGCGTCTCCGGGTCGCGCACCGGATGCCGGATCTCCGTGGCGGTGTGCGCCTTCGGATCGAGCACCGGGATGAGATCGGTGCTCTCCTCCGTCGCGCCGTAGAGCTTGCCGTAGGCGTTGACGGTGGGATTGCGGCGGTCGGTCGACACCTCGTCGTGGAGGTAGGCCTTCTCGTTGCTCCAGTCCCACAGCGTGATGACGACGTTGCGCTCGACGCCCTGCGGCCGCGGCGGCTTGGCGGCCGGCACCTCGCCCATCGCCACGCGATCGGTCCACTCGGCGAACTGCTTGAGCATGCGCTCCGTGTCGTTGCGCGCGAGCGCATTCACCATCTGCGTCATGGCCTGACCGGAGGTGATGCGGCGCGCCCAGGCTTCCTCCGAGGATTTGAAGTGGCCGAGCGCCTTCGGCACCGTGCGGGTCGCCGCCGTGCCGAGCGCATGGCAGCCGACGCAGCCGTTCGTCTTCACTACGTTCAGCCATTCCGGCTGATTTGCGGCCTTGCCGATCGGGAACTCGGCCTTGTCGGGAATACCGAGCATCGAGTACCAGTAGATCGAGGGGTAATACTGCGCCGCCGAGCCTTCGTTCGGCGCGATGGCGGCCTTGAGGCGCAGCCGGTCGCCGAGCCGCGCCTTCACCTTCTTCGAGTCGACCAGGCCGTAGCCGCGCACCCAGACGCGGTAGCTCGCCTTCGGCAGCTCGGGGATCAGGAACTTGCCGCGCTCGTCGGTGACGACGATCTTCGCGAACCGCGTCGGCAGGTCTTCCGTCTCGGCGATGACCCAGACGCCCGCCTCCGCGGCGCGGCCGTTGGTGACGATGCCGCTGATCTTGCCGGTCTGGGCGAAGACCGGCGCGGCAAGCGCCAGCAAAAGGATGCCGAGCTTCACGCCGGCGCCGGCACCGGCTGCGGACGCGACTCGCGGATCGGCAGGTGGACGCCGGCAGCGAAGACGCAGAGCGCGATGTCGGCGAACCACATCCAGTCGTAGCTGTGCGTGGCCTCGAAGGCCTTGCCGCCGAGCCAGGCGCCGAGGAAGCCGCCGATCTGGTGCGAGAGCATGACGATGCCGAAGAGCGTCGCCATGTAGCGCGCGCCGTGCAGCTTGGCGACCAGGCCGATGGTCGGCGGCACCGTCGAGAGGTACGTGAAGCCGATCGCGGCGGCGAAGATGAAGAACACGAGCGGCGTCTTCGGCGAGAAGAAGAAGATGAGGATGATGACCGCGCGCGCGAAGTACACCCCGGCGAGCGCGAGCTTCATGCGGCGCATCTGGATGTGCCTTCCGATCCAGAGGCTGCCGAACATGTTGAAGAGACCGATGATGGAGAGCGACCACGCCGACACGCTCGGCGGCAGCTCGCACAGCGTCACCACGCCCGGCAGGTGGGTGGCGATGAAGGCGATGTGGAAGCCGCAGGTGAAGAAACCGGCGGTGAGCAGCAGGAAGCTCGGATCGCGCAGCGCGCCGCGCACCGCCTCGCGCAGCGTGCCGGCCCCGGCGTGGGCGCCGGCGTGCGCGGCGGCACTGGGGGTGATGAAGAAGACGAGCGGCACGGCGATGAGGCCGATCGCGCCGACGATGACCAGCGCCGGCTGCCAGCCGGCGACGCCGATGAAGAGCTGCGCGAGCGGCACGAGGATGAACTGGCCGAGCGAGCCGCCGGCGCCGATGATGCCGTTCGCCACCGAGCGCTTCGCCTCCGGCAGCCAGCGCGCGATGGACGAGGCGAGCTGCGCCGGGCCGCTGGTGCTCGCGCCCGCCGCGGCGATGACGCCGATGACGAGGATCAGCGACCAGGCGCTCGAAGCGAGCGGAATGAGGGCGGTGCCGACGGCGAGGAGGAACGCCCCGGTGAGCATCACCGGCCGCGGCCCCCAGCGGTCGGCCACCGCGCCGGCGACCGGCTGGCCGATGCCCCACATGAGCTGCGCCACGCCGAAGGCGAGGCTGATGGTGGCGTAGCCGGCACCGGTGGAGGAATTGATGGCGCTGATGAAGAGCGGCTGCGCGGTGCGCGTGCCGAGCGCGATGCCGAAGATGGCACCGGCGGCGATGGCGAGCGCGAGCGTGTTACGAGCGGTCGACGACATAGGGCTGCATCTTAGCCCGCATGTCATCCGGAATCGGCAGCGCGCGCCAGGTGTCGAGCGAAACCAGGGCCACTTTGTGGCGCGCGCGGAATTTATCCTCGCCGCCGACGCTGCCGTTCACCACGAATTCGATCGACGAGCGCCCGAGGCGCGCGATGGCGAGCTCGAGCACCAGCGTGTCGCCCAGACGAGCCGGACGCGAAAACTCGCATCCCGTGTTCACTATGGGAAAGCCGATGCGGCGCTGCAGGTGCATTTCCTGGAACGGCAGCCCGACCGCTTCCCGAAACCAGTCCTCGACCACGCCGCCCACCATGTCGAAGAAGTTGACGAAGTAGACGATGCCCGCCGGGTCGCAGTGCGAAAACCGGATCAGCCTTTCACGCGAGAACGTCAAAGGATGCGGTTGAACCAGCTGAGCGAGAGCAGCGCGGCGAGGAGCACGAGCAGCGCGCCGGCGGCGGCGAAGAACGCGCTGATCTCGGTCTTCTTCGTCTCCATGACGAGGCGCGTGTTCATGGTCTGGTAGATCTTCTTGAGATCCATCGCGCTGCCGGCATAGAAGTACTCGCCGCGCGTGAGGTCGGCGATGGCGCGCAGCGTGTCCTCGTCGAGGCGCACGTGCATCGACCAGCCGTCGAAGCCGACGATCTTGCCCTCGGGCGTGCCGACGCCCACGGTGAAGACGCGCACGCCGCGGTCGGCCGCGAGCCGCGCCGCCTGCACGGAATCGGGCCCCGTCGTGCGCTGGCCGTCGGTGAGCAGGATGATCACCGCGGAGCCGTACGAGCCGGGCGGCACGGGCTTGAAGTTCGGCGGCGGCTTGCGCTTCTCGCCCGAGGAGAAGCTCGCCACGTCATAGCCGCCGTCGGGAAAGAGCGTGGCGAGCGAGACGATGATCGCGCTGCCGATCGCGGTCGCCCGCTGCAGCTGGAAGCGGTCGATGGCGGCGTAGAGGTCTTCCTTGTTGCGCGTCGGCGCCTGCGCCACGGTCGCGGTGCCGGCGAAGGCGACGATGCCGATGCGCACGCTGTCGGGCTGCTGGCCGATGAAGGTCTTGGCGGCGTTCTGCGCCGCCACCAGGCGGTTCGGCTCGACGTCGGTGGCGCGCATGCTGCCCGAGACGTCCATCGCGAGGATCACCGTCTCGTGCTGCGAGGGCAGCGTCATCACGGCGTTCGGGCGCGACATCGCCACGATCAGGCAGGCCAGCGCGAAGAGCAGGATCGCCGGCGGCACGTGGCGGCGCCACGAGGCCCCCGCCATCGCCGTTTTCAGGAGCGCGAGGTTGGAGTAGCGCACGGCGAACTTCTTGCGCCGGCGCAAGAGATACACATAGAACCCCGCGAGCAGCGGCAGCGCCGCCAGCAGCCAGAGGAACTCAGGCCACTGGAACGTCATTGACCCTCACGGCCGATTTTCTCTTGCGCAGGTCCGCGAAGCGCAGCACGGTGTCGACGAGGTCCGCGCCGGTGGAGAGCTCGAGCGTGTCGACGCCGGCGTTGACCAGGGAGGTACGCACCGCCACCTCGCGCTGCTCGGCCGCGTCCATGAAGCGCTTGCGGAAGCTGCCGTCGTGCGTGTCGACGAAAAGCTGCTCGCCGGTCTCCGCGTCCTGGAAGACGAGCAGGCCCAGATCCGGCAGCTCGTTCTCCAGCGGGTCGTGCAGCCGCACGGCGATCATCTCGTGGCGCTGCGCGAGCTGCGTGAGCGGCCGGTCCCAGCCCGGCTCGCTGAAGAAATCCGACACCAGGAAGAGAAGCGAGCGGCGGTTGATGTAGTTGAACGCGCTTTTCAGCAGCGTGTCGAGGCGGGTGCCCTTGCCCTCGGGAAGCTGCGGCCGCGAGGCCATCGCGTGCAGGATCGAGAGCACCTGCCGGCGCCCGCTGCGCGGCCTGATCACCCGGTCGACGTCGAGGCCGTAGAAGATCGCGCCGACGCGGTTGCCGTGCCGCGTGAGGAGCCGCGCAAGCAGCGCGACGAAATCCGCAGCCACGGTGGCCTTGGTGACCTCCTGCGAGCCGAAGTCGATGGAGCGGCTGAGGTCCAGCAGAAACCAGGCGGTGATTTCCCTGTCTTCGTGATACTCGCGCACATACGGCTGCTGCAGCCGCGCGGTCACGTTCCAGTCAATGTGCCGCACGTCGTCGCCGTACTGGTACTCGCGCAGGTCGGCGAGATCGAGGCCGAAGCCGCGGAAGAGCGTGCGGTAGTCGCCGTGCAGCAGGCCGTCGAGACGGCGCATCACCGTCCACTCGACCCGCCGCAGGATGGCGTCAGGACTGTTGCGGCGCGGGGGCTGGGCTGGTTTTGGCATGTGCCTGCATCGGCTTCTCGGGCACCCGCACCTTGTGCATCATGCGCTTGATCAACTCGTCGGCCGTGAGGCCCTCGGCCAGCGCTTCGTACGACAGCACGAGCCGATGGCGCAGCACGTCCGGCACGAGATCGACGACGTCCTCCGGCAGCGCATAGTCGCGGCCGCGCAGGAAGGCGAGCGCGCGCGCGCACTCGATGAGGTGGATCGACGCGCGCGGGCTCGCGCCGTAGGTGAGGTACTTGTCGGGTTGGCGCGTCGCGGAGGCGAGGCGCACGGCGTACTGCACGAGCGCCGGCTCGACGTAGCCCTTGCGGCACTCGCGCTGCAATTCGAGCAGCTGCTCGATCGACGCCACGGCCATCGGCTCGTGCGCCGGACCGGTGACGCGCTCGACGATGACGAACTCCTCTTCCTCGCTCGGATAGCCGACCAGCACTTTCATCATGAAGCGGTCGACCTGCGCTTCGGGCAGCGCGTAGGTGCCCTCGGTCTCGATCGGGTTCTGCGTCGCCATGACGAGGAACGGCGTCGGCACCTTGTGCGTCTCGCCGGCGATGGTCACCTGGTGCTCCTGCATCACTTCCAGCAGCGCGCTCTGCACCTTGGCCGGCGCGCGGTTGATCTCGTCGGCGAGCAGCAAATTGCAGAATACGGGACCGAGCGAGGTGCTGAAGTCGCCGCTCTTCTGGTTGTAGATGCGCGTGCCGACGAGGTCGGCCGGCACGAGGTCGGGCGTGAACTGGATGCGGCGGAAGCTGCCGCGCACCGTGGCGGCCAGGGTTTTGACGGTGAGCGTTTTCGCGAGGCCCGGCACGCCCTCGACCAGCAGGTGCCCGCCCGCCAGCATCGCCACCAGCACGCGCTCGAGGAAGTGGTCCTGCCCGACGACGGTCTTCTTCACTTCATACAGCACGCGCTCCATGAGCGTCGCCGCTTGTTCCATGGGTTTCCTTTAGAAGGGGTTGAGGCCGATCGCGGACGCGGCGTTCTCGATCGGCACGGCGAAGCCGATGCCGACGAAGACGCGCTGCTCGGTCGGGTTGAGCAGCCCGGTGACGATGCCGACGACTTCGCCGTCGAGCGTGACGAGCGGCCCGCCCGAGTTGCCGGGATTCACCGCCGCATCGAACTGGATGAGATTCGACAGCACGCGCTTTCCTTCCGGCGACACGTAGTCGCGGCGCAGCCCCGAGACCACGCCCGACGAGACCGAAGGTCCGATGCCGAACGGGAAGCCGACCGCCACCACCGCGTCGCCCGGCGCGAGGCCCGCGGTGGAGCGCATCACCGCCGGCATCATGTCGTCGGGCAGGTTCTTCGCCTGCAGCACGGCAAGGTCATGCTCGGGTCGCGTGCCGACGATCTCGGCCTCGCTCTCCGTGCCGTCGAAGAAAGTCACATGCACGCGCCGCGCGCCGGCGACGACATGCAGGTTGGTCAGGATCAGGCCGCTGTCGACGATCACCACGCCGGTGCCGCGCTGGTACTCCTGCTTGCCGGTCTCCATGCCCTTCGTGCCTTCCTCACCGTCGTCGGCCGCGCTGCGCACAGCAACCACGGAAGGGCGTATCTTTTCGTACGCCTCCGTCGCCGACGCAGCCGGCGGAATCTCGGCGATGGCGCGGTGCACCAGCGCTTCCACCTGCTGCTCGGTGAGCGCCGGCGCGCGGTTGAGCCAGAAGGCGGCGAAGGCCGCGATCAGCAGCGCGGCAACGCCGGCGGACAGAACCCTGCGCGACGACTGGAACCAGCGCTTCGCTGGTTTCTGGACGGCCGGTGGCTGCGCCACAGGCTTGACGACCGGCGGCGGCAGCTTGCGCGCCGGCCTGGAAGCGCTGTAAACGGCGGCGCGTCTATTCATGGGCACGACTCCGTTTTAGTGTATCAGCGATAAATGCGCTACCTGGAAGATTACGCCGCCGGACAGAAATACGGCGGACCTGAGCGAGTGCGCGTGGATGCCGAGCGCATCCATCGCTTCGCCGCGGAATTCGATCCGCAACCCTTTCATTTGGATGACGCCGCCGCGCAACACTCGATTTTCCGCGGCCTGGCGGCGAGCGGATGGCACACCGCGGCGATGACCATGAAGCTCCTGGTGGCAAGCGATCTGCAGCCCGCCGGCGGCATCGTCGGCGCCGGCTTCGACGAATTCCGCTGGCCGCTACCGGTGCGGCCGGGGGACGAGCTGCGCGTGGAAGTGGAAGTGCTGGAGGTGCGCGAATCGAAGTCCCGCCCGGATCTCGGCCTGATCAAGATCCGCACGACGACGCTCAACCAGAACGGCGAGGCCGTTCAGGTCAACGTTGGCAACCTAATGGTGCCAAGGAGAATTCAACGGGTCGACACCTTCGTGCCGTAGAGCCGCGCGCGGCTCGCGTAGCAGACGGCGCAGCGCACCAATCCACCCGAGAGCGAGCCGGCCGGGCGGTACTCGTGCAGCAGCGCCGGGCGGATCTCGTCGCAGACGTCGCAGTACACGCGCGCGTCGCTGATCATGGTGAAGGCGAGCCAGCCGCACTCCGAGCAGCGCGCGGCGGTGCCGAGCGAGGCCTCGCGCCCGACCAGGCGATCGAAGCTGACGGCGCGGATCGAGCGGCAGCTGGCGCAGTAGACGTGCGTCGCGTCCATCAGGTCCTTCGCAGCCGCTGGAAAAGGAGCGCGCCGCCCACCAGGGCGCCCGCGAGAACGAAGAGATTGGCTTTCGGGAAGGCGCGCGCCTTGGCGCGCGTCATCTCGCCGGCGTGCGGCGCCATGAGCTGCAGCCGCCGCTTCATGAACTTCGCGCCGAGCTCGCCGACGCGCTCGCCGAGCACGCGCTCGGCTTGCGGCAGGAGCACGGTTTCCTCGTCGGCGACGTGGTGCATCACTTCGCGCATCAGCTCCATCAC
>DATMIG010000002.1:0-1880 GCA_035554335.1 Burkholderiales bacterium
GTTCTTGCCTAATAGAAGCACCAAATCAATGGACTGTAAAGGCTCCGGCTCGCCGCGCTGTGCTACAGTGGCGGCCTTTTTCCCCCCGCTAGAAATGGCCCGCAACCCCGCTCCGTTCAGCGAGGCGCGCCCGCTGCGCCCGCTTCCCGCGCTCATTTTCGCCAGCCGCTGGCTTCAGCTCCCGCTTTACCTTGGCCTGATCGTCGCGCAGGCGGTCTACGTCTGGCTGTTCTGGCAGGAGCTCTATCACCTCGTGCTCGCCACCTTCGGTGACGGCGGCTCGCTCACGCACGTGCTCGACTCCGTCACCGTGCAGGGCGGCGACCGGCCGCACAAACCTACCGAGACGGTGATCATGCTGGTGGTGCTTGGGCTGATCGACGTGGTGATGATCTCGAACCTGCTCATCATGGTGATCGTCGGCGGCTACGAGACCTTCGTCTCGCGGCTAAACCTCGAAGGTCATCCCGACCAGCCCGAGTGGCTTTCGCACGTCAACGCGTCCGTCCTCAAGGTGAAGCTCGCCACCGCGATCATCGGCATCTCCTCGATCCACCTTCTGAAGACGTTCATCAACGCCGCCTCCTACGACGAGAAGACGATCCTCGCCCAGGTGGGCATCCATATCACGTTCCTCTTGTCCGCCATGGCCATCGCCGCCGCGGACCGCTTCATGCCGGCGGCCGCTTCGAGGGAAGAACACGCATGACGACCATTCGCCGCGCCGACCTCGTCACGAGCGTCGCCGATGCCCTGCAGTTCATTTCCTATTACCACCCCGCCGACTACATCCGCGCGCTCGGCCGCGCGTACGAGCGCGAGCAGTCGGGCGCCGCGAAGGATGCGATCGCGCAGATCCTCACCAACTCGCGCATGTGCGCCGAAGGCCATCGCCCCATCTGCCAGGACACGGGCATCGTCAACGTCTTCCTAAAGGTAGGCATGGGCGTGCGCTTCGATTTCGACGACCTCGAGGCGGCGGTGAACGAAGGCGTGCGCAACGCCTACCTCAACCCCGAGAACAAGCTGCGCGCCTCGGTGCTCGACGAATCCGACTTCGGCCGTAAGAACACGAAGGACAACACGCCCGCGGTGATTAGCGTGCAGCTCGTGCCCGGCAATAAGGTCGCAGTCGACGTCGCCGCGAAGGGCGGCGGCTCCGAAGCCAAGTCCAAGTTCGCGATGCTCAATCCTTCCGATTCGATCGTCGAGTGGGTGCTGAAGACCGTGCCGACGATGGGCGCCGGCTGGTGTCCGCCGGGCATGCTCGGCATCGGCATCGGCGGCACTGCGGAGAAGGCGATGGCGATGGCGAAGGAATCGCTGATGGAGCCGATCGACATGGCGGAGCTCAAGGCGCGCGGACCGAAGAACAAGGTCGAGGAAATGCGCATCGAGCTCTATAACAAGGTCAACGCCCTTGGCATCGGCGCCCAGGGCCTGGGCGGCCTTTCCACCGTCCTCGACGTGAAGATCCACACGTATCCGGCTCACGCCGCGAACCGTCCGGTGGCGATGATTCCGAACTGCGCCGCCACGCGCCATGCGCACTTCGTGCTGGACGGCTCGGGTCCGGCGGAATTCGAGGCGCCCAAGCTCTCCGACTGGCCGCAGGTCACCTGGACCGCAGATGCGAAATCGCGCCGCGTCAACCTGGACACTCTCACGAAGGCCGAAGTGGCGACGTGGAAGCCAGGCGAGCGTCTGCTCCTAAGCGGGAAAATGCTGACGGGCCGCGACGCCGCGCATAAACGCATCCAGGACATGCTCGCCGCCGGCAAGAAACTGCCCGTCGACTTCACCAATCGGGTGATCTACTACGTCGGCCCGGTCGACCCGGTGCGCGACGAGGTCGTCGGCCCCGCCGGCCCGACCACGTC
>DATMIG010000003.1:0-12199 GCA_035554335.1 Burkholderiales bacterium
AGCGCCTGGCGCTCGGCACGCCGAGGGCGAGGAGGCGCCCGTTGTGCACGTACTGCTGCGCCGTGGCGATGGCGGTGAAGACGAGCGGGATCTGGCCGCCGACCACGTCGACGATCGCCTGCCCGCCGCCCTTGTACGGCACGTGCTCGAGGCGTGCGCCGGTGCGCTGCTTGAGCAGCTCGGCGACGAGGTGCGTGGTGTTGCCGGTGCCGGAGGTGCCGTACGAGAAGGGCTTCGTCTTCGCCGCCTCGATCAGCTCCTTGAGCGAGCGCACGCCGCCGGGATGCGCGACCAGGATCAGCGTGGCATCGCCGAGCTTGGTCACCGCGGCGAAATCGCGCAGCGTGTCGAAGGGAATCTTCGCGTACACGTGCGGGTTGATCACCAGCGTGCCGTCGTAGCCGAGGAGCAGCGTGTAGCCATCGGGCTCGGCCTGCGCCACGGCATGGGTGCCGATGTTGCCGCCGGCGCCGGGTCGGTTCTCGGCCACCACCTGCTGGCCGAGGCGCACGCTGAGCGGCTCGGCGATGACGCGCGCCGCGTTGTCGGTCACGCCGCCCGGCGCGAAGGGCACGATCAGCCGGATCGGCTTGGCGGGCCATTCCTGCGCCTGGGCGGCGCTGACTAGAATCGCGAGGAGGAAAGCCAGGGCTGGTCTCATTGAAGGTCGAGCTCCGTTATGCGCCGCTGCCGTTGATCGGCGCGATCGCCGTTCATTACTGGTTCGTCGTCTACGACGAGGCCGGTGCCTGCCATCGCTGGGAAGTATGGCAGACGCCCGACGCGGGCGGCACCAGCTTCGGCCACGTGCACTGCGATCTCAAAGCGCCGCTCGCGGACGTGGGCGGCGGTCGGACCCGCCTCGCCGCCCTATGGGAAGGCGAGGAAGCGGCACGCCTCGCCGCCGTGCTGGAGGAGGCGGAGAAGTACCCCTGGCGCCGCCTCTACCGCTACTGGCCCGGCCCCAACAGCAACAGTTTCGTCGCCTGGGTGCTGGAACGCGCGGGCATCCAGTACGCTCTGCACTGGAAGGGCATCGGGCGCAAGTGGAACCCCAGGCGATAACGGTACGCGCGGCGACGGCGCAGGATGCCGCCGCCATCGCCCAGGTGCACGTCGAGACCTGGCGCGCCGGGTATCGCGGTCTCCTGCCGGAGGAGGAGATCCGCAAGATCACCCTCGAGCAGCGCACCGCCTTCTGGAAAAGCGAGCTGGCCAGGCCCGGTCCCCGCAAGATCGACGTGGCGCGCGACGGCGCCGGTGTCATCGGCTTCTGCTCCTATGGGCCGACGCGCGACAACGACGCGGCCGGCGCAGCCGAGATCTATGCCGTTTATGTCCATCCGGACGCCTGGCGGCGCGGCGCCGGACGGCTGCTGTGCGAACGGGCAGCACTCGCCGCCGCCGGGCGCGGCCACGACGCGATCACGCTCTGGGTCGTGAAAGGGAACGAGCGCGCCTGCCGCTTCTACGAGCGGATCGGCTTGCGGCCCGACGGCGGCGCGCGCAGCAACACCCGCTTCCTCGCCACGCCGTTCGACGAAATGCGCTATCGAAAGGCACTTTGAGCAAGCCGACCATTCTTCTCGCCATGCGGCCGCAGGGCGCGGTCGCCGCCACGCGCGCGCTCGGCGAATACGCAGCGCTCACGCGCGCGGCGACCTACGAGGCGGCGGTGGGGCGCCTGCGCGACCGCGATGTCGATCTCGTGATCGCCGGCATCTACTTCGACGAGATCCGCCTGTTCGATCTCCTGCGCTACGTCCGGCATGACCTGCCGGGCGTGCCGGTGGTCTGCGCGCGCCTCGGCGATACCGAAGTGCCGGCGATCACGCTCGAAGGCATCAGCATCGCCGCGGCCACCATGGGCGCGGCCGCATTCCTCGACCTGCCGATCCTGCGCGGCGAGCCGGCGCTCGACGACGAATTCCGCAGCGCCGTGCTGCGGCACGTGCGGCGGCGCTGAGCTCAGCGGCGCACGAGCAGGGCGACCGGGAAATCCGCGAGCAGCTGGGCGAGGCGGATGGAACCGCCGTTATGACCGTGCTGCGTCATCACGTCGACATAGGCGCCCTGCGGAAGCTGAAGCCGCGATTCCGCCCAGAACTCCGAGCCGATCGGAGCCGGCGCATCGCCCAGGCGCCGGGCGAAAAGCCGCGGCGCGACGGCGACGACGCAGCGCCCGCCCGACTCGAGCGAAAACGCGATCACGTTCTCCTCGTAGCCCGAGTCCGCGTACAACGGCGTGTAGCGGCCGCCGTGGAAAACCGGCGCATGGCTCTTGCGCACGGCGAGTCCCTGGCGGATGACGTGCAGCTTCGCGCGGCCGTCGGGCAAGTGGGCGAGGAGCTCGGATGGCGCGGGGCGGGACTTTGCCAGTTCGTCCAGCAATTTTGATCTGACCCCATATTCGACGGGGCGGCGGTTGTCGGGGTCGACCAGGCTGAAGTCCCAGAGCTCGGTGCCCTGGTAGTAGTCGGGGACGCCGGGCGAAGCGATTTTCACCAGTGCCTGCGAGAGCGAAACCAGGTGGCCGAGGTGCGCGAGGCGCGGCACGAGCTCGTCCAGCTCCTTGCGGAAGAGCGGGTTGGCGAGCGACTGCGTGACGAAGCGCTCGAGCGCGGCCTCGTATTCGGCGTCGGGGTTGATCCAGCTCGTGCGCACCTTCGCCTCGCGCGCCGACTTCAGCATGTAGGCCTTGAGCCGCTCGGTCTCGGCCGGCCAGACGCCGATCAGCGCCTGGTAGAAGTGGTATTCGTCGGCGCGCGAGGGCGAGTCTGCGGTGCGCTGGCTGCGGTTGACGAGGCTCCAGCGCCGCAGCGCCGTGCGCCACTTCGACGGAAGCTCGGACAGCACGCCGAGCCGCGCGCGCACGTCCTCCGAGCGCTTCGTGTCGTGCGTCGAGCTGCCGAGCAGCGTGGTCGGCCAGCGCTTCGCGCGCTCCTCGCTCGCGGCGTGGAACGCCTTCAGCGAGACGCCGAAGTGCGCCGGATGGCCGCCGACCTCGTTCAGCGCGATGAGCCGGTTGTAGCGGTAGAACGCGGTGTCCTCGACGCCCTTCGCCACCACCGGCGCGGTGAACTGCTGGAAGCGCATCGAGAAGCGCAGCATCTCCTGCCGGCGCGTGCCCTTGGGCGGCGCGGCGTCGAGCGTCAGCACGCCGTGGATGAAATCGAAGATGCTCGGGTCCGCGATCAGGCTGCCGCGCTTCGCGGCCTTCACCGCCCAGTCGATCCAGCGCCGGTCGGACTCGGTCACGCCGCGCTCGCTCACGTAGCTGCGATACACGGGAAAGCGCGCCGCGATGTCGGCGAGGGCCTTGGAGAGGCCGCTCTGCGTGAAGTCGCGCGTCAGGCGGTTGCCGGCGGCGATGCGCGCCAGCCAGGTCGAGAGCATGAGGAGCTCCGCCGCTAGCGTGGTCGCCATGATGAGGTGGCGGCTGCGGATCGAGATGTCCTCGAAGCGCTCGTGCGCGCCGGTGAAGCGCTCGTAGATCAGGTTGAAGCGGCTCTCGGCGGAGGTGTCGATGAAGACCCCCGTCAGCAGGTTGACGAAGCGGTAGCCGGTCTCGCCGTGGACCGGCCAGTCGCTCCTCAGCTGCTCGTGGTCGGCGAGGATCTTCTCCACCACCACCCACGGACGGCGGAAGGTTTCCTGGAGGCGCTCGAGATACTGCTGCGGATCGGACAGGCCGTCGGGGTGGTCGATGCGCAGTCCGTCGATGCCGCCCTTCTTCGCTAGGCGCAGGATGAGCCCGTGCGTCGCCTCGAACACCGTGCGGTCTTCCTGCCGCACGCCGGCGAGGTCGGTGATCTCGAAGAAGCGGCGGTAGTTGATCTCGTCGGACGCGACGCGCCAGTACGCGAGCCGGTAGTACTGCTGCTCGAGGATCTTGTGCAGGTCGAGCGTGTCCTTCGGGCGCTTCAGCTTCAGGAACCGCGTGCTCCTCGCGTTGAGCGGGAAGCGGTGGTCGAAGTAACGCACGCTCCAGCGCCCGCCCTTCTGCTCGAGCTTGAGCTCGCCGTCCTCGAGCGCCTGGCCGTAGTGCTTGCCGAGCACGGGCAGCAGCAGCTTGCCGCGGCTCCAGTCGATGTCGAAGACGCGCGCGTATTCGGAGCTCTTTCCTTTCTCTAGCACGTCGAGCCACCACGCGTTGTCCGCGTGCAGCACGCCCATGTGGTTCGGCACGAGGTCCGGCACGAGGCCCATGCCGTGGCGCTTCAGCGTGTCCAGGAGCTCGTGCAGCTCCGCCTCGGTGCCGATCTCCGGGTTGACCGCGTTGTGGTCGATGACGTCGTAGCCGTGCGTGCTGCCGGGCCGCGCCTTGAGGAAGGGCGACGAGTAGAGGTGGCTGACGCCGAGGCGCGCGAGGTAGGGGATCAGCTTGATCGCGTCGGCGAAGCGGAAGTCCTTGTGCAGCTGGATGCGGTACGTCGCGTCCGGCACGCGCGCGGGACGGTGCGTGGCGAGGCTGCGCTCGGCCATCGCTTCGACGGTGGCGATGACGCGCGGGTCGCTCGGCCATCCCTCCAAGCCGAGCGGGAGCTTGCGCCGCCAGTTCGGATGCTCGTCGACGGTGCCGGGCAGGTTGGCCTGCTCGAGCAGCTCGAGCATGTCCTCGGGCTGCACCAGCGCGAGCTTCGACGGCGTGCGCGCGATGTAGGCATGAGCGCCGCGCGCCGAGCGCTCGAGTCCTTCGCGCTCGAGGGCGCGCGCGACGCGCTCCTGGTCGGCGCGGCGCATGCCGCGCTCCTTCTCGCGATCCACGGTCAAACCCGCCTGGTCGCGCCAGTCGAGGTCGTGCATCGCGAAGTAGCCGCGCCAGGTCGGCAGGTCGTGCGTGCTCACGCAGACCAGCGCATCGCGCGGGAAGGCGGGCGGCGGCGCGATCTCCTCGCCCTGCCGCTCGAAGAACAGCGGTCTGTAGGAAAGGAGCCCGGTCTGGTTGAGCTTCGTGCGCAGCTCCGCCGACACGGTGCCGAGGTCCTCGCCGATGATCAGGCAGCGGCGCGCGCGGCTTTCCTCCGCCAGCACCGCGAGGAGATCGTCCAGCGGATAGAAGACGTAGCCGCCCTGGTCGGCCTTCACGCCGCGCGGGATCCAGAACAGGCGCTGCAGCGCCATTACGTGGTCCATGCGCAGCGCGCCGCCCTCGGGCATGTTGGCGCGCAGGAGCTCGCGAAACGGCTCGTACGCCGTCGCACGCAGCCCGCGCGGCGAATACGGCGGCAGGCCCCAGTCCTGCCCCTTCGGGTTGAACTCGTCCGGCGGCGCGCCGCAGGTCACGTCGAGCGCGAATGCCTCGCGATCGGCCCACACCTCCGCGCCGCCGCGATCGGCGCCGAGCGCCAGATCCACGTACAGCCCGACCGGCATGCCGAGCTCCAGCGCATGCGCCTGCACCGCATCGAGCTGCGCCCGCGCCGCGCGCTGGATGTACTCGTAGAAGGCGACCCGGTGGGCGTTCTTCCGCGCAAATGCACGCACCGCCGGGCTGGCCGGGTCGCGGTATTCCTCCGGCCACGCCTCCCAGCCGTAGCCGAAGCGCTCGCGCAGCGCCTCGTAGATCGAGAACGGTGTCGGCGCCGGCCGGCGGCGCGTTTCCTGGAAGAGGAGCTCGAGCACCTCGAGCTTCGCCTTCGCGATGCCGGCGTAGTCGACGAGCTCCTCTTCGCGCAGCCGCGCGAGCATGCGCTGGAACGCCGCGGTGGCGACCAGCTTCTGCGCCGCCTTGGACTTCGCGAATTCCGGGATCGCCTCGATGTCCAGGTAGACGAAGTTGATCGCATGGCGGCTCGACGGGCTGTACGGGCTGCCGAGCGTCGCGTGCAGCGGATTCACGCCGACCACCGAAGCGCCGCGCGAGGCGGCGAACTCGACCAGCGTGCGCAGGTCGCCGAAGTCGCCGATGCCCCAGTTGCGCTTCGAGCGCACGCCGTAGAGCTGCACCATGAAGCCCCACACCCGCCCGCCCTGCTCCAGGAGCTCGGGCTGGTAGCAACGGCCAGGCTTCGCCTCGAACTTCGCCGGTTCTCGCTCGGGCCCCAGCGCACGCGCCAGCGCATCGCGCGTCGACTGCGGGACGACGATCTCCTTGCCGAAGACGTCGTGGTATCGGTCAGCGACCTCGGTCATGAATGCGGGGTCAGGGCGCTAATGCACTCGTCTGGACCAGATCGGGGAATTGGCGCACTGACCCCGAATTAAGCGGTGAGCCACCAGTTGACGCTCCAGGGCGTGCCGGGCGCACCGTTTGACCAGAGTGGATCACCGGGCGGCACGTCGTCTACCTTGACGGAGGTGTCGCCGCAGTTGGCGATGAGCTTGAGCGCGCCCCCGCCGGATCCCCAGGCGACCTCGAACGCGCGCTCGCCGAGCATGCGGTAGCGGCCGGGGCCCAAGTCGCGCGCGGCGATGTGCTTCTGCCGCAGGCCGAGCAGGTTCTTGTAGTGCGCGAGCCAGACCTGGTCGGCTTTGGACCAGTCGAGCGTCGACGCCTTGAAGGTTTCCTCGGCGGTCGGGTCGGGCACCTCGCCGGTGAATCCCTTGAAGCGCGTGAACTCCTCGCGGCGGCCTTTGCGCACCGCCTCGCCCAGCTCGCCCTCGAAATCGCAGAAGAAGAGGAACGGCTGCCGGCAGCCCCACTCCTCGCCCATGAAGATGAGCGGCGGCGACGGGGCCAGGAGGTGGATGGCCGACAAAGCCATGAGGACGGCAGCGGGAGCCAGCTGCGTCAGTCTTTCACCGCGCGCCCGGTTGCCGATCTGGTCGTGGTTCTGCAGGAAGTCGACGAAGGCCGACGGCGGCAGGTGGCTCGACTTCTCGCCGCGCTTCTCATGGCTGAACGGCGACACCTCGCCCTGGTAGGCGAAGCCCTCGGCGAGGCAGCGCGCGAGATGCTTCGCGGGCGCGTCGGCGTAGGCCATGTAGTAGCCGTCCTCCTCACCGGTGGCGAGGACGTGGTAGCCGTGGTGCGAGTCGTCGTTCCACTGCGCGTTGTACTTGCCGGGGCCGATGAAGCGCGCCTGGTTGGCGTCGTTCTCGAGCACGAGGTGCTTGGCGCGCGGCACCGAGTCGCGGATCTCGTCGAGGATGTGGCGCGGGCTCGGGTCGATGATCGCGTGCACCGCGTCGAAGCGCAGGCCGTCGAAGCCGTACTCCTCGAGCCAGTAGAGCACGTTGTGGATGAAGTACTGGCGCACGACGGGGTTGGAAAAGTCGATGGCGGCGCCCCAGGGCGTCTTGTGCTTGTCGGTGAAGAACTGCGGCGAATAGACGCCGAGGTAGTTTCCCTTCGGGCCGAAGTGGTTGTAGACCACGTCGAGGAACACCATCAGGCCCGCCTGGTGCGCGGCCTCGATCAGCGCCTTCAGGTCCTCGGGCCGGCCGTAGGCGCTGTCGGGGGCGTACGGCAGCACGCCGTCGTAGCCCCAGTTGCGCTTGCCGCCGAAGTCGGAGAGCGGCAGGAGCTCGATCGCGGTAATCCCGGTGTCGGCGAGCTGCTTCAGCTTCTTCGCCACGCCGGCGTAGCTGCCCTCGGGCGTGAACGTGCCGACGTGCAGCTCATAGAGCACGGTCTCGGTCCACGGGCGGCTGCGCCAGCCGGCGTCCTTCCATTGGTAGCGCGATGGCGCGATGACTTCGCTCGGGCCGTCCACGTCCTGCGGCTGGAAGCGAGACGCGGGGTCGGGGACGAGCTGGGCTTCGTCGATGCGGTACTTGTAGAGCGTGCCGGCGGCCGCGTCGGCGTGGACGCATTCGTACCAGCCCTCGCCGGCGGCTTTCATCGGGAAGTATTTTTCGGCGATGCAGAGGTCCACCCTCTGCGCGCCGGGGGCCCACAGGCGGAAACGCACGCCGCCTTGCGGCAAGACGGCGGCACCAAATGGCATCTCATGGCTCCGGGTGGAGCTCATATCAGGCTGTCCTGTAATTTTTGATCTGACCCCAATTAGGGGCGCTTCTTGCGGGGCCACCAGCGCTCGAGCAATTCCGCGGCCCACTCGCGGCCGCCGAGGCCGAAGGCGAGCGCGAGCGCGAAGACGAGGCCGGCGAGCACGATGAGGAAGGTCTGGCGCACGATGTCGCCGCCGACGTTGACCTGGTCGAGGGCGATGAGGACGACGAAGGTCAGGATGGCGTAGCGCGCGAGGTTGCCGAGGAGCTCCGCGTCCTGCATGTGGATGTTGCGCAGGTAGGCCGAAATCGACTGGCCGACGAACTTCGCGAAATACGCGCCGAAGGCGAGGATCAGCGCCGCGACCAGCACCTTCGGCACGAAGAGCAGGACTCGCGAGAGAAGATCGGTGATATAGGTGAGGCCGAGCAGGTTGAAGCCGATGATCAGCGCCGCGAGGATCACGATCCAGTAGACCAGCATCGCCAGGATGTCGGTCGTGTCCATGCCGATGCCGCCGTCGCGCAGGAAGCCGTCGATGCCGGCGCGGTCGGTGACGACGTGGAAGTTGACCGCGCGCAACGCACGCGCGATGGCGAAGCGGATCGCCTTGGCGACCAGCCAGCCGGCGATCAGCACGATCAGCGCCAAACCCAGGCGCGGCAGGAAGTCGACCGCCTGGTGGAGCAGCAGCCGGGCGGGCTCCATCATCACGTCGAAGCGGTCCATGTCAGCTCCCTTCGAGCAGCGACATCAGGCCTTGCGTTGGAATGTGGACCCAGTCGGGCCGGTTGTTCACTTCGTAGCGCAGCTCGTAGAGCACCTTCTCCATCTCGGCGAGCTGCAGCAGGCCGCGCACGTCCTCGAAGGAAGTGAAGATGCCGCTGCCCTTCATGGTCGCGGCATAGGCCCGGATGAACGCCTCGCGGGTCGCCTTTTCCCACGCCCGCAGCGCCGGACCGAGCTTCTCCAGCCCCGGCTCGGTGCGCTCGCGCAATTCCGTCGAGCCGCGCGCGTAGCTGAACGAGCGCAGCATGCCGGCGACGTCGCGCAGTGGCGTGTGCTTGCGGCGCGCCTCGGCCAGTGGACGGCTGGGCTCGCCCTCGAAGTCGATGATCAGGAAATCATTGTTGGAAACCAGCACCTGGCCGAGATGGTAGTCGCCGTGGTGGCGCGTCTTCAGCGTCGGCGCCTTGGGCAGCGGGCAGCGGTCGATGAATTCCAGGATGCGCGCCTTTTCGCCCTTCAGCTTCGCCACCATGTCGAGCGTCTGCGCCGCCTCCTCGCGCACGCGCGCGCGCCACGCCTCGATGTCCTGCGTCGTGAAGGGCTCGGGCACGAACGCGGGCGAGCGGCCGCTTTCGAACGCCCGGTGCAGCTCCGCGGTGCGAGTGGCGAGCGTCTGGATGAGCGTCAGGTACGCGCCATGGTTCTCGTCCTCGCGCAGGCCTTCGACGAAGCGCTCGAGGTAAGAGAGCGTGTAGCTCCACGCGTCGCCCTGGTTCGGCCGATAGGCCTGCAGCAGCGCCACCGTGCTGGTTTCTCCATCATGAGAAACGTATTCGACGGCGCCGGCGAGCGGCACGCAGTTCTTGAAGCGTGCCTCCTCGGTGAGGAAGCGGCCGACCTCGAGCTCCGGATGCAGTCCGGCGCGCAGGCGCCGGTAGCACTTGAGGAACAGGCGGTCGCCGAGCGTCACGGAGGTATTGGTGCTCTGCGTGTGCAGCGCGCCGAGCGTGAGGCTCGCCACCTCCTCGCCCGCGATCTGCTCGAAGAGGCTGGTCGGCGCGAAGTCGAGCACGCCGTGGCTCATCTGCAGCGCCTTCTTCTCGCCGATCGCCTTCACCACGTGGCGCGAGAAGGCCTCGTCGGCCATGGCGTCGGCCATCACGCCGACGTTGGCCTGCTGGCGCACGCGCGCCACCGGCAGCGCGGAGAGCGCGCGGATCTGGTCCTCCTCCTCCTCCCAGCCGAGCGCGAGCGGCAGGAAGTACTGCACGCCCTTCACGTCGACGATGGTGAGGAGCCAGCCGACGCCGCCCACGTCCCACACCACGTCGTCCTTGAGGCGCGCGTTCTTCACCGGCTCGCCCTTGCTGGCGTACCAGCGCTGCGCCTCGATGAATTTCGGCAGCACGTCGGCTTCGAGCCGGGTGCGTAGCTGTTCGGCCATCCCAATTCTCCAGGGCACCACGCGGTCACGGAAGAAGCTCGTCCAGCCGTCGAAGAGCACCAGCATCGGCGCCTCCTCGTGGACGATCATTTCCTTGTGCCAGTCGGGCGCCGAGACGTCCTTCGCCAGGCGGAACCAGTAGAAGGCATACGCCGGCAGGGTTACGAGGTACGGCAGGTCGCCTATCGGCGGGAAGCTCGTGCGGCCGAGCATCTCCACCGGCACGCGGCCGCGATAGCGCTTGAGGTCCAGCTCCACCGGCTGCGCGGCGCGCGAAAGATTGGCCACGCACAGGATCGCCTCGTCGCCGAGCTCGCGCACGTACGCGAGCACCTTGCGGTTGCCCGGGGCGAGGAAAGCGAGGCTGCCGCGGCCGAAGGCGTGGCTGGTCTTGCGCACGGCGAGCATGCGCTTCATCCAGTTGAGGAGCGAGCCGGGATCGCGCTGCTGCGCCTCCACGTTCACCGCCTCGTAGCCATAGATCGGGTCCATGATCGGCGGCAGGTAGAGGCGCTGCGGATCGGCGCGCGAGAAGCCGGCGTTGCGATCCGGGCTCCACTGCATCGGCGTGCGCACGCCGTTGCGGTCGCCCAAATAGATGTTGTCGCCCATGCCGATCTCGTCGCCGTAGTAGAGCACCGGCGACCCCGGCATCGAGAGCAGCAGGCTGTTCATCAGCTTGATGCGGTCGGGGTCGTTCTCCATCAGCGGCGCGAGGCGCCGGCGGATGCCGAGGTTGATGCGCGCCTGCCGGTCGGCGGCGTACATGCGGTACATGTAGTCGCGCTCGCGGCTGGTGACCATCTCAAGCGTCAGCTCGTCGTGGTTGCGCAGGAAGATCGCCCACTGGCAGAGCGGCGGGATCTCCGGCGTCTGCTGCATGATCTCGACCAGCGGATGGCGGTCCTCCTGCGCGATCGCCATGTACATGCGCGGCATCAGCGGGAAGTGGAACGCCATGTGGCATTCGTCCGCGTCGCCGAAATAGGGCCGCACGTCCTCGGGCCACTGGTTCGCTTCCGCGAGCAGCATGCGGTTCTTGTAGCGCGCGTCGAGGTGCGCGCGGATCTGCTTGAGGACCAGGTGCGTCTCGGGCAGGTTCTCGCAGTTCGTGCCCTCGCGCTCGACGAGGTACGGGATCGCGTCCAGCCGGAAGCCGTCCACGCCCATGTCGGCCCACGACTGCAGGATCTTCAGCACCGCGCGGATCACGTGCGGGTTGTCGAAGTTGAGGTCCGGCTGGTGGCTGAAGAAGCGGTGCCAGAAGTACTGCTTCGCCACCGAGTCGAAGGTCCAGTTCGACTGCTCGGTGTCGGTGAAGATGATGCGCGTGCCCTTGTACTTCTGGTCGGTGTCGCTCCAGACGTAATAGTTGCGCTTGCGCGACCCCTCGGGCGCGCGGCGCGCGGCCTGGAACCACGGGTGCTGGTCCGACGTGTGGTTGATGACCAGCTCGGTGATCACCTTCAGGCCGCGCTTGTGCGCTTCGTCCAGGAAGACCTTGAAATCCTCCCGGGTGCCGTAGCGCGGATGCACGTTGCGGTAGTCGGCGATGTCGTAGCCGTCGTCCTTGAGCGGCGACGGATAGAACGGCAGCAGCCACACCGCGCTCACGCCGAGCTCCTGGATGTAGTCGAGCTTGGAGGTGAGGCCCTTGAAGTCGCCGATGCCGTCGCCGTTCGAGTCCATGAAGGCCTTGACGTGCACCTGGTAGACGACCGCGTCCTTGTACCAGAGCGCGGTGTCCGGCAGCGCGGGGGCCCCGGCCTCTACGGCGACGAGCTGCTTATCTTCGCGTAACACGGAACACGTGCGCCGGTAGCTGCTGCGGGTTGAGCATCACGAAGTTGCGCCGGCCGTGCCACGTATAGCGGCTCGCCGCGACGAGGTCCTCGACCTCGTACACGTCGCCCGGCGCGCGGTCGAAGTCGACGTGGCCCGATTGCGCGTAGCGCACGTCGAGGTTCACGCAGACGAGGATCAGGTTGTCGCCCTCCTGCTTCGAGTAGCAGAGGAGCTGATCGTTGTCGGTCGGATGGAAGCGCAGCGACCAGTCGGACTGCAGCGCCGGATTGCCCTTTCGTATTCCATTCAGGCGACTAATAAGAGGACGGAGCGAATCCGGGCGG
>DATMIG010000004.1:0-5413 GCA_035554335.1 Burkholderiales bacterium
GCTGCGCCGCTTCGCCTCCGATCCGTCGAGCGAGATGTCGCCCTTCTTCGTCGCCGACGCCATCGCGCGCGGCGACCGCTGCTTCGCGATCTGCGACGGGCCGAGGCCGGCTTTCACCAGCTGGTACTCGCGCCGGCCGACATCGACCGGCACGGGCGGCCTCGTGCTGCACTTCGATCCCAGCTACGTCTACCTGTACAAGGCGCTCACGCAGCCCGCGCATCGCGGCCGGCGCCTCTACCAGGCCGCCGTCAGCCGCGTGTTCGAGCACTTCGCCGCCAAGGGCGCGCGCGGCTTCCTGTCGTACGTCGAGGCGACGAATCTCGATTCGCTGAAGTCGCTCCGCCGCATGGGATACCGCGTGTTCGGCTCGATCTACGTCGTGCGGCTCTTCGGCCGTCACTTCACGTTCGCGACCGCCGGCTGCAAGCGGTTCCGCTTCCGCCTGGAGCACCGCGCGCCGCGCCGCAATCTGCCGGAGCGTCTGCCGTCTCCGGTGGTGCCGGCGTAATTCGTCGTCCCCGCGAAAGCGGGGGCCCCGCTTGAAGGATTTAAGTTGTCAACCTGACTTCCGGCGCGACGTCGATCGCGCTTACCTAGCTCAGGTTTTGGCTCGTGACGGGCATCATGTTGGCCGGCTGGCTTGCTCGTCACAAAGACGAAATAAGTAAACTGTAGGTTATGGAACTCCTCCCAAGCATCATTCTCTTGGGGTTCATCCTCTTGATCGTCGGCTGCGCGCTCCACGCGGCATATCGCAAGTAGTACCGCGGGCCGGGACCGGTCCATCTCTAAAGAGAAAAAGGGTTTCGCGGGAAAGCCTTGTTTCTCAATTCCCGTGGCCGTGCAAAGCGCCACAGCCGCGCACATTCATCTGTCAAGCGTTGTCCAAGAATCACCCGCCGCGCCGGGCTTCCAGCATCATTTGAATCATGGGAAGAATCGGAAAAAGCTATCCGCGTCCGCTGTCCTCGGGCCAGGCGCCGATCGTCAAGGGCCGCGTGCTGTTCCTCGCGCCTAAGGAAGCGCTTCGCTATCACCTGCTCCGCGCCGAACCGCTCATCTGGTTTCTCGTCATCGCCGTACTGATCGGCGGTGCGCTCGCGCTGGACCTCTGAGCGAATCGTTTGTGTTTCGCGGGCTGCCGTAGTGAATTCTGGATTCGCCCGCTGTGTTCCCGTCCGTCGACGGTAATCTCGATCGAATTAAAGGAACCGCAAGAAATAATGGACGAAACAGTGAGGGCCGTTCTTTGCCCGTGCTGCGGCAAGCTGCTGTGCGCGCTCGAGTGCGATGTCAAGCGGCAACGCTGGCACTTCACCAAGGACAGTCCGGAGCTCAAGCACGACGACGCCGGCCTCTACATGGCGTGCGGCAAGTGCGGGCGCCGCGTCGCTTTTGCGTCGACGTCGGGGCCGACACCCTTCGAGCTCGCGCCGGTGCAGGATTGCGAACAGCTTTGAGGCGGGGCGCCGATGCCGTCGCCCTCGACCAGCTCTGTTCCTAAAGAACCGCGCCCCGCGCGGTGATCGGCCAGAGCGCTTCGACTTTCCCGCCGCGTACGCAGACGTACCAGTCGTACAGGTTCACCGTCGGATCGCAGTGCCCCGGCACCAGCAGCAGCTTCTCGCCCAGCCGTGGCAGGTCCTTGCCTTCGAGCTTGCCGTGCTCGTCTGACGCGCCGACGTAGGCGAGGCCGGGGCGCTGCCAGACGCTCGGCAGCCCGGAGTCCACGCTGCTCGCCTTCAATCCCGCATCGACGATGGCGCGATCAGCGCCGCGGCTCATCACCGTGGCGAGCACGAAGAGCGCGTGCTGGAAGCGCGGCATCGGCGCCGCCTGCTCATTCTTCGCGTAGTCGACGTCCATGAAGGCATACGAGCCGACCTGGATCTCGTCCCAGCCCGCCTCCACCTCCAGCATGTAGGTCCCGCTGCCGGCGCCCGTGACGACCGGGCAGTCGATGCCCGCCTTCGCCAGCAGCCGCTTCATCTCCGCCACGTGCTGCGCCGCGCCCTCGATCGCCGCCTGGCGCTCCTCCATCGTGCGCATGTGCTGCGCGCGGCCGTGGTACGCCTGCAGGCCGGCGAAGCGCAGGTGCTTCGAGCTCCTTGTCTGCCTCGCTAGCTCGACCGCCTGCTCGCCCGGCTCGATGCCGCAGCGGCGCATGCCGACCTCCAGCTCGATGTAGACGTCCAGCTTCGCCCCGCTTTCCTCCAACGCGCGCAAATTGCTCGCGTCGTCGACGCACACCCCGATGTGCGCCCGCCTGGCGAGCGCAGCAAGCCGCGCGATTTTTTGCGCGCCGACCACCTCGTTGCTCACCAGCACGTCGGTGATGCCGCCCTCCACCATCGCCTCGGCTTCCGACACCTTCTGGCAGCACACGCCCACCGCGCCGCGCGCGAGCTGGCGCTTCGCCACCTCCGGGCTCTTGTGCATCTTCGCGTGCGGACGCACGCGCACCTTGCGCCCGGCCAATGACTTGTTCAAAGCGGCGAGGTTCGCCTCGAAGGCGTCTAGGTCGAGGATGAGCGCCGGCGTGTCGACTTCGTCGAGGCATTGCCCGACCTGCGCCGGCGGGCGGATCACGCGGCGGCGGGCCTCTGCAGGGCGCGCTGGTGGAACATGAACCAGACGATCGCGCCGCCCACGACGAGGATCATCGGCAGCGCGAGCAGGTTGACGAGCGACCAGCCGACCGACGTCACGGTGAGCCCGGCGCTGAACGAGGACACCAGCATGACGATGAAGATGCACTGGTCGTTGGCGCCTTGAGCCTTCGCCTTCTCCTCGGGCCGGTAGGTCTCGGTGAGGAGCGTGGTGCCGCCGGTGTAGAGGAAGTTCCAGCCGATGCCGAGCAGCACCAGCGACCACCAGAAGTGCGCGATGGTGATGCCGGCGAGCGCGATGCCGATGCACGCCAGGTTGATCGCCGCGCCGGCGAGCATCACGTTCAGCACGCCGAAGCGGCGGATGAGGTGCCCGGTGAAGAACGACGGCCCGAACATGCCGACGATGTGCGAGGAGATGATGAGCGCCGCGGCGCTGTAAGGATGGCCGCAGACCTTCATCGCGATCGGCGTCGACACCATGAGGAAGTTCATGACGCCGTAGCCGATGGCGGCGGAGAGCACCGCGATGATGAACTTCGGCTGCCGCGCGATCTCGCTGAGCGGCCGGCCGGACGCCTCGCGCTCGGCGGCGCTCGGCGGGGGGATGCGCGTCGAGCGGATGAGCGCCATCGCCACCAGGGCGGCGACGACGAGCGTGAGATACGCGCCCATGTATTTCTGCGGCAGCAGGTCCACCGTGAAGCGGCTGAGCGTCGGGCCGATGATGCCGCCGACCAGCCCGCCGGCCAGGACGAGCGAGATCGCGGTCGGGCGGAAGTCCGCCGTCGCCACGTCGGCCGCGGCGAAGCGGTAGTACTGGCCGTACGCGTTGTAGACGCCCCAGATCAGCGTGCCGAGGCAGAGCAGCCAGAAGCTCTGCATCCAGATCGCCACGCCGCAGATCAGCGCGCCGACGATGGCCCAGTACATGCCGCTCGCCAGGCCCGCCTGCCGGCCGACGCGCTTCATGTGCATCGACGCCGGCATGGTGGCGATCGCGCCGCCTAGCACCCAGCAGGTCACCGTCAGCGTGGCAAGGCCGGCGTACGGAGCAAGCGCCAACCCCGCGAGGCCGTTGATGGCGATCAGCGTCGAGTTGTTGACGAACAGCATCGCCTGGCAGGCGGCGAGCAGTCCGACGTTGCGGTGGAGGTGATCGGCCTGGGGTTCCAATGAGGTACTGGTCATTTATACAGTATCGGGGCTAATATACGAATGGACTCGATTGTAGGTGCCCGTCACATGGCTAAAGACCCCGCCAGCGAAATGAAGCAGGAATCTACGAAGGACCGGCTCCACATGCGTGGCGCTCGGTCTTTCATGCAGGGACGCTTCGAGACAGTCGCGCGCGAGCCGTTCGACGATGGTTGGACGCCTGAAGAGCAAGACGATCGTCCTCTCGAGACTCAAGTCACCATCGAACGCGCCCGCTCGATCGTTTCGCACAACGATTCGCCGGACGTTGGCTTCGACAGCTCCATCAATCCCTATAGAGGATGCAGTCATGGTTGCATTTATTGTTACGCGCGTCCCAGCCACTCTTACCTAGAGCTGTCGCCCGGCCTCGACTTCGAAACCAAGCTCTACGCCAAGACCAATGCCGCCGAGCTGCTGCGCGCCGAGCTCGCCAAGGCGGGCTATAAATGCTCGCCGATCGCGCTTGGTGCCAACACCGACTGCTACCAGCCGATCGAGCGCAAGTACCGCATCACGCGCCAGATCCTGGAAGTCCTCGCCGAGTGCAATCACCCGGTGACGATGGTGACCAAGTCGGCGCTGGTCGAACGCGACCTGGACCTCCTCGGGCCGATGGCGGAGAAGAACCTCGTCAAGGTGTTCGTCTCCATCGGCACGCTGGACCGGGAGCTCGCCCGGAAACTGGAACCCCGGGCGGCCAGCCCGCAGCGCCGCCTGGACGTGCTCAAAGCACTAGCCGGCGCGAAAGTTCCGTGCGGCGTGATGGTCGCCGCGCTCATCCCGGCACTGAACGACAAGACGATGGAGCACGTCCTCGAAGCGGCGTCCGCCGCGGGCGCTGAGGAAGCCGCCTACGTGATCATGCGCCTGCCGAACGAGCTGAAGGACCTCTTCAAGGAGTGGCTGGCAGAGCACTACCCCGACCGCGCCGAGCACGTCATCAGCATCATCCACCAGATCCGCGGCGGCAAGGACAACGACCCGCGCTTCGGCACGCGCATGACCGGGGTCGGCAACTTCGCCGACCTGATCGCCAAGCGCTTCGAGATCGCCTGCCGTAAGTACAACCTAAACGAGCACCACGGCGGCGGACGGCGGCGTCCGGAGCTCGACTGCTCCCTCTTCAAGCCGCCGTCCAAGAACCCGGGGCAGTACACGCTGTTTTGAGCCGTCGTCCCCGCGAGCGCGCGGCGCCATCACGCCGCCTGGCGCACGACAAGCCGGACGGTGAGGCCGGCGCGGTTCGCGATGTTCACGAGAGCGTCGAGGCTGAAAAGGTCGATCTTGCCCTTCAGCAGCGCATTGAGCCGGGGTTGGGTGATGCCGAGGCGCCTGGCGGCCGCTGCCTGGGTCATGCCGCTTTCGCGATAAAAATCGTCGATCCGCATCATGAGCTCCGAACGCAGCTTGAGGTTCTCGGCTTCCGCTTTGTCGAAGCCGAGGTCCAGGAAGATATTCCCACTGCCTCGGACGCGTTTCAGTCTTTCCTTCATCGGGCCGCTCGTTCGTTTAGGAGATTCCTCAATCTGCTGCGTGCCAGCTCGGTGTCGAGCCGCGCGGTGCGCTGCGACTTCTTCTGGAACGCGTGCAGCACGTATATC
>DATMIG010000005.1:0-12317 GCA_035554335.1 Burkholderiales bacterium
CTCGTATCCCGTTTGCTGATCGCGCTGATGATCTGGACGCCGTACCAGATCGCGACCGCCGGCATGATCGGCACCGACCAGGTGGTCGCCTCCACCTCGCAGGCCGATCGCACCGCCGTGCTGAACTTCCTGAACCGCTCCGACGTCGCGGGCAAGCTGCAGTCGCTCGGCGTCGATCCGTCGACGGCGAAGGACCGCGTCGGCGCGATGACCGACCAGGAAGTGCAGCAGCTCGCCGGGCGCATCAACGCGCTGCCCGCGGGCGGCGACGTCTCCACCGCCGGCGTCATCCTGATCCTCATCCTCGTGGCCGCCGCGGTGTGGTGGTTCTGGCAGCGCTGAAGCTTCCGCTGCGCATAGCGGAGAACGCCCGCCTCGCCGCGGGCGTTTTCATGTTGGCGCTGGTCAGCGGCTGCGCGAGCCTCTTCCCGCAGACCGCGCAGCTGAGGAACGGCCTGCCCGACTCGCTGCCGCCGAAGGTCGAGCTGAAGGAAGTGCCGTTCTTCGCGCAGACCGAATACCAGTGCGGGCCCGCCGCGCTCGCCACCGTGCTCGCCGCCTCGGGCGAGCGCGTGACGCCGGACGAGCTCGTCTCGCAGGTCTACATCCCGGAGCGCAAGGGCAGCCTGCAGGTCGAGATGCTCGCCGCCGCGCGCCGCCACGGGCGCGTCTCGTACCAGCTCGCGCCGCGCTTTGACGATCTGCTGCGCGAGCTCGCCGCCGGCAATCCGGTGATCGTGCTGCAGAACCTCGGCATCCACGACGGCTGGCACTACGCCGTCGCCGTGGGCTACGACTACGACGATGCCGAGCTGATCCTGCGCTCGGGTGACAAGGAGCGCGAGACGATGCACTTCTGGACGCACGAGTTCGTCTGGATGAGAAGCGGCTACTGGGCGATGCTGGCGCTGCCGCCCGACCGCATCCCGGTCACCGCCGACGAGTCGCGCTATCTCTCCGCAGTGACTGCGCTCGAGCGCACGGGCGATACGCGGGCGGCGCGCACGGCGTACGAGACGTTCCTGAAGCGCTGGCCGGCGAACGTCAATGCCGCCGTCGGCCTCGCCAACACCGAGCACGCGCTCGGCAACCTGAAGGCCGCCGAGCGGGCATTACGCGATGCGGAGGAACGGGATCCGAAGTCGGTCATCGTGCTGAACAACCTCGCGCAGACGCTCTCCGACCAGGGCCGCGACGCCGAGGCGCTGCCGGTCATCGAGCGCGCCGTCGCGCTCGGCGGCCCTTTCGAGGGCGCGGCGCGCGACACACGCGAAGCAATTCTCAAAAAGCTGAATCGCTAGGCAGCCGTCTAGGCCGCCTCCCTCCACTCCCTGGCCTTCGTAAGCTTCACCTCCTCGAAGGCTGTGTTGTCCAGTTCGTTCAGTCGGTTGATCGTGTCCTTGATCTTGACGTTGCCGTACTTGTCGATCATCTCAAGGTACGCAAGCTTGATCAGGCGATCCTCCGCCTTCGGTACGCGGCCACGGCGTTCCCACAGGGACACGCTCTGTTCCGTGGTACCGACGAAGTCCGCCAGTGCCTTCTGCGACATGCCCATTTCTTTACGAAGGAACCGAAGTTCCGGGCCGGTCAGTCGCGGCCGTCGCGCAATGATCGACCCGATGAGTCTATGGAGACCCTCTACATCCTGAATGGACACGGCTTCGCCGTACGGGGTTTTTTTCACCGTATATCCGTTCGTCAGCCAGATGTTCCGCAGACCGCTTTCGATGTAGTGGTACATGCCTTTCTCCTCAGTTCATTGCCGTAATAACTACGACCCATTCCCCATCGGCATCGTCGATCCACACCGCTGCCGCAACCTTTATCTCGTCCCCTCCCGTCCGGTGCTGAAGCGTGCATTGCCAGTTGCCGCGAATGTTTCTGTGCGCCGACTCCACGATGCGGCCTCTTCGCAAGGTCTCAAGGACCTGCGTAGGGCTGATCTTTCGTCGACGCATTTGCTGCTTGGCATGCCTGGTCAAAAGCATTCGAGACGAATCCACGACGACCTGCGCGATGCGCTTGCGCAGGGTGTGGTCATTCATCTCGAACGGCACAACCTTGGACACCCATAAATTCTATGGGTTCCATAATTTTTAGGCAATTGACCTGCGTTAGAACGCCAAGGCCGCGGGGTCCATCTCGTCGAGGAGCGGCGGCAGCGGGCATTCCAGCACCGCGCCGACGAGCCGCATGAGCTCGGCCTCCGCGACCCGAATCGCGCCGTCGGCCGTGACGGCGGCGAAGAGTCCCCTCATCAACAGCGCCTTTTGCAGCGGTGCGAGCTGCTTCAGCGCGGCGAGCGCCGCATGCGCCTGCTCGAAGGAAAGCTGGTGGTACTGCGGCAGCGTGATGTCGCCCATCGCGTCGGCGCCCGCCTGCATGGCGCTCTGCAGCGCCTCGGCGCGCGGGCCGGCGGCGTCGGGCCGCGTACCGGCGTGCGCGACGAGCGAAAGCAGGACGGCGGCGTGCTCGCGCAGGTGGACGAGCTTCAAGGAGGCGGGCTGGCGGCGCTCCGGGGCGGCGAGCTGGTGCCGCACCAGCGTGAGCACGACAAATTCGTGCAGCTCGATGCGGCGGTCGGCGTTGATCACCGCCTCGATGCCGGCGAGGAGCGCCGCCGTCGCCTCGTCCGGCGCGCCCTTCACCGCCGGCAGGGCGAGGTCGATCACCGGAAGATGGAAGGCCGGGCTGAGATTGCGCGTGAGCGGCCACGCCGCCGCGGCGCGCTGCGCAAGCTCGGCGAGGCCGGCCGTCTCCAGCGCCTGGAGCTGCTGCCGCATCACCTCTTCCTTGGGCGCCAGGAGCAGCGCGAGCAGCACCGCGCAGGCGCCGTCCGCGGTGCGCACCGTCTCGCGCAGGTCCGAAGGCAGCGCGGCGAGCAGGCGCGACGCGTATTCGACCTTGGCGCGGTCGAGCGCGCCGACGAGGAGCGCGCTTTGCGTCGGCGTGCGTCCCCATGCCGTGGCGATGTCCGCCGCCCGGCGGCCCGCCGGGGTGACCGTCCCCATGGATTCCGCCGGAAGAGTCAGTGGCGTCAGCCCCGCCTCGCGGCGCTTGCGATAGTCGTCGGCATCGAAGCGCGGGTGCACTCGGCGGATGCGCTCGTCGAGCGGCGGATGCGTGTCGAAGAGCCGCACCCTCACGCTCGAGCCGAAGAACATGTGCGACATCTCCTCCGCATAGCGCGCGACGATGCGCGTGCCGGCGCCCGAGGCGGCGATCTGGTCGAGCGCGCCGGCGATGCCTTCCGGGTTGCGCGTGAACTGCACCGCGGAGGCGTCGGCGAGGAACTCGCGCTGGCGCGAGACCGCGGCCTTGATGAGCCGTGCGAAGAAAAGCCCGACGTAGCCCACCACGAACACGGCCAGCCCGGCGACGAAGAACGGGATCGCGCCCTTCCAGTCGTCCGACTCGCCGGCCGCCCGCATCAGGAACGTGCCGATCGAGCCGATGGCGACGATGCCGGCGAGCACGCCGATCATGCGCACGTTGAGCGCCATGTCGCCGTTCAGGATGTGGCTGAACTCGTGCCCGACCACCGCCTGCAGCTCGTCGCGCGTCAGCTTCTCGAGCGCGCCGCGCGTCACCGCCACCACGCTCGCCGAGACGCTCCATCCCGCGGCGAAGGCGTTGATCGAGCGCTCGTCGTCCATGACGAAGGCGCGCGGCACGCGCACGCCCGAGGCGATGGCCATCTCCTCGACGATGTTCACGAACCGGCGCTCGAGCGGGTCGGCGGTCTGCGCCGCCACCTCGCGCGCGCCGATCAGCCGCGCGAGCTTCGCGCCGCCTTCGGCCAGGCGGGCGATGTGCACGAGCGTCACCACGAGAATCACGCCCAGCACCAGCCCGGCACCGGCCGCGTACACCCCGCGCGGCACGCCGGCCAGCCCATGGCCCGGCCCCGGCGCGAGCCACAGGTAGCCGGCGCCGACGACGACGTCGACCACCAGCACGACGGCGATCACCGAGAGGAGGAACAGCGCCACCATCACGCGGCTGTTGCGCCGCGCGAGCTGCTGGTGCTCGAAGAAGGACACGCCGTTCATTTGCGCAGCAGCCGTTCGTCCAGCGCGGCGAGCGCCTGCGGCATCGGGCAGTCGAGCGCGCTGCATACCGCGCGCAGGAGCTCGTGCTCGGCGAGCCTCACTTCGCCGTCGGCGGTCGTCACCTCGGCGCAGGCGGCGACGAGGCGCTTTTTCTCCGCCGGCGCCAGCTGCCGCAGCCTGGCTAGGGCGCCGGACACCTTGTGGACGTCGAAGCGGTCGCCATACGTGAGCGGAAGGGCCAGCGCCTGCCGCCCCTTCTCAAAGCCGGAAACTGCCTCGCTGCCCGCGTGCGCAAGAAGCGAAAGGACGAGCGCGCACTCGCCGGCGGCGTCGCTGCACGCCGCGCTGCCGCTGGCGGGACGGGAGGCGAGATGCGCTTCGAGGATGGTGATGAAGACGAATTCCGAAAGCGTGACGCGGCGGTCAGCCTGTATGACGGCCCGCACGGTGTCGAGGAACTTCGCCCGGCCGGCGACGTCGAGCGACTTGCGCACCTGCGGCAGCGCGAGCGCGAGGATCGGCAGCCGGTAGGCACGGTCGAGCCCGGCGATGATCGGCGCGAGCTGCACGCTCTTTCGCGCCAGGTTTTCGTCACCGATTGCGGCACGCGCGGCCGCATCGGCGCCGAGCAGGCAGCCGAGCAGCACGGCCTGCGCGCCATCGGGCTGCGCGAGCGCCTCGCCGATCGGCAGCGGCAAATAGGAGAGCAGGCCGGCCGCGTGCGCCAGGCTCTCCGGCGTCGGCTCGCCCATCGAGGCGACGAGCACGGAGACGGCAGTGGCTTTCGCTGGCGGCGGCCGCTTTTCGCCCGGGGAGGGCTTCGGCGTTCGTACGCGCTGGAAGTAATACGCGGGCGGCACGTGCGGGTTCGCGCGGCGCATGCGCTCCTCGAGCGGCGGATGCGTGGCGGCGGCGAAGAGCATGTGCGCCATGGCCTCCGCATGCCAGTTGAGGATGCGCGAGCCCTCGCCGTGCGTGCGGATGCGAGCCAGCGCGCCGCACAGGGCGTCGGCGTTGCGGGTGTAGCGCACCGCGGAGCCGTCCGCCAGGTATTCGCGCTCGCGCGAGATGGCCCCCTGGATCCAGCGCGTGAACGGCAGGCCGATCCAGCCGATGACGGTGAACGCGATGCCGGCCGGCAGATACAGCCAGAAGAAGGGCGCGCGGTCCTCGTCTTTCAACTGGGCAAGGATGAAGCGTCCGATGGCGTACAGGAAGACGATGCCCTGCAGCACGCACACGCCGCGCAGGTTGAGCGCGATGTCGCCGTTGATGATGTGGCTGAACTCGTGCGCGACGACCGCCTGCAGCTCGTCGCGCGACAGGTTCTCGAGCGCCCCGGCGGTGACGACCACGATGGCCTGGTTCGGCGAGCGGCCGGCGGCGAAGGCGTTGATGCCCTTCTCGCGGCCGAGCACGTAGACCGAAGGCGCGGCCAGGCCGGAAGCGATCGCCATCTCGTCCACGACGTTGATCAGGCGGCGTTCCGCCTCGTCCGGCGAGCCGCGCATCACGCGCCGCCCGGCGAGCAAGGCGGCCAGCTCGGCCTCGCCGATCGAGAGCCGCGCCAAGATCTCCAGGCTGCCGAGCTCGATCACCGCCAGCGTGACGCCGGTGACGACGGCGAACGCGCTCCACTTCGGATGCGCGCCCGAGCTGTAGTAGTAGACCGGAACCAGCATCGCATTGGCGGCGGCCACGATCGCGAGGACCGCGAGCCCATAGAGCACGGCGAGGCGCACCGTCGCACGGCGCGCCCGGTCCTGCTCTTCGAAGAAGCTCAAAGCTAAGAGAACGAGACTTTCGGCGCCTTGCGCTCTTCAGGTGCCTCGGTGGACTGCAGGAGCTCCGCCGGCCCGAAGCCCATGGCGCCGGCAAAGGCGACCTGCGGGAAGGACTCGCGCTTCGTGTTGTATTCCATCACCGAGTCGTTATAGGCCTGGCGCGCGAAGGCGATCTTGTTCTCGGTGCTGGAGAGCTCCTCCTGCAGCGCGAGCACGTTCTGGTTGGCCTTCAGGTCCGGATACTGCTCGAACACGGCGACCAGCCGGCCGAGCGCGCCGCCGAGCGCGCCTTCGGCCTGCGAGAGCGCCTGCATGGCGGCCGGATCTCCCGGCTTCGCCGCGGCGCTCTGCGCCGCGCTCACCGCGCTGCCGCGCGCCTGGACCACCGCCTCGAGCGTGCCGCGCTCGTGCGCCATGTAGCCCTTCACCGACTCGACGAGGTTCGGGATCAGGTCGTAGCGGCGCTTGAGCTGGACATCGATCTGCGAGAACGCGTTCTTGAACCGGTTGCGCAGCGTGACGAGGTCGTTGTAGATCGCGATCGCCCAGACGACGAGCACCACGACCACGGCAAGGACGATCCAGCCCATTGATTGTTTCCCCTTCCTTATTCCCTCGGCGGAACTATAGCCTTTCTCGCCTGCGCGCGTCCGAGCGCAAGCGAGAGCGCGATGCCGGCGGCGGCGAGCGCGATCGCGCCGATCGCCGCCGCCTTCGCCTCCGTGCCGATCGCCTTCAGCGCCGTGACCAGCCAGCCGCCCACCATGTCGGCACCGCGCGCGCCGACCGTGTCGATCACGTTCTTCGCCTTGTACTTCTCGTCGCGCTCCACCACCGTATAGAGCGACTCGCGCGCCGGATTCGAGAGCGCGAAGTTCGCCGTGCGCTGCAGCGCCTGGAAGGCGATCACCACGGCGAGCGTCGGCATGGCGGCGAGCACGGCGAATCCGGCGGCGAAGACGAGCGGCACGAGCGCGAGCGCACGCCCCACGCCGAAGCGCGCGATCAGCTTGCCGGTGGCGACGAACTGGACGAGGAGCGTGAGGATGCCGACCGAGAGATCGACGCTCGCGAAGATGCGCGCGCGTACGTTCGGATCGGTCGAGGCCTGGGCGACGACCTCCGCCTGCACGAAATAGAGGAAGGTAGCGAGGACCGAAAGCAGCGCCACCCAGGCGAGGATGCCGGCGAGATAAGGCGAGCGCAGCACCATCGCAAGGCCGTCGAGCGCCCCGCCGCCCACGCTCTGCTGCCTTGCCGCGCGCTGCTCCCGGACCGCGAGCTGCATCGCGCAGAGCACCGCCAGCTCGAGCAGCACCGCCGCGACGATGAGCAGGTTGACCGCCTTGATCTGCGTCGCGAGCGAGAAGGTGGTCAGCGAGCCGGCGAGCTGCCCCGCCGTGCCGCCGGCGGCGATGAATCCGTAGAGGCGCTTCGACTGCTCCGCCTGATAGAGATCCGCCATGAACGACCAGAACACCGACACGGCGAAGAGCACGAACACGCTCAGCCAGACGAAGAAGACGCGCGCCACCCACTGGCGCTCGACGTCCAGCATGAGCAGCACCCAGAAGATCGCCAGGTTGGCGACGAAGAAGTGATAGACGAACGGAATGAACCGCCGCCGGGGGAGCCGCGCCACCAGCGCCCCATACAACGGCACGGCGGGCAGCATGACGAAGAAGGTGGCGGTGAAGAGGAGCTGCAGGTTCTGCACGCCGGCTGCGACGCCCATCTCGTCGCGCAGCGGCCGCAGGATGTAGTACGCCGCGAGCAGGCAGAAGAAGTAGGCAAACGACCAGAGGAGCGCGCGCACCTCCTCCGGCCGGACGTTGACGACGCGGTTCAGCACCTAGCGCTGACCGAGCGCCTTGCGCATCTCCTCGGCGGTGAGGATCCTGCCCGACACGGAGGAACCCAGATCGTAGGTCCTGGAAGCGGCGAGCGAGTTCACGGGCACCGGGTCGAAGCCCGCGTCGGCGACGAGCTGCGTGCCGATCTTGAGCGTCGCCGCGTCGTCGGCCGCCACCGGCATCGCCATGCGCGGCGCGGGCCGGTTCGCCTCGCGCGCCATCGTCGAATAACCCCATGAGTTGAAGCTGCGCACGAGGCGCGCGCCCGGCAGGATCGCCGCGGTGGAGATGGCCGCACCCTTTTCCTTCGCCTGCGCGCCGAGCTCGCCGTCGCGCGAAGGCACCGGATTGTTCGGATCGACCGCCACCTTGCCCTTCAGCCTGTCGCCGACCTGCTTCGCGATCGCCGGCAGCGCGCCGTACGGCACGGCGATGAGCACCGCGTCGCCGAACGCGACCGCTTCCTCGACGGTCCCCGTTTTCGCGCGCGGGCCAGCGCCTGCGGCGGCATGCTTCGCGGTGTCCGCATCGCGATCCGAGAACATGACTTCGTGGCCGGCCTTCGCCCAGAGGCCGCCGAGCGTCGAGCCGATGCGTCCGGAGCCGATGACGCCGATCCGCATCTTCTGCTGGCCGGAGGCGGGAAACGCGGCCGTGGCGGCGAGAAGCACGAGAAATGCGCGTCTATCCATGGTGGTGGGACCTCCTTCGAGTCAGGCTATCATCATTTCATGGACGCACGCCGGCGGGCGCTCCTGGCTGCGAGCCTCGCGCTCTATGCCAACCGCGTTTTTCCGCAAGCCAAAGTGACCCTTCCCAAGATCGGCCTCGGCACCTGGCAGACCTTCGACGTCGGCGATAGCAGCTCGGCGCGCGCGCCGCTGCGCGAGGTGCTGAAGCTCCTCGACGGCAACGTCGTCGACTCCTCGCCCATGTACGGCAGCTCCGAGACCGTGGCCGGCGATCTGATCGCCGAGCTCGGTATGCGCGGGCGCCTCTTCGTCGCCACCAAGGTGTGGACCAGCGGCCGCGAGGACGGCATCGCGCAGATGGAGACCTCGTTCCGTCGCCTGCGCGTGAAGGTGATGGACCTCATGCAGGTCCACAACCTGGTCGACGTCGCCACGCACACGAAGACGCTGCAGGAGTGGAAGAGCGAAGGCCGCGTGCGCCACATCGGCATCACGCACTACACCTCCTCCGCCTATGCGGAAGTGGAGCGCTGGCTGAAGACCGGCGACTACGACTTCCTGCAGATCAACTACTCGCTCGGCGAGCGCGAGGCCGAAAGACGCGTCCTGCCGCTCGCGGCGGAGAAAAAGGTCCGGGTGATCATCAACCGCCCGTTTGCCGAGGGCGCGCTCTTCCGGCGCACGAAAGGCAAGCCCTTACCGCCCTGGGCGGCCGAGCTCGGCATCGCGAGCTGGGCGCAGTACTTCCTGAAGTGGATCGTCTCGCATCCCGCGGTCACGGTCGCCATTCCGGGCACCGGACGACCCGATCACATGAAGGACAACCTCGCCGCGGGCGATGGACTGATGCCCGACGCGTCGGCGCGGAAGAAGATGCAGGAGTACTTCGACAGCCTCTAGCCGCGGCGGTCGATGAAGCGCGAGGCCTTGATGTTGGCCTCGAACTCCTTGGCGAGCGTTCCCGTTTCCAGCACCACCACCTGCGGCACCAGCTCGAAGCGGGCTTTCGTTTCCTCGGCGATGGCCCGGCACACGGCCGCGCCGTCGGCACCGCGGCGGCATTCGATGGAGAGGCGCAGCACGTCGTTGTCGCCCTCGTTCATCGCCTCGGCGCGGAAGTCGCCGATCTCGAGGTGGCGGAAGAGGAAGTCTTCCAAGTCCTGGTGGCCGATGTTGATGCCGCGCACCTTGAAGAAGCCGCTGGTGCGGTGCGCGTGCTTGACGCGCGGGAAGACGGAATACGGTCCGGCGCCGTCGTCGGCCTCGCTGTAGGTGACGAGGTCGCCGGAGCTCCAGCGCAGGAACGGCGTGATGTTGTTGCTCCACAGCGAAGTCACCACCAGCGTGCCGATCTCGCCCTCCTTCACCGGCTCGAGCGACTTCGGGTCGAGCACCTCGACGAAGTACATGTCGCTCCAGATGCGAAAGCCGAGGCCGGGCTTGTCCTCCGCGCCCATCATCCCGCACTCGGTCATGCCGAACGTGTCGGTGAGCTTCGCGCCCCAGGTGCGCTCGATCTTGTCGCGCTTGGCCTGCGACACCGGCTCGGCGGAGGTCATCAGCCGGCCGACGTCGAGGCGTACGCCCTTCGCTTCCGCCAGATTCGCGATGTGCAGCGCATAGCTCGACATGCCGAGCCAGACGGTCGGCTTCAGGCGCTGGATCAGCTCGACCTGCAGCGCCGAAGGCGTCGACGCGCCCGAGCCGGCCCAGTTCACCGTGATGCCGCGCGAGGCCGCGCAGCGCGCGAACACCTGTCCGACCGGATGGATGCCGAGCGGGAAGGAGATATGGGCGCGGTCACCCTTGCCGGCGCCGGCGCAGTCATAGGTGCGAGCGAATGCCTCCAGGCCGTATTCCATATCCTCGAAGCTGCGCGGATAGAAGAGCGGCTGCCCGGTCACGCCGCCCGAGCGCCAGTACTCCTGCACCCCGTCCGGCGCGGCGATGCAGAAATCGCTATAGAACTGCTGGTCGGTAAGCGCGCGCAGGGTGTCCTTGTCGAGGATCGGGATGCGCCGCCACTCTTCCGGGTCGTCGAGGCGCTCGACCTTCACCTTCGCGAGCCGCGGCCGCCAGAACGGCGAGCGCATCGCCTGCTCTACCGCATGGCGCTTGCGCTCGACCTGAATGCGCTTGATCTCGGCGCGCGACCTGGGAAGCTTCAGCGGCATCGCAAAAGAAATGGGGTCAGATCAACAATTGCGTACGAGGGGACAAATATTCTCTTCGTCCTGAAATACTGATCTGACCCCATTTAGATGGGTTTGAGGATGCCGATGAAGCGCTTCTTTGCTTCGTAGGCCGGTGAACCCGGTTTCATGGCGGCCAGGCGCGCGTCCTTGGCCGGCGTGGAATCGACTTGCTGGTAGGCGTCCGCCAGCATCTTCTCGTAGTCGGCGCCGACCGGGCAGACATCGGCGCACTGGCGGCAGCCGGTGATGACGCCCGAGCCGCGCAGGATGCTCTGCCAGAGGTTGAAGCTGGTTTCCGAGCGCAGCAGCTCCTTGCGGCCCTGGGCGGTCGGCTCGTTGATGATGTGGTCCAGGTGCTCGGTGAGCTGTGCAAACCCGTGTGGCGAGCGATGCGTGTCGCAGGCGCGCCAATCGCGGTCCCATTCGCGCCCGGCGTCCGGCGGGCAGACCTTCACGCAGCGCCCGCAGCTCGGACCGAGGCAAAGCGCTTGCGTCATCGGCTGGTCGGCCTCGACCGGCAGCGAGCAAAGCACCGCCGTCAGAACGACGCGCGGCCCGTATTCGGGGGTCAGGAGCTGCAGATTCAAACCCAAGGTGCCGAGGCCGGCCTCCACCGCCGCGTGCGGCAGCGAGAGCAGCGGCGTCAGATGCTCTTCCGGCCGGTCGTGGTACTGCGAAGGGTCGACATGCGTCGGCGGCACGATGAGCGCCGGGTAGCCGGCGTCCTCGAGCCAATAGACGAGCTCGAGCGACGTCTCCTCCAGGTGCGTGAGCGCGAGCTCGTCGTTGTAGTACTTGTGGCGGTCGTTCCAGCGCCGGATGCGCGCCACGCCGTCGTTCAGGCGCTTGGCGAGCACGATCACGCGCCCGCCATCGAGCTTGGTGATGTGCGACGTATCGACGCGCGCGCCGTCGGCGATGCCGACGAGGTCGGCGCCGAGCTCGCGCGCCTTAGCCTTTATCTGCGCCGCTGTCAGCGGTCTCTTGAATATCTCCACTCAGCTCTTTCTGGCGGCGCTTGAATTCCTGCATCTGCTTCGCCACCATCCCTTTGTAGCCTTCGGGCCCGACCCAGCGCCGGTTCCATTCGGAAAGCCCGGGCACGGGCGCGCCCGTCTTCCGATCTGACTTGTACTTCTGATGCAGCAAGTCCTTCTCGGGCGTGCGTTCAGGGATGTGCTTGTGCACGTCGGCGAGGTGCGCGTGGTAGTCGTTGCCCACCGGACACACCGCGAGGCACCGCGGGCAATCGCCGAACGAGCCGACCACGCGCAGCAGGCCTTGCCAGAAACCGAACAGGTCCCTGGTCTTCAGCATGGCGCTGCGCTCGCCGGGCGCAGCGTCGATCACCCGTTCCATGAATTGCAGCATGGTCATGAAGCCGAACTCCTGCGCCTCGGTGGCGCAGCCGCGCTTGTCGATGCCCCAGTGCAGCACGGCGTTCGGCGGACACGAGTGCAGGCAGCGGCTGCACGACTCGCCGATGCACACCTGCTCGGTGATGCGCGCGTCGGGCTCGAGCTCCAGCTCGGTGAGGACGCCGGTGAGATAGATGCGCGGCCCGAACTCCGGCGTGAGGATGTTCACTTCCAGCCCGAGCGTGCCGAGCCCGGCCTCGACGCCGAGATGGCGCGTGGAGAGCCGCCCATACGAGGCGCGCTTCAGGCTCCAGTCGGTCTCCTGCGCGGCGGTGACGAACGTCGGATGCCCCGCTGCCTCCAACTCCGAGGCCAGGCGA
>DATMIG010000006.1:0-10615 GCA_035554335.1 Burkholderiales bacterium
CGGGCATCTGCGCGCGCTGCAGCGCATGGCGCCTGACCGGCATCACGCCAAGATCCGGTTGTTCGTGCCGGAGCGCGACGTGCCCGATCCGTATTACGGCGGGCCGGAAGGCTTCGAGGAAGTGCTGGACCTGGTGGAGGCCGCGTGCCGCGACCTCCTCCGGGAGCTGAAGGCTACTTCCTAGTCTCGACCTGCTGCAGTTCCTCGTCGTGCGACGGCGCCTTCGGCCGCTCACGGCGCGGACGGCCGAGCGGCTGCGCCTCCTCGGTGGCTTGCGGCTGGACCGGAACGCGCGCGCGATCGGTCTCGATCATGACCAGGCCTTGCTCGTTCAGGAGCTGCTTCGCGTCGATGCGTGGCTCTTCGCGGCGTGGTTCTTCTCGGCGCGGTTCTTCGTGCCGTGGCTCCTCGCGCCGTGTTTCCGCCGGCGGCTCATAGCGACTCTCTTCCTGCACCGGCGCGGCGGCCGGTTGCACGGGCACGGCAGCCTGCGTCGTGTGCTCGCGCGCTTCTTCGTTGCGCGACTCGAGCTCATGGATGCGGCGCTGCTGCTCGACAATGGAGGCGTCGCCGCCCGCCTGCTGTTGCATCTCGCCTTCCCGGCGCTCGCCGCGCTGGCGGTCGCGCCGGTGGCGGTTGCGTCCGCCGCGGCGCTGCTCGCCATCGCCCTGCTGCTGTACCTGCGGCTGTCCTTGCTGTACCTGCGGCTGGCCTTGCTGCGGCTGCCCCTGCTGCGGCGGCTGCGGTTGTTGCTCTTGCCGCGGCTGCTGCTGGCGCTGCTGCTGATCGCGCCGCTGTTGGTCACCGCGTGGCTGGCGTTCACCTCGCTGCTGGTCGCGGTGCTGGCCGTTTCCGCCGCCGCCACGGCGCTGCTCGAGGCGCCCGTGTTGCTGCCGATCACCGCCGCGACCCTCACGACGCTGATCATCCCTGCGTCCATCGCGCCGGCCTTCACGGCGCGGCTGCTGCTCGCGGCGCTGGTCGCGTTGTTCACGGTGCTGTCCGGGCTGCGCCACGGGCGCGGGTGCCGGCGCTGCGGCCTGATCCGGCCGCGGTGGGGTGAAGATGGAGAAGAGGCGAGCCAGGAATCCGGTGCCGGCCGTCGCAACGGCAGCCGCTACCGGCTGCGCCACCTGCGCTGCGACCTGGACGGGTGCCGGTGCCGGCGCAGCCGGCTTCTCCGGGACGATCGGTGCCGGCTGCGAAGGCGTGATGCCCTTGACCACCGGCTGCTGGCGCTCGGCCTTCGCTTCGGCGGCCTCCGCGCCCGGCGCCTTCGGCTCCTCGGGCCGCTCCACCATCTCGTAGCTCGACGGCACGTGCTCCATTTCGTTCAGCTCGTCGTGGCGCAGGCGCTGCACCTTGTAGTGCGGGGTTTCCAGGTGCGGATTGGGCACCATGACGATGTTCACCTTCAGCCGGCCTTCCAGCTTCTGGATCTCGGCGCGCTTCTCGTTCAGCAGGAACGACGCCACATCCACCGGCACCTGGCAGTGAACCGCGCCGGTGTTCTCCTTCATCGCCTCTTCCTGCATGATGCGCAGGACGTGCAGCGCCGTGGATTCGGTGCCCCGGATGAAGCCGGTACCCGAGCAGCGCGGACAGTTGATATGCGCGGTCTCCTCGAGCGAGGGCTGCAGGCGCTGGCGCGAGAGCTCCATCAGGCCGAAACGCGAGATCTTGCCGATCTGCACGCGGGCACGGTCGTAGCGCAGCGCGTCGCGCAGACGGTTCTCCACCTCGCGCTGGTTCTTCTGCGACTCCATATCGATGAAGTCGATGACGATCAGCCCCCCGAGGTCGCGCAGCCGCAGCTGGCGCGCCACTTCTTCGGCGGCTTCCAGGTTGGTGCGGTAGGCGGTCTCCTCGATGTCGCCGCCGCGCGTGGCGCGGGCGGAGTTGACGTCGATGGCGACCAGCGCCTCGGTGTGGTCGATGACGATCGCGCCGCCGGAGGGCAGGGCGACCTGGCGCGAATACGCGCTCTCGATCTGGTGCTCGATCTGGAAGCGGGAGAAGAGCGGCACGTCGTCGCGGTAGAACTTCACCTTGCCGACGTTGCCGGGCATCACCGTCTGCATGAACGCCTTGGCCTGCTCGAAAATCTCCTCGGTGTCGATCAGGATCTCGCCGATGTCGGGCTGGAAGTAGTCGCGGATCGCGCGGATCACCAGGCTCGACTCGAGGTAGATGAGGAACGGCTTCTTGGACTGGTCCGTGGCGGCGCTTTCGACCGCGCGCCAGAGCTGCATCAGGTAGTTCAGGTCCCAGTTCAGCTCCTCGGCGCTGCGCCCGATCGCCGCGGTGCGGGCGATGACGCTCATGCCGTCGGGTAGCTGGAGCTGGTCGAGCGTGTCGCGCAGCTCGTTGCGGTCTTCGCCTTCCACGCGCCGGGAGACCCCGCCGCCGCGCGGGTTGTTCGGCATCAGGACCAGGTAGCGCCCGGCGAGGCTGATGAACGTGGTCAGCGCCGCGCCCTTGGTGCCGCGCTCGTCCTTCTCGACCTGGACGATCAGCTCCTGGCCTTCGCGCAGGGCATCCTGGATGCGCGCGCGGCCTACGTCGATGCCGTCCTTGAAATAGCTGCGGGAAACTTCTTTGAAGGGGAGGAACCCGTGCCGCTCTTCGCCATAGTCGACGAAAGCAGCCTCGAGGCTGGGCTCGATGCGGGTGATGATGCCTTTATAGATGTTGCTCTTGCGCTGCTCCCTTGATGCCGACTCGATATCGAGGTCGATGAGCTTCTGGCCATCGACGATCGCGACTCGCAGCTCTTCCTGCTGCGTCGCGTTGAATAACATCCGCTTCACTTGTTGTTCTCCTGCGCGCGCAGGAGACACGTTGCCGTTCCGGGATCGCTCTCCTAAGGATGGGCTTTAGAAAGGAAAGGGAAAATCCGCTGCGCGCGCTACTAGTAGTATCGCTACTTCCGGTGAGCGAAATTAACCAGCGCTTCAGGTAGGGCTGTGGCCTTACAGGAGGCGGGTTGCAGGTGCCGGCACTGCCGGACTTCCTGTGCCTCGCAACTCGAAGCGACCGGACGATCATACTGGAAAATGAATGACTTAAACAAGCCGCGGGCCGTGGTGGTGGAGGTCGGGGAAGAAAACGCGGCCCAGCGCATCGACAACTTCCTGCTGCGCCGCCTGAAGGGCGTCCCGAAAAGCCATGTCTACCGGGTTCTGCGCAGCGGCGAGGTGCGCGTGAACAGCGGCCGCGTCGGTCCCGACTACCGGCTGCAAGCCGGCGACCGGGTGCGGGTGCCTCCGGTAAGAATTGCAACCCGCCCGCCCACCGCGCGCCCGGCTGAATTTCCCATCGTCCACGAGGACCCGGCGCTCCTCGTCATCGACAAGCCGGCCGGGGTGGCGGTGCACGGGGGCAGCGGCGTCAGCTTCGGTGTGATCGAGTCGCTGCGCGCGGCGCGGCCGCAGGCGAAGCTCCTCGAGCTCGCCCACCGGCTCGACCGCGACACGTCGGGGCTGCTGGTCGTCTGCAAGAAGCGCGGCGCGCTGGTCGAAATGCACCGCATGCTGCGCGACGGCGAGGTGGAAAAGATCTACACGACCATCGTCAGGGGCACGCCGGACAAGGACGCTTTCGACATCGACGAGCCGCTGCACAAATATGTAACCGGCGCGGGCGAGCGCCGGGTCAGCGTACGACCCGGCGGCCTGAGCGCCGTCACCAAGGTCAAGGTCGGCAAGAAGGGGCGGCAATTCAGCCAACTGGAGGTACGGCTGCTCACCGGCCGCACGCACCAGATCCGCGTGCACCTCGCCCACGCCGGGCACCCGGTCCTAGGCGACGACAAATATGGCGACTTCGAGCTCAATCGGGAGCTGGTCGCGAAAGGCGTGAAGCGTCTTTTCCTGCACGCAACTCGGCTCGCCTTCTCCCATCCCGTGACTCAGGAGCGCCTGCGCCTCCAGGCGCCGCTGCCGGACGACATGACGGCATTCGCCGCGCACCTATGAGGTATCGGCTGCTCGTCTTCGACTGGGACGGCACGATCATCGATTCGGCCAGCACCATCGCGGAGTGCATCCGCCTGGCGGCGGCGGATCTCGGGCTCGACGTGCCGACGAAGGAGCAGGCGAGCCACGTCATCGGCCTCGGCCTGCACGACGCGCTGCGCTATGCCGTGCCACAGCTGCGGCCGGAGCAGATGTCGGAGTTCGTCGCGCGCTACCGCTACCATTTCCTGATGCGCGAAGACAGCATGGGGCTTTTCGATGGCATGCGCAATTTGATCGAAGGCATGAGCCAGGTGCGCACGCTGGCCATCGCCACGGGGAAGAACCGCCGCGGACTGGATCGTGCGCTGGATTCGACCGGCCTCAAGCCGTATTTCCAGTCTTCGCGCTGCGCGGATGAAACCAACCCCAAACCGCACCCGGCGATGCTGCTCGAGCTGCTGAGCGAATTCGAGGTGGCGCCGACTGCGGCGCTGATGATCGGCGACACGTCGCACGATCTGGAAATGGCGCGCGCCGCCGGCGTCGACGGGCTCGCCGTGACGTACGGCGCGCATCCGGAAGACAACCTGCGGGCCTGCGCACCGAAAGCCTGCGTCGGCAGCGTCGCGGAATTAGGCAAATGGTTGAGCGCGAACACGTGATCTGCGCCTCGGGCGCGCTCGTCGACTCCGGCAAGGGCGTGCGCTTCGAGGTCGAGTATTTCGGCGAGCAGGCGCCGGCGTTCGTGGTGCGTTATCAGGGCAGCGTGCAGGGTTATCTCAACCGCTGCGCGCACGTGGAGATGGAACTCGACTGGCAGGAAGGAGTATTTTTCGACTCCGATGGCCGCGACCTGATCTGCTCCACGCACGGCGCGACGTACGAGACCAAGACCGGCCGCTGCATCGGCGGCCCCTGCGGCGGCAGTCCACTCGTGAAGGTGCGGGTGGAAGAGCGCGACGGCAACGTTTACTTCAAAGGATTCGAGGATGACTGACAACAACGCTTCCTGGGAACGCGAGCTCGTGACGAAGCTCGCCAGCGACGCGCTGGCGGAGCAGAAGCGCCGGCGCCGCTGGGGCATTTTCTTCAAGTTCCTCACCTTCGCGTACATCACCTTCGTGCTGGTGGCGTTCGTCGACTGGGAGGGCCGCGCGGACCTCGCGAGCGGCAAGAAGCACACCGCGATGGTCGAGCTGAACGGCATCATCGCGCCGGGGAACGACGCGAGCGCGGAGAAGATCAACACCGCGCTGCAGGCCGCCTTCAAGGACAAGAACACGCAGGGCGTGATCCTGCGCATCAACTCGCCCGGCGGCAGCCCGGTGCAGTCGCAGACCATCTACGACGAGATGAAGCGCCTGCGGAAGAAATACCCCGACGTCCCGCTCTACGTGGTGGTCGAGGACATCTGCGCCTCCGGCGGCTACTTCGTCGCCTCGGGCGCCGACAAGATCTACGTCAGCCCGTCGAGCATCGTCGGCTCGATCGGCGTGCTGATGAACGGCTTCGGCTTCACCGGCCTGATGGACAAGCTCGGCGTCGACCGCCGCCTCATCACCGCCGGGGAGCACAAGGGCATGCTCGACCCGTTCTCGCCGGTGGATCCGAAGGAAGTGGAATACGCGAAGACGCTCATCAAGGACGTGCACCAGCAGTTCATCAACGTCGTGAAGGAAGGACGCGGCAAGCGGCTGAAGGAAACGCCGGACATGTTCAGCGGCCTGATCTGGACCGGCGCGAAGAGCGTCGAGCTCGGTCTCGCCGACGGTTACGGCACGCTCGACACCGTGGCGCGCGACGTCATCAAGGCCGAGGACATCGTCGACTACACGCAGAAGGAAGGCTTCGCCGAGAAGGTCGCGCGCCGCTTCGGCGCCTCGATGGCGAACGCGGTCGTCGAAAGCGCGTTGCGCGCCCTACCGGTGATGCGCTAGCAGGAGAAACACCGCCGGGCGCTTGCCGATCGCCGGCGGCGCCCGGCGCCAGTCGGCGATGGTCTTCGTCGCCACCGATTCCGATGGCAGCGTCAGATCGGCCGCCACGCACAGCCGCGTGGCCGGCGCACACGCGTCGAGCAGGCTGGAAACCATGGCGTCGTTGCGGTACGGCGTCTCGATGAAGATCTCCGTCTCCGCTTCCTTGCGCGAGCGCGCCTCCAGCTCGCGGATGCGTCTCGTGCGCTCGCCCGCATCGCGCGGCAGGTAGCCGCAGAACGCGAAGCGCTGGCCTTCGAGGCCCGACGCCATCAGCGCGAGCGTGATGGCGGAGGGGCCGACCAGCGGCACCACGCGAAAGCCCTCGCGATGGGCAGCCTCGACCAGCAGCGCGCCGGGATCGGCGATCGCGGGACAACCGGCTTCCGACAGCAGCCCGAGCGCACGGCCGTCGCGCAGCGGTTGCAGGAGCTTCGGCACTTCGGCCGCCGCCGTATGCTCGCTCAGCTCGGTGATGGACACCTCCCGCGGCTTGGCTCCGGCGGCGGAAAGGAAGGCGCGGGCGGACTTGGCATTTTCGGCGACGAAGTCCTTCAGCTGCCGGATGCGCTCCAACGCCGCTGCCGGCAGCGACTGCGCGGGCGATGAGCCGAGCGGCGTCGGGATCGCGTAAAGGATCAAAGGACAGGCAGGCCGGCGCGCTCCAGCATCTCGGTGAGCGCGATGAGCGGCAGGCCGATGAGCGAGGTCGGGTCTTCGGTCTCGATGCGCGCGATGAGCGCAATGCCGAGTCCTTCGGCCTTCGCGCTGCCGGCGCAGTCGTACGGCTTCTCCTTTTGCAGATACTGCTCGATGCGCGCGTCGTCGAGCGGCCGGAAGTGCACCCGGCACGGCACGACGCGCGTCTGCACGCTGCCATTCGCCGCATCGAGAAGTGCGACTGCCGTGTGGAAATCGGCGCTCTTGCCGCTCAGCGCCCTCAGCTGGCGCACGGCGTTGGCATGGTTGCCCGGCTTGTCGAGCCGGCGGCCGTTGCTCATCGCGACCTGGTCGGAGCCGATGATCAGCGCATCACGATGCGCCGCGCGAACCGCTTGCGCCTTGAGGGCGGCCAGGCGAAGCGACGTGTCCTGCGGAGATTCACCGCCGAGGGGACGCTCGTCCGTGTGGGGCGCCGCGGTTTCGAACGCCAAGCCGAGGCGGCCGAGGAGCTCCTTGCGGTAGGGCGAAGTGGAGGCGAGAACCAAGCGCCGGCGTTGTCCCCTCATTTGGATATGGCTTTGTTTTGACTACGGAATTCCAACGATGATATCATCCGGCCCCTTATGTCGCACCAGCCGGTGATCGACGGCTTCGAATTCGCAACGGCCGGAGCGACGCAGGAAGGAACGCTGCCGTTGAGCAGCTTTCCGCGCCTCCAGGACGTAATCGTTTCCGACAAAGGCGAAGCGGCGTACACGCTGAGTGGCGTGCGCGACGAGCGTGGGCGTCCGAGCCTGCGTCTCGAGGTGCATGCGACGCTGCAGCTGCGTTGCCAGCGCTGCCTCGGTCCGCTTGCGTACCAAGTGGACACGGACGAGCTGCTGGTGCTCGCTGCGTCGCAGGCGGAGATCGACGCCGACCCGATGACGGTCGAGGCGCCGAGCCGGGTCATCGCGGGGAAGGAGATGGCGCTGCGCGACCTGGTCGAGGACGAGCTGATACTCGCCCTGCCGTACGCGCCGCGGCACGAGGATTGTGAAGCACGTCCGGAAGGACACGACAGGGCGGCGGGCTCGCCGTTCGCAGGCCTGCGCGGCTTGATACAACGCAAGCATTGACAACCAGAGGAGCATCGACATGGCAGTCCAGCAGAACAAGAAATCGCCGTCGCGGCGCGGCATGCACCGCTCGCACGACCACCTGAGCACCCCGGCCGTCGCGATCGAGCCGACCACCGGCGAGACGCATCGCCGGCACCACATCAGCCCGACCGGCTTCTACCGCGGCAAGAAAGTCCTCCGCGACAAGGCCGAGTAACTCCGCCTGGTCACCCTCGCCGTGGATTGCATGGGGGGCGACCACGGCCCCCATGTGACCGTTCCCGCCGCGCTCGACTTCCAGTCCCGTGTCGCGGACGTCGACATGATCCTGGTCGGCAAGCCCGAAGCGATCGAAGCCGAGCTGAAGGCGCGCGGCGCGGCCTCGCGCGACCGGCTGCGCGTGCACGCGACGAGCGAGGTGGTCGAGATGGACGAGCCGCCGGCGCAGGCGATGCGCTACAAGAAGGACTCGTCGATGCGCGTCGCCATCAACCTCGTGAAGAGCGGCGAGGCGAACGCCGCCGTTAGCGCCGGGAACACCGGCGCGCTGATGGCCATCTCGCGCTTCGTGCTGAAGACCATTCCGGGCATCGACCGGCCGGCGATCGCCACCGTGCTGCCGAACTCGAAGGGGGGCTATACCTACGTGCTGGACCTCGGCGCCAACGTGGACTGCACGCCGGAGCAGCTGATGCAGTTCGGCGTGATGGGCGCCATGCTGGTCGCGGCGGTGGAGCACAAGGAGCGGCCAAGCGTGGGGCTGCTCAACATCGGGGTCGAGGACATCAAGGGAAACGACACCGTGAAGCGCGCCGCGGAGCTCCTGCGCACGAGCGGCCTCAATTTCTACGGCAACGTCGAAGGCGACGACATCTACAAGGGCACGACCGACGTCGTGGTGTGCGACGGTTTCGTCGGCAACTCGCTGCTCAAGGCTTCGGAAGGCGTGGCGAAGATGATCACCGGATTCCTGCGCGAGGAGTTCAAGCGCACGCCGTGGAACATGCTCGCCGCGCTCGTCGCCACACCCGTCATCAACGCTTTGCGCGCGCGCATGGATCCGGCGAAGTACAACGGCGCCACGCTGGTCGGCTTGAAGGGCATCGTGATCAAGAGCCACGGCTCGGCCGACGCGCGCGCCTTCGCGCATGCGCTGGAGAGCGCGGTCGAAGAAGTGCGGAACAACGTGCCGCAGCTTATCGCCGAGCGGATGGCGCAGATCATGGTGCCGGCGCCATGACCTATTCACGCATCGTCGGCACCGGCAGCTACCTGCCGAAGCAGGTGGTGACCAATGCCGACTTCGCGAAGCGCGGGCTCGACACCAACGACGCCTGGATCCGCGAGCGCACCGGCATCGCGCAGCGCCACATCGCGGAGAAGGAGCAGACCTCGAGCGACCTCGCGCTCGCCGCGTGCCGCAACGCGCTGCAGGCGGCGGATCTGCAGCCGGGCGACATCGATTTGATCGTCGTTGCCACTTCCACGCCGGACTATGTCTTCCCGAGCACCGCATGCCTGCTGCAGGCCAAGCTGGGCATCAAAGGCGGCGCGGCATTCGATGTGCAGGCGGTGTGCTCGGGGTTTGTGTACGGTCTCGCGACGGCGGATGCCTTCATCCGCAGCGGCGCGAACAAGAAGGCGCTGGTCGTCGGCGCGGAAGTCTTCTCGCGCATCCTCGACTGGAGCGACCGCGCGACGTGCGTGCTCTTTGGCGACGGTGCCGGCGCAGTGGTTTTGACTTCTTCTGATAAACCCGGAATACACGCCAGCGTCCTCCGCGCGGATGGAAGCCACGCCGGCATCCTCAATGTCGCCGGCAACGTGAGCGGTGGCGCGATCGTCGGCACGCCGTTCCTCAAAATGGACGGGCAGGCGGTATTCAAGTTCGCGGTGCGCGTGCTGGAGGAATCGGCGCGCGAGACGGTCGAGGCGGCGCACATGAAGCTCGAGGACGTCGACTGGCTGATCCCGCACCAGGCGAACGTGCGCATCCTCGAAGCCACGGCGAAAAGGCTCGGCCTGCCGCGCGAGCGGCTGGTGGTCACCGTCGACCATCATGGCAACACTTCCGCAGCATCGGTACCTCTCGCGCTCGACGAATTCGTGCGCGCGGGCAAGATCCGCCCCGGCCAGCGCGTGCTGCTGCAGGGCGTGGGCGGCGGATTCACGTGGGGCTCTTCGTTGGTGACCTTATGAAGCTCGCGATGGTTTTCCCCGGTCAGGGCTCGCAATCGGTCGGCATGCTGAAGGGCTACGACGGCCTGCCGCAGGTCGCCGCGGTGATCGACAAGGCGGCGCAGGTGCTCGGCGTGGATTTCGTGAAGCTGATGGACCAGGGTCCTGCGGAAGCGCTCAACCAGACGGTCAACACGCAGCCCGCGATGGTGAGCGCCGGTTATGCCGTCTACCGTGCGTGGCGCGCGCTCGGCGGGCCGGCGCCCGAGATCGTCGCGGGTCACAGCCTCGGCGAGTACACCGCGCTCACCGCTGCGGGGGCATTGAAGTTCGAAGACGCGCTGCCGCTCGTGCGCTTTCGCGCGCAGTCCATGCAGGAGGCCGTGCCGCAGGGGCAGGGCGCAATGGCGGCGATCCTGAACCTCGACGACGAGCACGTCATCGCGGCGTGCGCCGAAGCCGGCGGCGTGGTGCAGGCGGTGAACTTCAATTCGCCCGGCCAGGTGGTGATCGCGGGGGAAAAGGCGGCGGTCGATCGCGCGATCGAGAAATGCAAGGCGCGCGGCGCGAAGCGCGCCATGCCGCTGCCGGTGAGCGCGCCGTTTCACTCCACGCTCATGCAGCCGGCCGCGGACAGGCTGAAGGGCAAATTGCTGACCGTCGCCCTTTCCCAGCCGCAATGCGCGCTGATCAATAACGTGGACGTGAAAGTGGAGACGGACCCCGAGCGCATCAAGGA
>DATMIG010000007.1:0-16097 GCA_035554335.1 Burkholderiales bacterium
GACTGCTTCTTCTCGTTCTTCGCCCAGGGCTTGCCCATGTCGCCGCCCATCATCATGTGCACGCCCTGGAAGACGACGCGGCGCGGGTTGCCCTTCATCCAGAGAATGCCCTTGTAGCGCAGCAGGTCCGGGCCATAGACCTGGATCATGCCGGAGAGAAACTGCTCCAGCTTCTCGCCGTTGAACGGCTTGTCGGAGCGGAAGACGAAGGACTCGACCTCGTCGTGGTGCTCGTGCGAAGCATCGGTGAGGAAGCTGGGATCGAGCTCCAGGATCGCGTTCAGGTTGAAGCCGCGCAGATCCAGCACTTCGTCGATCGGCATCTCGCCGAAATGCACCGGCTTGATCGGCGCGCGCGGGTTCATCTTGCGGATGCGCACCGACAGCTGGTCGACCTCGTCCTTCGCCACGAGGTCGGTCTTCGACATGAGGATCTTGTCGGCGAAGCCGACCTGCTCCTGCGCCTCGTGGAATTCGTCGAGCTGCTTCGGCGCGTGCTTCGCGTCGACCACCGTGATGATCGAGTCGAGCAGATAGTAGTTGCCGATCTCCTCGTCGGTGAAGAACGTCTGCGCGACCGGGCCGGGGTCGGCCATGCCGGTGGTCTCGATCACCACGCGGTCGAACTTGAGCGAGCCGCCGTCGCGCTTTTCCTTCAGCGTGCCGAGGATGCGGATCAGGTCGCCGCGCACCGTGCAGCAGATGCAGCCGTTGTTCATCTCGACGATCTGCTCGTCGGACTTTTCAATAATCGCGTTGTCGACGCCCACCTCGCCGAACTCGTTCTCGATCACGGCGATCTTGTGGCCGTGGTCTTCCTTCAGGATGCGGTTGAGGAGGGTCGTCTTGCCCGCGCCGAGGAATCCCGTCAGGATGGTGACGGGGACCATGTTCTGCTCTTGCATCGGGGAATTTTACCTATGATCTCGCGCCGCCAATTCGTCGCCACGCTCGGCACCACGCTCCTGGCGCTTCCGGCGTCGGCGCAGTCCCGGATCGGCGCCATCCGCGAGCTCTCGGGCGAGGTCACGCTGAACGGCTTCGCCGCCACCCGGCAGAGCGCCCTGCAGGCCGGCCACACCCTCGCCACCGGCGCCGACGGGCAGGTCCGGTTCACGGTCGGGAACGACGCATTCTTCCTGCGGCCGGACAGCCGCCTGCGCCTCGACACGTCGCGTCCCGGCGAGGCGTTCGTCGATTTCCTGCGCCTCCTCACCGGCGCGCTCGGCGCGACCTTCGAGCGCGGCATGCGCCGCTCCATCGCCACGCCGAGCTCCACCATCGGTATCCGCGGCACCGGCGTCTACCTCGAGGCCGCGCCGGACTGGACGTATGCCTGCACCTGCTTCGGCACCACCGAAGTCAGCTCCTCGCTCAATGAGCGCTTCGAGGTATCGGCGCAGCACCATGAGGCGCGCCTGATCCGTCGCGGCGTGCCGATCGCGCGCGCGGCCATGGAGCGCCACACCGACGAAGAGATGGCGGCGCTCGAGGCGCTGGTGGGCCGTCGCCATCCATTTTCATGAGCGAGCCCCGGCTGCTCGCGCAGGCGCAGGAGCACTATCGCGTAGGCGCGCTCGACGAAGCGCGCGCTGCCTGCAAGCGGATCCTCCAGGCCAGCCCGAGCGATGCCGGCGCTCTGACGCTGATGGCGGCCATCGCCGCCGACGAGCGACAGACCGCGGAAGGCATGCGTTGGGCGTCCCTCGCCGCCGCCGCCGACGCGTCGGCGCCGGGTCCGCACTACGTCATGGGACGCCTTTGCCAGGACGACGGCGAGCTCGGCGAAGCGGAAGCGCATTACCGCCGCGCGATCTCGTTGAAGAGCGATCACGCAAAGGCGCACAACAATCTCGGCGCCGTGCTGCAGATGCAGGGCCAGCTGCAAGCGGCGGTCGAAAGCTACCGGCGCGCGCTGGCGCTCGACCCGTCGCTGCCGCAGGCGAACCAGAACCTCGCTTCGATCCTGCGCGATGAGAACGCCGCGGAGAAGGCGATCGCCGGATTCCAGCGACTGCTCCGAGAGAACCCGCGCGACGCGCAGGCCCATACCGACCTCGCCAACGTGTATCGCGAGCTCGGCCGGCATCGCGAGGCGATTGCATCGTACGGCCGCGCGATCGCCTACGATCCCGATCTGCCGGAAGCGCACTTTGCTCGCGGCATTGAGTTGCTGCTCTGCGGCGAGTACGAGGAAGGCTGGCGCGAGTATGAGTGGCGCTGGCGCGTGAAGGCGTTCAGCTCGCCGATGCGCGCGCTTCGCCAGCCCATATGGAACGGCGAGCGCCTCCCCGGCGGCGCGATCCTGCTGCATGCCGAGCAGGGCTTCGGCGATACCCTGCAGCTCGTTCGCTACGCAGCATTGGTCGGCGAGCGTTGCAAGGCGGTCGTCGTCGAGTGCCAGGCGCAGCTCAAGCGCCTGCTCGCCGCCACGCCGGGCGTGACGTCCGTGCATGCGCCGGGCGAGCCGCTGCCGCGCTTCGACGCGCACCTGCCGATGATGAGCCTGCCGGGCGTGTTCGGCACCACGCTGCGGACGGTGCCGTGGACCGGCGCCTATGTGCGGCCGCCGGCGGATGCGCCGCGGCGCATTTCCTCACCCGGTCCCAATATCGGCCTGGTCTGGGCCGGGGAGCCGCGGCAGGGCGACGATCGCAAGCGATCGCTGACCCTCGAGCTGCTAGCGCCGCTCGGCGAGACGCCGGGCGCCACTTTCTATTCGCTGCAGAAGGGCGCCGGCGCCGCGCAGGCGGCGTCGCCGCCTGCAGGCATGCGCTTCGTCGATCTCGCGCCGCACATCCACGATTTCGCCGACACGGCCGCCTTCATCGCGCAGCTCGATCTCGTCATCACGGTGGACACGTCGGTCGCCAACCTCGCGGGCGCGATGGCGGCGCCGACGTGGGTCCTTCTCTCCACGGTGCCGGACTGGCGGTACCGGCTGGAAGGCGATACCACGCCGTGGTATCCGACGATGCGGCTTTTCCGGCAAACGAGGGACGGCGACTGGGCGGACGTGATCGCTCGCGCCGCTCAGGCGCTGCGCAGGACGAGCAAACCCTTCAGGTAGTCGCCCTCGGGAAATTCCAGCGCCACCGGATGATCGGCGGCGGCGCCGAAGCGCTCGAGGATCTTCGCTTCGACTCCGGCGTCGAGCGCCGCGCCGGCGACGATCGACTGGAAGAGCGCGGGTTCGACGCCGCCCGAGCAGGAGAAGGTGGCGAGCAGGCCGCCGGGGCGCAGCAGCTTGAAGGCGAGCAGGTTGATGTCCTTGTAGGCGCGCGCGGCATTCTTCGCCTGCGCCGCGGTGGGCGCGAACTTCGGCGGATCGAGCACCGCGAGGTCGAACTGCGCGCCTTCGTCGCGCAGCCTGCGCAGGTGCTTGAAAACGTCCGCCTCGACGAATTCCACCCTCGACGCATCGACGGCGTTCGCCGCCACGTTCTCGCGCGCCACCTCGAGCGAAGGACCCGAGCTCTCGATCGCCAGCACGCGCTTCGCGCCGCCGGCGAGCGCGTTGATGGCGAAGCCGCCGGTGTAGGAAAACCCGTCGAGCACCTCGCGGCCGCTCGCCAGCGCGCGCACGCGCTGCCGGTTCTCGCGCTGGTCGAGGAAGAAGCCGGTCTTCTGCCCCTGCTCGACATCCACCTTGAAATTGAGCCCGTACTCGATGATGGGACAGCGCGCCGCCGCTCGATTGCCGCGCACGAAGCCCGAGCGCGGCGCAAGGCCTTCGAGCTTGCGCGTCTCGGCGTCCGAGCGCTCGTAGATCGCTTCGCAGCCGGTGAGCTCGGCGAGCGCGTCGAGGATCGGGTCGCGCCAGCGCTCGACGCCGGCAGATAGGAACTGCGCGACCAGCACATCGGCATAGCGATCGACGATGAGTCCCGGCAGGCCGTCCGACTCGCCGTGCACCAGGCGCAGGGCGTTGCCCACCTTTGCTGCATGCAAGCCTTCGCGCAGCGCAACGGCGCGCATGATGCGGTTGCGGAAGAAGGCCGCATCGACCTCCTCGGCCGCGTCGAACGTCCACACGCGCGCGCGGATCTGCGACTGCGGGCTGTAGGCCGCCTTCGCCCACACCTTTCCCGCCTTGTCCTTCACGTCGATCGTGTCCCCGGCGCCCGGCTTGCCGGCCACCTTCTCCACCGCGCCCGAAAAAATCCACGGGTGCCGGCGGCGGAGCGATTTCTCCCGGCCGGGCTTGAGCTGAATCATTTCTTCCGGGCCCGTGGATGCGCGGCGTCGTACACCTTCGCCAGCGCCTGGAAGTCGAGGTGGGTGTAGATCTGCGTGGTCGAGATGCTCGAGTGGCCGAGCATCTCCTGCACCGCGCGCAGGTCCTGCGACGATTGCAGCACGTGCGTGGCGAAGGAGTGCCGCAGCATGTGCGGATGCACGCGCTCCGGCAGGCCGCTCGCGCGGCCCCACGCGGCGAGGCGCGCGCCGACCATGGCGGCCGAGATCCGTCGCCCGCGCGAGCCGACGAAGAGCGCCTTCTCGTCCGGGCGCGCGAGCTGGTTGCGCACGCCGAGCCAGGCGCGCAGCGCCTCGCGCGCCTTCGCGCCGATCGGCACGGTGCGCGTCTTCGAGCCTTTGCCGGTGACGGTGACCTCGCCCTGCCTGAGATCGACGCGTCCGTCGGCCGCGTCCAAGCCGATGAGCTCGGCGCGCCGCAGGCCCGAGGAATAAAGGAGCTCGAACATCGCCCGATCGCGCGCGCCGGCAACGCCGTCCTCCTTGTTGTCCAGCAGGCGCTGCGCCGCTTCGACCGACAGCGCCTTCGGCAGCGGACGCGCGGCTTTCGGCGCGCGCACGCCGAGCACCGGATTGGCCTTGAAGCCGCGATGGCGCACGAGCCAGTTGAACCAGCCGCGCCACGCACTAAGTACCAGGGCCAGCGTGCGCGGCGACAGTCCTTTGCTGTGCAGGATGGCGACCGAGCGCCGGACTTCCGTGGCATCGAGGGACTGCAGGGATTTGCCGCTGCGCAGCGCGAGCAGCACATCGAGCGCGCGCGCGTAGTTGTCGAGCGTGGCGCCGGCAAGGCGCCGCTTGTGCTTCAGCGCATCGAGATACTCGTGCGCCAGCTTTTGGTCCACTTACAGCCGGGCCGTGACACCCGCGGCGCAGAGCTCGCCGATCCGCCGCAGGTACAGCGTGCCCATCTCCGGGTAGAAGCGCTTCGCATCCTCGCTCGCCAGGGCCAGCACGCCGAACACCGCGGTGTCGCCGAGCGGCACGAGCGCGATCGAGCGGATGTGCTCCGACAGCTCGCCGAACCAGGCGGCGAACGCGTTGCCCTGCGCCGGGCCGCACTGCGGCGCACCCATCGTCGCGGCCTGCTGGCGCTGCGCGTCGCTCACCGCCTGCGCTTCGTCGAAGTCGGCCGGCACGGCCTTGCCCCAGACGCGCAGCGTGACGTGCGGCACGGCGAAATCCTCGCGCAGGTGGAAGTAGAGCGAGCGCGTCAGCGCGGGAAAGTCGCGCGCGCCCGCCATCGCGACCGACAGGCGGTGCACCTTCTCGCTGATCTGGTCGTTCTCCTCGGCGAACTTGATCAGCTCGGCGAGGCGCACCTCCAGTCCCTTCACCTTCTCGCGCAGCGCGACCGTCTGGCGCTCGGCGAGCGGAATCGCCCGGCCGCCGTACGGATGCGGCACGTGGATCGATTCGAGGAGCTCGGGATTCTGGTCGAAGAACTGCGGGTTGGCGCGCAGGAAGCGGGCGAGGTCGTCGGGGTTCATTGTTCTTCTAGTTCCAGAGTGCCCTCAAAGACAGCTTGTGCGGGGCCTTTCATGATCACCGGATTGTCGCCGCCCGCCCAAGAGATGGTCAACGTGCCGCCGCGCGTTTCGACCTGGACCGGCGAATCGGCGAGCTTGCGCTCGATCGCCGTCACCACCGCCGCGCAAGCGCCGGTACCGCACGACAGCGTCTCGCCCGCGCCGCGCTCCCAGACGCGCAGCTTGATCCGGTGGCGATCCACCACCTCGAAATAGCCGGCATTCACGCCGTGCGGAAAGCGCGGATGCCGCTCGATCCTGGGGCCCTGGCTGTTGACGGGCGCATTCGCCACGTCGGCGACGACTTGCACCGCGTGCGGATTGCCCATCGACACGATCGCCACTTGCGCGCCGTCGACGGTTTCGATGCCGGAATACACGGGCGAACCCATGTCGACGCTGACTTCGCCATCGGCCTCCAGACGCGGGCGAATCGTGCCGCCGAGCGTCTCCACCGCGATCTCGCGCTTGGTGGTGAGGCCGTGGCCGTGGACGAACTTGACGAAGCAGCGCGCGCCATTGCCACACTGCTCGACCTCACCGCCGTCGGCGTTGAAGATGCGGTAGCGGAAGTCGGCGCCCGACCGGGACGACTCGACGACCAGGATCTGGTCGCAGCCCACGCCCAGGTGGCGGTCCGCGATCCTGCGCAGCTGGTGGCGGGAGAGGTTGAACGGCGTGCGCGTGCAGTCCAGCACGACGAAGTCGTTGCCGGCGCCCTGCATCTTCGTAAAGGGCAGCTTCACTTGAAACGCTCCAGCCGCTCGCGCACCAGCCGCCCGACGGTGAGCGCGAGGTCCAGCACTTGGCGCCCCTGGCGCCCGTCGACGGGCACGGCGGCGTGCTTCTCGATGGCCGACACGAACGCCGCGGCCTGGTCGGCGAGCGCGTCGCCGCCTTCGTGCGTCTCGTCCTTCACCTCGATGGCGCCCTCGCGCTGCCCGACATAGCGCAGCTTGCCGGTCTGCAGGTCGGCCGACACGTACAGGTCCTGCTGGAACACGCGCAGCTTGCGCACCGCGGCCTGGCTCACGCGGCTGGCCGAAAGGTTGGCGACGAAGCCGTTCGCGAACTCGATGCGCGCGTTCGCGATGTCGATGTCGCGCGTGAGCACCCGAAACCCGGTCGCACTGACGTTCGTGGGCTCGGCACGCGCCAGCGCGCAGGCGAGGTCGAGGTCGTGGATCATGAGGTCGAGCACCACGTCGACTTCCGCGCCGCGCTGCTTGAACGCCGCCAGCCGCTCCGCCTCGACGAACACCGGGCGGTCCATGCGCTGGGCGAGGGCGCGGAACGACTTGTTGTAGCGCTCGACGTGACCCGTCTGCAGCACCACGCGTTTTTTCTCAGCGAGCGCGATCAGCTCATCGGCTTCGGCGAGCGTGGTGGCGATGGGCTTCTCGATCAGGAGATGCAGTCCGTGCTGCAGGCAATCGCGCGCGATGGCGTGGTGCCGGTCCGTCGGCACGGCGATGACCGCCGCGTCGGCCTTGCCGAAAAGCTCGCGATAGTCGGACAGCGCCGCACCGCCGAGCTGGTCGGCGAGCTCCCGCGCCCGGGCGAGGTCGGCATCCACCACGCCGACGAGCTGCGTGAGGCGCGCGAGCTTCTGCGCGTGGTAGCGGCCCATGTGGCCCGCGCCGATGACTGCAGCTTTCAATAGAACCTCGCTTCTCCTTCGGGACGCGTCTTGAATCGCTTGTGCAGCCAGTGGTATTGCTCGGGCATCTCGAGCACGCGCTCCTCGACGAACGCCATCATGCGGCGCGCGTCCGCCGTTTCGTCGCCGCTCGGAAAATTCGTCCAGGCAGGATAGAACTGCGCCACGTAACCGCCTTCCGGCAGCATGCGCGTCACGCAGGGGACGACGGCGGCGCCGGTAGTGCGGGCAATATACGACAAGCCGACCGCCGTCGACGCCGGCACGCCGAAGAACGGCACGAACACCGTGCCCTTCCGGCCGAAGTCGAGGTCCGGAAGGTAGTAGAACGGAATACCGGCATTGATCCAGCGCAGCACCTTGCGCAGCCCCTGCTGGCGGGAAACGATGCGGTCGTTCGGTCGAAAGCGGGTGCGCGCCTTGAGGAGATGGCGGTCCAGCACCGGATCCTTCTGGTGCTGGTAGAGGGTGGACATGTCGATGTCGATCGAGAGGCGCGTGCCGCCCGCCTCGACGCCGGCGAAGTGCGGTCCGAGCAGCACGACCCGCGAGCCGGCCGCCTCGAGGTGCTCGATACCGGCGAGGCGCACCATGTCCTTGATGCGCTCCGGCGGCGCCCACCACAGCACCGCGCGGTCGATGAAGCCGCGGCAGAAAGCCTTGAACGCGCCGCGCGCGAGCCTTTCCCGCTCGGCTTCGCTCATCGTCGGGAAGCACTTCTGCAGATTGATGCGCGTGACGCGCCGCCGCTCGGGGATCAGCCAGAAGAGCACCGCGCCGATGCCGTTGCCGATCGCAGCCAGCGCGCCGAACGGCAGCCAGTGGACGAGCCACATCAGCGCGAGGATCAGCCGGCTCATCGAGGGGGCCGCGGCGCGCCGGCCGGGATCTTGTAGCGGTTATAGCCCCACAGGTATTGCTCGGGACATTCGCGCACCAGCGATTCCAGCGCGCGATTGATCCGGCGTGTCGCGCTCTCGCCGGCCAGCGGCTCGGGCAGCGGACGCACGTGCAGCGAGTAGCCCTCGCCGCGCGGCAGGCGGCGTGCGAAGGCGAGGAACGGCGCGACGTTGCCGCGGTCGGCGAGCTTCGCGGCGAGCGTCATCGTGTAGGCGGGCCGGCCGAAGAACTCGGCCCATTCGCCTTCGCCTTTGCCGGGTACCTGGTCCGGCAGGAAGCCGACCGCCTCGCCGCGCTTCAGCGCCGCGAACATCTCTCGCACGCCGGTGAGGTCGGCGGGCACGAGCCGCACGTTGGCGCGCTCGCGTCCGGCGCGCATGAGCGGTTCCATCCAGCCGACTTTCGGCCGCCGGTACAGAACGGTGATCGGCATCTCGCGCGCGGCGTAGAGCGACGCGATCTCGAACGCGCCCATGTGCGGCGTGAGGAAGAGGAGCGCCTTGCCCGAGCGCTGCGCCGCATAGGCGGCCTCGGCGCCCTCCACGCTTTTAACGAGCGCGACGACGTCGGCGTGTGGACGAAACCAGATCGCGGGCAGTTCCATCACCATCCGCCCCGCGGCGGCAATGGCGCCGCGAAGAACGCCCGCATCGTCGACGCCGGCGGCCGCGAGGTTCTCGCGCAGATGGCGCCGGTAGGTGGGCGACATCCCATAGATCGTCCAGCCGAGGACGCTTCCCAACGCGTGCAGAAACGAGAGCGGCAGATGCGCGATCAGGCGCAGGGCGAGCTGCATCTAAGGCGCGGAAAGCACGGCAAATTGGGTTATCCTTGCCGCCTTCTCCAAGGGGACACGTACAGGCACAGCAATGAGCGATTTTCTTTTCACTTCCGAGTCGGTATCCGAAGGCCATCCGGACAAGGTCGCCGACCAGATCTCCGATGCGGTGCTCGACGCGATTCTAAAGCAGGACAAGACCTCGCGCGTCGCGGCGGAAACGCTCGTCAAGGACAACCTGGTGGTGCTCGCCGGCGAGATCACCACGCATGCGCGCGTGAACTACGACGAAGTGGCGCGCAACACCATCAAGCGCATCGGCTACACCGATCCGTCGATCGGCTTCGATGCGGCTACGTGCACCGTTCTCCTCGCTTACGGCCAGCAGTCGCCCAACATCGCGCAGGGCGTCGATGAAGGCAAGGGCCTCGACCTCGAGCAAGGCGCGGGCGACCAGGGCCTCATGTTCGGCTACGCGTGCGACGAAACGCCGAGCCTCATGCCGCTGCCGATCTTCCTTTCGCATCGCCTGGTCGAGCGCCAGGCGGAGCTGCGCCGGAACGGCAGGCTCGCCTGGCTGCGCCCGGACGCGAAGTCGCAGGTCACCGTCCGCTACTTGAACGGCAAGCCCGAGTCGATCGACACGGTCGTGCTCTCCACGCAACATGCGCCCGGCATCGAGCACAAGAAGCTGTCCGAAGCCGTGATCGAAGAAATCCTGAAGCCGGTCCTGCCGAAGAACATGATCAAGGGCAAGGTGAATTACCTCGTCAACCCGACGGGCGCCTTCGAGATCGGCGGGCCGAAGGGCGATTGCGGCGTCACCGGCCGCAAGATCATCGTCGACACCTACGGCGGCTCCGCGCCGCACGGCGGTGGCGCGTTCTCGGGCAAGGACCCTTCCAAGGTTGACCGCTCCGCCGCGTACGCCGCGCGCTATGTGGCGAAGAACATCGTCGCCGCCGGCCTCGCCAGCAAGTGCCTCGTGCAGGTCTCGTACGCCATCGGCGTCGCGCGCCCGACCAGCGTTATGGTGACCACACAAGGCACCGGCAAGATGTCCGACGACGCGCTTTCCGCGCTGGTGACCAAGCATTTCGACCTGCGCCCGAAGGGCATCATCCAGATGCTCGACCTGCTGCGTCCGATCTACGAGAAGACCGCCTCCTACGGCCACTTCGGCCGTGAAGATCGCGACTTCTCGTGGGAAGCAACCGACAAGGCGCTGGCGCTGAAACAGGCGGCATAACTGACCGCATAACGCGCAAAGGCCCCGATGAGGGGCCTTTGCATTTGAGGAGACCGCGATGCCCAAACCCCCATTCCGAGCTGACCACGTCGGCAGCCTGCTGCGTCCCCAGGAATTGCACGAGGCGCGCGCCAAGAACCGCAAGGGCGAGCTCTCGAACGAGAAGCTGAAGGAGATCCAGGACAAGGACATCCGCGAGGTGGTGAAGCTGCAGGAGTCGCTCGGCCTGCAGTCGATCACCGACGGCGAGTTCCGCCGCGACTTCTGGCACATCGACTTCATCCACGGCTTCGACGGCATCGACCTCACGGTCAACAAGTTCGCCACCTTCCACGCCACCGACGAACAGCCGCCGCTCTTCAAGTACGTCGGCAAGGTGCGCCGCACGAAGCCGTCGATGCTGGATCACTTCAAGTATCTGAAGTCCCTCGTCACCAAGGGCACGCCAAAGTTCACCATGCCGTCGCCGGCGATGGCCCATGCGCGTAGCGATCGCGACTCGCTGCACAAGATGTATCCGAACCTCGACGAGTTCTGGGCCGACGTGACTCGCGCCTATCGCGAAGAGATCGCCGACCTCTACAAGGCGGGCTGCCGCTACCTGCAGATCGACGACACGACGATCGCGATGTGGGGCGACCCGAAGGTGCAGGACCAGTTCCGCAGCCAGGGCGAAGATCCGAAGAAGGACGCGGCGATGTACGCCAAGGCGGTGAACGAGGCGATCAAGGATGTGCCGGACGACATGACCGTCTGCATCCACACCTGCCGCGGCAACTTCAAGAGCACGTGGCTAGCCGCGGGCGCGTACGCGGACTTCGTCGCCGACGGCGTGTTCAACGGCCTCAACGTGGACGGCTTCTTCCTCGAGTACGACGACGAGCGCTCGGGCGGTTTCGAGCCCCTGCGTTTCGTGCCGAAGGGGAAGAAAGTCGTGCTCGGTCTCGTCAGCTCTAAGCTGCCGCAGCTCGAAGCGAAGGACGCGCTCAAGCGCCGCATCGACGCGGCGGCGAAGTTCGTGCCGCTCGAGAACCTCTGCATCTCGCCGCAGTGCGGCTTCTCCAGCACCCACCACGGCAACAACCTCACCGTGGAGCAGGAGAAGGCCAAGCTCAAGCTCTGCATCGATGTGGCGAACGAGGTATGGGGCGGCAAGTAACCGGAGCCATTCCGGATACCAGCATCTTCGACCTGCGGCTTTCGCAGCGCGGGAAGCGGCTGAACCGGTTATGCGCCGCGCTCTGCTCGCCGGCGGAGCGTGACGCTTTCAAGCGCGACGAGCAGGCCTACATGGCGCGCTTCAAGCTCACGGATGAGGAGCAGGCGCTCATCCGCAACCGCGACTTCAAGGGCCTGATCGAGGCCGGCACCAACATCTATTACCTGCTGAAGATCGGCTCGGTCACCGGCAACGGTCTCTACCAGATGGGCGCGCAGATGCGCGGCGAGACCTACCAGCAGTTCCTGGCCACCCGCAAGATCAGCGACGCGCGGTAATGGGCAAGATCGTCGGCGGCATCGGCCTCTCGCATGTGCCATCGGTCGGCCCGGTGGTGGACCGCAACCGGACACAGGAGCCGGCGTGGAAGCCGCTCTTCGATGCGTATGTGCCCGTGCGCGAATGGCTGGCAAAGCTTAAGCCCGACATCGCCATCGTCGTCTATAACGACCACGCCGCCGATTTCAGCTTCGACAAGTACCCGACCTTCGCGCTCGGCGTCGCGGACCGCTATCCGATCGGCGACGAAGGCTTCGGCACGCGGCCGTTGCCGGAAGTGACGGGAGACCTGGACTTGTCGATCCACCTGTCGGAAGCGCTCATCTATGAGCACGAGTTCGATCTGACGCTCTGCCAGGAGATCGCGGTCGAGCACGGCTTCCTCGTGCCGATGAACCTCTGCTTTCCGCACGGGAAAGACGCCTGGCCGGTGCGCGCTATTCCGCTGCAGGTGAACGTGGTGCAGCACCCGCTGCCGACCGCGCGGCGCTGCTACCGGCTCGGCCAGGCTCTGCACGCTGCCATCGCCAGCTACCCCAAGGACGTACGCGTCGTCGTCTTGGGCACCGGTGGCATGTCCCACCAGCTGCAGGGCAAGCGCTTCGGCTTCATGAACGAGAAGTTCGACCAGTGGTTCATGGACCAGCTCGAAGCGGCGCCGGAGGAGCTGGCGACCATCACGCACCAGAAGATCATGGAAGAAGCCGGCGCCGAGGCGGTCGAGCTCATCATGTGGCTCACGATGCGCGGCGCCGCGCGCGGCAAGCGCTTGCAGCGCCATTACTACGCGCCCATGACCACCGGCATGGGGCTCATCACCTTCGAGGGCTAGACGAGCGTGAGGTAGGCGCTGGCCGCGCCGGCGAAGAGCAGCAGAATGAAGAGCCGCCGCACGGCGGCGTCGACGAACACGCGGCGCAGGAGGCCGACGCGCCGCGGCAGGCGCGCGAGGTCCTTCGCTGACGAAACTCGCTTCAGCGCCGCCGTGTTGTCGAAGAGATGCGAAAGCGGCAGGCGCGTGTCGACGGCGATGGCGCGCGCCGCCGGCGCGTCTTCCACCTTGCCGCCCGACGGCTCCATCCGCACGGTGCGGCTGCCGCTGTCGGCCGAATTCTCGACGCTGCGCAGCTCGGCGACGCAGGTCGCGAGATCACCGGCGAACTCGCGCGCATCCTGATAACGCACCTTCGGGTCGCGCTTCAGCGCACGCGCCACGACGAAGTCGAGCATCGCCGGGATCCCCGGCGTCACGCGCGTCGGCGGCACCGGGTCGACGTTCATGATGCTGTGCTGCACCTGCTCGATGCCTTCGCCGGAGAAGAGCCGCGTGCCGGTGAGCGCCTCGTAGAGCACGATGCCGAGCGAGAAGATGTCCGAGCGCGCGTCGACCGGCTCGCCGGCGATCTGCTCCGGCGACATGTAGCGCGGCGTGCCGAGCACCATGCCGGTGGTGGTCTTGTGGTCGGCGAGCCGCATGCGCGCGAGGCCGAAGTCCATCAGCTTCGCGCGGCCCTGCGCGTCGATCATGATATTGGCGGGCTTGATGTCGCGATGCACGACGCCGCGCTCGTGCGCATAGGCGAGGCCTTCCGCCACCTGGCGCACGATGTCCACCGCCTCGAGCGGGGTCACGCCGTCGCTCGTAAGACGCGTGCGCAGGTCCGTGCCTTCGACGAGCTCCATGGCGAGATAGGCCATGCCGTCGTGGTCGCCGCAATCGAAGGTGGTGACGACGTTCGGGTGGTTCAGCTTGCCGGCCGCCTTCGCCTCGAGCAAGAAGCGCTTGCGATATTCGGCCGCGCCGTCGGCGTCGCTGGCGAGGATGATGGTCTTCAGCGCGACGACGCGGTCGAGGTTCGGATCCTCGGCCTTGTAGACGATGCCCATCGCGCCGCGGCCGAGCTCGCCGAGGACCTTGTAGCGGCCGATCTTCGTCGTCTTCTTCGCCATCAGGGGTTCACACGGTGCACGAAGGCGCGCACGTACGGATGCGCCATTGCGGGCGCGATGAACGAGGCCTGCCCGTCGGTGGTGATGCGCCAGCCGATGCCGGCAGCGAGCAGGGCGATCGCGAGCGTCGCTCCCACCATGCCGTAGCGGCGTCGCCGGCGCGCCAGCGCGCGCGGATCTGGGGTGAATACCTCATGCGCGCGCAGACCGGCGTCCGTGAACGTGCCGGCGGAGACGAGCTCGGCTTCCGCGCCCGGCGCCGCATCGGCGAGCGCATCGCGGAACGAGCGCGAAGCGAGGAGCCGCGACGAGGGCGCCGACTCGGCGATGCTCGCCGCGACCGCGATGCCGTCGCCGCGGCTGCCTTCCGCGCCCTTCTTGCCGGAAAGCTGCAGCGCGCCATGGTTGAGTCCCGCGGAAAGCGGCAGCCCCGCCGCGGACGCCGTCAGCGCCCGCCGCGCGAGCCGCAGCGCGGCCTCGGGGTCGGCAATGAAGACGATCGCCGCGCCGTCGGACGCCTCGAGCACGATGCGGCTCGCGGGCGGCACTTCCGCCGTCACCACGGCGACGACCGCCTCGAGCTGCGCGCGCAGGCGCGCCTGCTCGCTCGCCGGGCGGCGGCCGAACTCCTGGATCTTCAGGAACACCACGCTCGCCACGATGGACGCGTTCATCGACCGAAGAATGCAGGCTTTCCGAGGGTAGAAAAAGGAAATTGGACCGGTTAGAATGCGCCCCGCTGAGGAGCGTTGCGTCCCGGGCACAAACCAGGGGTCAGGCTCAGCTAAATTCAACGGCGCTCGCACTGGAAACGGTGCGGGCGCTTTGTCTTTCCGGAGGCCGTAAACAAATGAAAGCAGCCGATTCGAAGTTTTCCGATTTCCGCGTCGCCGACCTTTCGCTCGCCGACTGGGGGCGCAAGGAGATCGCCATCGCCGAGTCCGAGATGCCGGCGCTCATGGCGATCCGCGCGGAGTACGCGGCCAAGCAGCCGCTGAAGGGCGCGCGCATCGCCGGGTCGCTCCACATGACGATCCAGACCGCGGTGCTGATCGAGACGCTGAAGGCGCTCGGCGCCGAAGTGCGCTGGGCGTCCTGCAACATCTTCTCGACGCAGGACCACGCCGCCGCCGCCATCGCCGAGTCCGAGATGCCGGCCCTGATGGCGATCCGCGAGGAGTACCGCGCCAGCCAGCCGCTGCGCGGCGCCCGCATCGCCGGGTCGCTGCACATGACCATCCAGACGGCCGTGCTGATCCAGACCCTCGAGGCCCTGGGCGCGGACGTCCGCTGGGCATCGTGCAACGTCTTCTCGACCCAGGACCACGCGGCGGCGGCCATCGCGGCGGCCGGCACGCCGGTCTTCGCCTACAAGGGCGAGTCGCTCGAAGAGTACTGGGAATTCACGCACAAGATCTTCGAGTTCGGCGAGGGCAAAGGCCCGAACATGATCCTCGACGACGGCGGCGACGCCACGCTGCTCATCCACCTCGGCCAGCGCGTGCAGAAGGACCCGTCGCTCATCGCCAATCCGAAGAGCGAGGAAGAGCAGTATCTCTTCGCTTCCATCAAGAAGCGCAACCCGAGCTGGTACGCGCAGATGGGCAAGGACATCAAGGGCGTGACGGAAGAAACGACCACCGGCGTGCACCGCCTCTACCAGATGGCCAAGGAGAAGAAGCTCCTCTTCCCGGCCATCAACGTGAACGACTCGGTGACGAAGTCGAAGTTCGACAACATCTACGGCTGCCGCGAGTCGCTCGTCGACGGCATCAAGCGCGCGACCGACGTGATGGTCGCCGGCAAGGTGGCGGTCGTCGCCGGCTTCGGCGAAGTCGGCAAAGGCTCGGCCCAGGCGCTGCGCGGGCTGCAGGCGCAGGTGTGGGTGACCGAGATCGACCCGATCTGTGCGCTGCAGGCGGCGATGGAAGGCTATCGCGTGGTGACGATGGACTACGCCGCCGACAAGGCCGACATCTTCGTCACGGCGACGGGCAACTTCAACGTCATCACCCACGACCACATGAAGCGCATGAAGAACAATGCGATCGTGTGCAACATCGGCCACTTCGACAACGAGATCGACATCGCCGGCCTGAAGAAGTACCGGTGGGAAAACATCAAACCGCAGGTGGACCACGTCATCTTCCCCGACGGCAAGCGCATCATCATGCTGGCCGAAGGACGGCTGGTGAACCTCGGCTGCGGCACCGGCCATCCGTCGTACGTGATGAGCTCCTCCTTCGCCAACCAGACGCTCGCCCAGATCGAGCTCT
>DATMIG010000008.1:0-4778 GCA_035554335.1 Burkholderiales bacterium
TCGGTGTTGATGATGAGCTCGCCCACCGCGCTCGACTCGTGCAGGCCGGGCACGTAGTGGTACTTCCACACCGACGGCAGGCCGAGGCGCAGGTCCTCGATGCCGCCGACCCATTCGGCGCAGTCGATGACGCCGCGCTGCGCGGCCGGGATGATCTCGCCGCCGGGCATGTTCACCGTCTGCATGCCCATCTTCTGGAATATCTCGGCGACGATGCCGGTCTGCCGGCACTTCATGCCCTTGAAGTCAGCGAGGTTCTTGATCGGCCGCTTGAACCAGCCGAAAGCCTGCGGCGACGCCGGCAGGATCGGAAAGGCGAGCACGTTCAGCTTCAGCTCCTTCTGGTAGAACTCCCACCAGAGGTCGAGCCCGCCGCCCTCGTAGAGCCAGCCGATGAAGTCGATCTGGTCCATGCCGAAGGGCCCGGCCGGCGTGGACGAGAACAGCGTCGCCGCCTTGTTCTTGCCCACCCAGTAGTACGAGACGGCATGGGCGCCATCGAGCACTTTCTTGTGGGTCGCGTCGAGCACCTCGAACGCGGGCACCACCTGACCGGCCGGCATGGCATCAATCTTCAGTTGGCTGGCAGTGAGCCGGTCGACGCGCTCGGCGAAATAGCGGAAATTGTCCTGCAAGGTGAGGCTCGCCGGCCAGGTCGATTGCATCTTGAGGGTCTTGCCCGATTGCGCGTGAACCGGGAATGCGGCGGCCGCCGCGAGCGCGGCGACCAGCAATTTTGTTCTCATCTGCTCCTCCTGCTGCTTCTAGTCTAAACGCACCACCACGCCTTCGAGCGAGCGCTCGGGCGCCGGGTAGCGCTGCATCACGAGCGGATCGTGCCCCGGGATGATGTGCTCGGGCGACGCGGCGAGCCCGCGCATGCGCTCGTAGCCGTCCATCATGTCGGCGACCGACCAGACGATCGGGAACGGCCGGCCCTGCTCCAGGTTGGCGTAGAAGTGGCTCGCGTCCGAGGCGAGCACCAACCAGCCGCGACGCGTCGCGACGCGCACGATCTGCAGCCCCATCGTATGGCCGCCGATGTGATGCAGCGAGATGCCCGGCGCGAGCTGCGCATCGCCATCGTGGAAGCGCACGCGCCCTTCGTAGACGCGCCGCACCATGCCGACGATGTCTTCGACGTCGAACGCGCCGCGAAAGCACTCGCTGCACATGTAGCGTCCGGTCGCATAGCGCATCTCGAGCTCCTGGAGATGCAGCGTCGCGGCGGGAAAGAGATCGAAGTTGCCGGTATGGTCGTAGTGGAGATGCGTCACCACCACATCCTTCACCTGCCTCGCATCCACGCCCATGGACTTGAGCGCCGCAGTGGGGCAGCGGATGTGATCGCGACCGCGCTTCGCGGCGACCGCGGCGGAGAAGCCGGTGTCGACGACGATCTCGCGGCCCGCGCCGCGGATCAGCCAGACGAAATAATCGAGCGGCATCGGCGCGTCGTGCGGATCACCGCCGATGAAGTTTTCCGCCGCGCGGCGCGCGTGGTGCGCGTACTTCAGCGCATAGACCTCGTAGGCCGGTTCGCTAGGCAACGCGCACCCGCGCGAACTTGCGCTTACCGACCTGCACGGTCAGCGTCTTACCGGGCAGCAGGCGCAGGCCGCGGTCCGTGACCCGCTCGCCGTCGATCTTCACGCCGCCCTGCTCGATGGCGCGCGCGGCCTCCGAAGTGCTGGGCGTGAGTTGCGATTGCTTCAGCATCTGGGTCACCAGAATGCCTTCGGCGGGCGCCTGGACCGTCACCTCCGGCATGTCGTCCGGCAGCACGCCGTGGCGGAAGCGCTGGTCGAATTCCGTCTCGGCCGCATCCGCGGCCGGCTGGCCGTGAAAGCGCGCGACGATTTCCTTGGCGAGGCGCACTTTTGCGTCGCGCGGATTGGCGCCGCCGTCAATTTCCTTCTTCCAGCGCTCGATAGTCGACATCGGCTCGAACGAGAGCAGCTCGAAGTAGCGCCACATGAGCGCGTCGGAGATCGACATCAGCTTGCCGAACATCTCCTGCGGCGGCTCGGCGATACCGATATAGTTGCCGAGCGACTTCGACATCTTGTCCCGGCCGTCGAGACCTTCCAGCAGCGGCATGGTGAGCACGCACTGCGGCTCCTGGCCAGCGTCCTTCTGCAGCTCGCGCCCGACGAGCAGGTTGAACTTCTGGTCGGTGCCGCCGAGCTCGACGTCGGCCTTCATCGCCACGGAGTCGTAGCCCTGCATGAGCGGATAGAGAAGCTCGTGCACGGCGATCGGCTGGTTGTTGCGGAAGCGCTTGCTGAAGTCGTCGCGCTCGAGAAGCCGGGCGACGGTATAGCGCGATGCAAGCCGGATCATCCCTTCGGCGCCGAGCTTGTCGCTCCACTCGGAGTTGAACAGGATCTGCGTCCGCTCGGGGTCCAGGATCTTGAACACCTGCTGGCGATACGTCTGCGCGTTTTTGAGAATTTCTTCACGCGTCAGCGGCGGCCGCGTCTGGTTCTTGCCGGTCGGATCGCCGATCATCCCGGTGAAATCGCCGATCAGGAACTGCACCTGGTGGCCGAGCTCCTGGAAGTCGCGCAGCTTGTTGATGACGACGGTATGGCCCAGATGGAGGTCCGGTGCGGTGGGGTCGAGCCCCAGCTTCACGCGCAACTTGCGGCCGCTCGAGAGTTTTTTGGCGAGCTCCTCCTCGACGATCAGTTCCTCCGATCCCCGACGGATGGTCTGGATGGCCTGCTTAATGGCGGACATGTTGGGTGGCGGCTGGGAGAGCGTTTGCTAGACTGCGCAGGCTTCTGAATCGAAAGGGATTCTAGCTCACCGATGGCGCTGCCCGTGAACCTCACGCAAACCGCGAAGCGAACCGCCGCGATTGCCGTGCTCGCCGTGTCCGGCGCAGTCGCCGCCTTCGCCACCATCGCGCCAAGCGGAGAAGCGACGCCGGCGCCGCAGGCCTCCCCGATCGTCGAAGCCCTGCCGCTCAAGGTGCTCGAGGTTGCCGGGCCCGCCCAGTTCATCCGCGAGGACCAGTTCCAGCGCGGCGACACGCTCACCGGCTTCCTCCAGCGCCTCGGCGTGGATGACGACCAGATCAATCCCATCGTGCGCATGCCTGCGCTGCGAGCGCTGCGCGTCGGCACCACCGTCCGCGCGGAAGTGTCGGCCGATGGCGTGCCGGCATCGATCAGTTTTCTCACCGGGCGCGACACGCTCGTGCGCATCTCGCGCCAGGGCGAGAGCTATCGCGCGAGCGAAGAGCAGGCGGCGCTCGACACGCGCGTCATGATGAAGTCGAGCACCGTGCGCAGCTCGCTCTTCGCGGCGACGGACGCTGCCAACATCCCGGATTCGATCGCCATGCAGCTCGCCGACGTGTTCGGCGGCGACATCGATTTCTACCGCGACCTGCGCAAGGGCGACCGCTTCACGGTGGTGTACGAGGTCTATCAGCTCAATGGCCGCCCGGTGCGCGCCGGACGGCTGCTCGCCGCGGAGTTCAACAACCAGGGGCGCACGCTGCGTGCCGTCCATTTCGGCAACAGCTACTACGCGCCGGACGGCCGCAACCTGCGCAAGGCGTTCCTGCGCGCGCCGCTCGAGTTCTCGCGCGTGAGCTCCGGCTTCGGCATGCGCAAGCACCCGATCCGCGGCGGCTGGCGCAAGCATGAGGGCATCGACTACGCCGCGCCGACCGGGACGCGCGTGCGGGCGATCGGCGACGCAGTCGTCGAGTTCGCCGGGGTTAAGGGCGGCTACGGCAACGTGGTCATCCTGCGCCACAACGGCCAGTATTCGACGTTGTACGGGCACCTCAGCCGCATCGCCGTGCGCCGCGGCGCGCGCGTCGCGCAGAACGACACCATCGGCTACGTCGGCATGACCGGCTGGGCTACGGGACCGCACCTGCACTACGAGTTCAAGGTCAACGGCCAGGCGCGCAACCCGATGTCGATCGCCATGCCGGCCGCCTCGCCGGTCCCGCAGGCGCAGCTGCCCACATTCCACTCGTACGCTGAACCGCTTATCGCGCGGCTCGACTTACTGAAAAACAGCGAAGTAGCGCTGGCCGAGTAAGGCGACGCGCCAAACAAAAAAGGCGCCCATTGGGCGCCTTTTTTATGGTGAGCTAGCTCAGACGGAGAACGACGAGCCGCAGCCGCAGGTGCTCTGCGCGTTGGGGTTCTTGATCACGAACTGCGCGCCTTCCAGGCCTTCCTGGTAATCGATCTCGGCGCCGACCAGATACTGGTAGCTCATCGGGTCGATGAGGAGCATGACGCCGTTCTTCTCCATCACCGCGTCATCCTCGTTCTTCACCTCGTCGAAGGTGAAGCCGTACTGGAAGCCCGAGCAGCCGCCGCCGGTGACGAACACGCGGAGCTTGAGCTCCGGGTTGCCTTCTTCCTCGATCAGCTGCTTAACCTTGTTTGCGGCGCTATCGCTGAAGTTCAGCGGGGCCGGCATTTCCGTCACAGCGTTCATAGGCTCCTATTATCCTCCAGAGGCCAGCTTCAGCTCGACACCCTTGATTTCGGCTGCCTGGTGAACGAGGCGGCCATCAACCACGGCGCCCTGGTGGATTTCGATGGTTGTGTAATAAACGTCTCCTTTGACCCGAGAACCCGACTGGAGTTCTAGGGTTTCCGAGGCGTGGACGGGGCCGTTGATCATCCCGTTGACCACGATGTGGGCGGCGGAGACCTCACCGTCGATACGGGCATCGGAGGACACGACGAGCGTGCCCGGCTGCTCGGCCAGAGCGGCGACGTTGCCGCGCACCACGCCGT
>DATMIG010000009.1:0-4237 GCA_035554335.1 Burkholderiales bacterium
CCAGTTCCTTGTTGTCGTCGACGACCAGAACGCGCAATGCTTGTCTTGTCATGTCGGATCGATTCTAACCAGCACTCATGGCACGATTTCACGCCGGCCCAAATGCCGGATCGGGGTCACCGCTTCCGCTCCGCGTGTAGCGCGCGCACGGCAGAGCCCACAGCTTTCATCGCACGCGTCTACACTGCGCGTGGTCCAATGAATCGTCTACCCGCCGGAGCGAAAGTTCCTCCTCCTCGTCGACATCCTCACTGACCTCGATCCGAACTGTTGCAACGATCCCGATAACTGAGCCGCTCGAGACGGCGATTCCCGCGCGCCTCGACCGGCTGCCGTGGTCGGCGTGGCACTGGCGCGTGGTCATCGCCCTGGGCGTCTCGTGGCTGCTCGACGGACTGGAAGTGACGGTCGTCGGCTCGCTCGGCCCCGCGCTGCAGCGGCCCGACACGCTCGGGCTCAGCGCCGGCGAGATCGGCTGGGCGGCCTCCGCCTATATCGGTGGCGCAGTGCTCGGCGCGCTCGTCTTCGGCCGCATGGCCGACAGCCTCGGGCGAAAGCGCATGTTCCTCGTCACGCTCGTCGTCTACCTCGTGTCGACGGTGCTCACCGCGTTCTCCTTCGACCTGTGGTCGTTCGCGCTCTGCCGCTTCCTCACCGGCTTTGGCATCGGCGGCGAATACGCCGCCATCAACTCGGCGATTGACGAGCTGATCCCGGCGCGCCTGCGCGGCACCGTCGACCTCGCCATCAACGGCACCTTCTGGGTGGGCGCGGCAATGGGCGCCGGACTCTCGATCGTGCTGCTGCAGCCGGACTGGGCCGGCGCGACGTGGGGCTGGCGCCTCGCCTTCCTGACCGGCGGCGTGCTCGGCCTCGCCATCCTGCTCGTGCGCCGCCACGTGCCCGAAAGCCCGCGGTGGCTGATCCGCCACGGCCGCGCCGAGGAAGCGGAGCGCATCGTGCTGGACATCGAGCGCCAGGTGGAAAAGTCGCATGGTCCGTTGCCGGCGGTATCGGCGAAGCTCGCCATGCGCGCGCTGCCGGCGCCCGGCTGGATGGAGATCGCGCGGCTGATGGCGACGCGCTTTCGTCGCCGCGCGGCGCTCGGCCTCACGCTGATGGCGGCGCAGGCGCTCTTCTACAATGCGATCTTCTTCACCTACGCGCTGGTGCTGGCGCGCTTTTACGGCGTGCCCGACGAGCACGTCGGCTACTACATTTTCCCCTTCGCGCTCGGCAACTTCCTCGGGCCGCTGGTGCTCGGGCGCTTCTTCGACACGATCGGCCGGCGCAGGATGATCGCCGCTACCTACGCCATCGCCGGCCTTGGTCTCATCGCCACCGGCTACGTCTTCGCGCGGGAAGTCGTCGGCCCGGTCGGGCTGTCGCTGTGCTGGAGCGTGATCTTCTTCGTCGCCTCCGCCGCGGCGAGCTCGGCCTACCTTACCGTGAGCGAAATCTTCCCGGTCGAGATGCGCGCGATCTCGATCTCGCTCTTCTACGCCGTCGGCACCGCGCTCGGCGGCTTCATCGGCCCGCCGATCTACGGCGCGCTGATCGAGGGCGGCAGCCGCGACGCCCTCTTCGCCGCCTATGCCTTCGCCGGGGTACTGATGTGCATCGCGGCGGGTGTAGCGGCGTGGATCGGCGTGGACGCCGAACGCAAATCGCTGGAAGAGGTATGCGCCCCGCTCGGCGCTAGCTGCGAGCGCGAGCAGCGCGAACCGCTTTAGGGCGCGCCCGGCGCGTGCCCGCCAGCGCCGCAGGCGGCGGCGAGAGGAAGCGACGCAGATCGGCTTCGGGCATCGGCTTGGCGAAGAGGTAGCCCTGCCCTTCGTCGCAGCCGAGGCCCCGCAGGAAGGCGGCCTGCGCCTCGTTCTCGACGCCCTCTGCCACCACCTTGAAGCCGAGGATGTGCGCCATGTCGATGACCGTGCGCACGATGGCCGCCGAGGCGTCGTCGTCGAGCGCGCCGGCGACGAACGAGCGATCGACCTTGAGCGCCGAGAGCGGGAAGCGCGTGAGGTAGGAAAGGCTCGAGTAGCCGGTGCCGAAGTCGTCGATGGCGACGCCGATGCCCGCCTTCCTCAGCTCGCGCAGCACGCGCACTGCGTGCTCCGGATCCTGCATCAGCTGCGTTTCGGTGATTTCGATCTCGATCAGCTCGGCGCCGATGCCGGCCGCTTCGACGGCGCGCCGGATGCGCGAGGCGAGGTCGAGCTGGCGGAACTGCCGCGCCGAGACGTTGATGGCGATCGGGAAGGACGGCAGCCCGGCGTCGAGGCGCTCCTTTATCTGGCGGCAGGCAGTGTGCAGCACCCATTCGCCCACCGCCACGATGAGGCCGGATTCCTCGAGCAGCGGGATGAACTCCACCGGCGGCGTCATGCCGCGCACCGGGTGCTGCCAGCGAATCAGCGCCTCGGCGCCGCACACGCCGCGCCGCTGCAGGTTGAACTTGGGCTGGTAGTACACCTGGAACTCGTCGCGCTCGAGCGCCCGGCGCAGCTCCGCGATGCGCTGCACGCGTGCCCGCATGCGCTGGTTGAGGTCGGAGGTGAAGAACTGGTAGGCGTTGCGCCCGGACTGCTTGGCGCGATACATCGCCGCATCGGCTGCCGCGAGCAGCGCGCCGGCGTCGTGCCCGTCCGCCGGATAGGTGGCGATGCCGATGCTCGCCGTGATGACGACTTCCTGGCCGCGGATCTGGAATGGCTCCGAGAGCGCGGCGTTGATCTTCTGCGCGACGATGGCCGCGTCCGAGGCGTTGGCGAGCTCGCCGAGCAGCACCGCGAACTCGTCGCCCGAGATGCGCGCCACGCTGTCGCCGGGACGCAGCGTCGTCTTCAGGCGATCCGCCGCCGCCTTCAGGAGCTCGTCGCCGGCGGCGTGGCCGAGCGTGTCGTTCACGATCTTGAACTCATCGAGGTCGATGAAGAGGACCCCGAGCGGACTGTTGTGCCGCTTCGCCTGCACGATGGCCTGGCCGAAGCGGTCGGTGAGCAGCGCGCGGTTGGCGAGCCCGGTGAGCGAGTCGAACTGCGCGAGGTAGGTGAGCTGCGCCTCGCTGTCCAGCCGCTGCAGCGCCGTCGACAGGATGGTGGTGATGGCATCGACGAAGTTGAACGCATCCGCGCCGAAGGTCTCCGGCTCGCGCAGCCCGATGCAGATCACGCCGCGCACGGCGTTCTCGCGCCGCACCGGCACGAGCGCCACCTGCGGCAGATGGCGTGCCCAGCCGCCGAGCTCGGCGCCGCGCACGAAGACGCGGTCGGCCCCGGCCATGACCGTGGCGATCGGATGCTTGTGGCCGCGGAACACGCCGGCATGCACCGTCTCGTCGGCGAGGCCGACGACCACCCGCAGCATGATCTCGGCGCCGGCCGGCTCCACGTAGCCCACCGCCTCGGCGCCGAGCGCCTCGAGCACCGTCTGTACGGCGCCGAGCACGAGCTCGCCGCTCTCGCGCTGCGCGAGGGCGTCCTGGCCGAAGCGCGCGATGCGCTCCTGCCGGCGCAGCTGCCGCGCGCGCCGCGCCTCGCTCTCGCGGAGCGCGTGCTCCGCCGCCTCGCGCTCGCGCTCGGCAGTCTTGCGCGCCGTGATGTCCTCGAAGATCGTGATCTCGTACAGCGCCTCGCCGCGCGCCCCACGAGCGACGGACACGGTGACGTTCACCCAGACAATGCCGCCATCCTTGCGCAGGTAGCGTTTCTCGACTTGCACGCGGTCGATCGAGCCCGCGTGGAGCTGCGGGCGCTGCGCGTTGACGATGTCGAGGTCTTCCGGATGCGAGAGCTCGCGGCCGGTCCGGCCGATCAGCTCGTGCTCCGGGTAGCCGAAGATCTCGCACAGCCGGCGATTGACGCGGATGAAGCGGCGGTCGAGCCCGATGTGCGCGATGCCGGAGGCGGCATGCTCGAAGGTCTCGCGAAAGCGCGTCTCGCTTTCCACCAGCGCCTGCTCGGCCAGCTTTTTCTGCAGGAACTGGCCGAGCTGCACGCCGATCGCCTTGAGCGAGCGCAGCAGCCGCTCCTCGGGCTCGCGGCGGTCCGGGCTGGCGAAGCTCAAGACGCCGATCGTGCGATCGCCGGCATCGACCGGAATGACGAGCGCGCCGCGGCGCGTGGGGAAGCCGAAGCCCCACATTCCGGCGTGGCGCGAAGCACGCCCGTCGGTAGCCACGTCGCTGACCCACAACGCCTCGCGCGTCAGCCAGGCGTGGCCGGAGAGTCCCTCG
>DATMIG010000010.1:0-2914 GCA_035554335.1 Burkholderiales bacterium
GGAAAGGCGCTCCGATGCCGACCGGGTGCATTGGAAATTATTCTATGATGAAGCCCCGCTTCGGGAGGGTCGATGAAACTGAGGATCGCATTCGCCGCCCTGCTGGGCGCGTTCCCGCTGGTCGCCGCCGCGCAAGCCGACTTCGCCGGCAGGACGATCACCATCGTCGTCGGCTACAAGCCGGGCGGCGGATACGACGCCACGGCGCGGCTGCTGGCGCGGCACCTGCCGAACTACATTCCCGGCAAGCCGACGGTGATCGTGCAGAACATGCCGGGCGGCAACAGCATCATCGCGGCGAACCACATGTACAACGTGGCGAAGCCCGACGGCCTCACCATCGGCACCTTCAACCGCAACCTGCCGATCGCGCAGCTCACCGGCGTGCAGGGCGTGAAGTACGACATGCGCAAGTTCGCCTGGATCGGCTCGGCGGCGAACGAGACCACGATCCTCGCCATCCGCAGCGAGCTGCCCTACCAGAATTTCGACGAGCTCAGGAAGGCGAAGGAGCGCATCGTCATCGGCTCGACCGGGCCCGGCGCCAACACGCACGATTTCCCGCTGCTCCTGAAGGATCTCCTCGGCGTCAACATCAAGCTCGTGAGCGGGTATTCGTCGAGCGCCGACATCATGCTCGCAGTGGAGAGGAAGGAAGTTGACGGCCGCGCCGGTTCCTACACCTCGTTGCGTCCCTTCATCGACCGCAAGCTGGTGCGGCCGATCATCCGCGCCCGCTCGAAGGACAACGCCCTCAAGGATCTGCCGATCGACGAATCGTTCGCACCCAACCCGCGGGCAAAGGCGATCATGGCGCTGCGCTCGGCGCCCGAAGCGATCGCCCGGCCTTACGTGCTGCCGCCGGGCACGCCCGAAGCGATCGTGAAGGTGATGCGCGAGGCGTTCGCCAAGGCGATCGAGGACAAGGCGCTGATCGCCGAAGCGAACAAGGCGAAGATGGACCTCGACTACACCTCCGGCGAAGAGGCCGAGAAGGTGCTGAAGGAAGTGCTCTCGCAGCCGAAAGACATCGTCGACGAGTTCACCAAGTACATCAAGTTCGGCGACTAGCGGATGCTGGCGGCCTTCCTGGAAGGGCTGGGGCTCGTCCTGCAGTGGAAGGCGTTCGCCTTCATGCTGGCGGGCATCGGCGTGGGATTCTGGGTCGGCCTCCTGCCCGGCCTCGGCGGCGCGACCACCCTCGCGCTCATGCTGCCGTTCATCTACAACATGCAGCCGGTCGAGGCATTCGCCTTCCTCCTCGGCATGCATTCGGTCGTCGCCACCACCGGCGACATCACCTCGATCCTCTTCGGCGTGCCGGGCGAGGCGACCACCGCGGCGATCATCCTCGACGGCCACGCCATGGCGAAGAAGGGCGAGGCCGGGCGCGCGCTCGGCGCGGCGCTCGCCTCCTCGCTGGTCGGCGCGCTGATCGGCGCCGCGGCGCTCGCCATCGCCATCCCGATCGTGCGGCCGCTGGTGCTGACCTTCGGCTCGCCGGAGCTCTTCATGCTCGCGGTGGTGGGCCTCGCCTTCATCGCCGGGCTGAGCGGCGCCGGCGCGCGCGGCATGCTGCGCGGCTTTCTCGCCGGATGCCTCGGCCTCTTCCTCGCCATGGTGGGCCAGGATCCCCAGGCGGGCGTCGCGCGCTTCACCCTCGACACCATGTACCTGTGGCAGGGACTCGACCTCGTGCCGGTGCTGGTCGGGCTCTTCGCGCTGCCCGAGATCATCGAGCTCGTCGTGCGCGGCACCTCGATCGCAGGCGACGCGCCGCGCGGCGACATCAGCAAAGGCGCGCTGCAGGGCGTGAAGGACGTGTTCCGCCACTGGTGGCTCACCATCCGCTGCGGCCTCATCGGCACCTTCATCGGCATCACGCCCGGCCTCGGTGGCGCGGTCGCGCAATGGATGGCGTACGGCCACGCCGCGCAAAGCGCGCGCAACTCCGAAGAGCGCAAGCAGTTCGGCCAGGGCGACGTGCGCGGCGTGCTCGGGCCCGGCGCCGCGTGCAACTCGAAGGAAGGCGGCGCGCTCATCCCGACGATCGCGTTCGGCGTGCCGGGCAGCACGTCGATGGCGATCCTGCTCGGCGGCTTCTTCCTCCTCGGCCTGGTGCCGGGACCGGACATGCTGACCAAGCACCTGCCGCTCACGTTCTCGCTGGTGTGGACGATCGTGCTCGCGAACATCATCACCGTCGCGGCGTGCTTTCTCCTCCTCAACCGCCTGACCGCGCTCACCCGCATTCCCGGCCATCTGCTCGTGCCGGTGATCCTGGTGCTGGTCTTCATCGGCAGCTTCACCTCGAACTCGAGCTACGCCGACATCGTGGTGACGCTCATCTTCGGCGCGGTCGGCTACTTCATGGTGCTCGCCGGATGGCCACGCGCGCCGCTCGTGCTCGGGCTCGTGCTCGGCAAGATCGCCGAGAACTATCTGTATATCTCGATGGCGCGCTACGACTTCGAATGGCTGACGCGGCCGGTCGTGCTCGTGCTGCTCGCCATTGCGATCGGCGTCATCGTGTACCCGGCGTTCCAGGCCTGGCGCGGGAGGGCGCGTGGCTAACCGCGCCTCGCTCGGCCTCGCCATCATCATCATGCTGGTCTCCGGCTGGGGCATCTGGAGCGCGCTCGCCTGGCCGCTCAAGGCGAAGCTCTTTCCGCTGGTGATCGGCATTCCCCTTTTCTGCCTCGCGCTCGCCGAGGTCCTCTCGATCCTGCTCGCGAAGCAAACGAACGATGATTTCCGGCTGTCCGCCGACCAGCCGAACGACGTCGCGCTGCGGCGCACGCTGCTCGCTGCCGGCTGGTCCGTCGGCTTCTTCATCGCGATCGTGCTGCTCGGCTTCCAGGTCGCGGTGCCGCTGCTCGTCTTTGCGTACATCCGGCTGCAAGGCAAGGAGAGC
>DATMIG010000011.1:0-22097 GCA_035554335.1 Burkholderiales bacterium
AGATTACCGTTCGCTAGATTCGACATTCGGACGCGGACGTGACCCCGCGTCCAATTCTATGGCTTATCAGAAGCTCTTGCCGTTGCGGATTACACCGACGGCGATGCCTTCTATGGCGAGCGCATCGCGCCGCAGGTCGACCTCGATCGGCGCGAACTCCGGATTCTCGGCTTCGAGCACCACACTGTTCCCGCGCCGCCGCAGTCGCTTCACCGTCACGTCGTCGCCCAGGCGGGCGACCACGATCTGGCCGCTGCGCGCGTCGTCGGTCTTGTGCACGGCGAGGAGGTCGCCCTCCAGGATGCCGGCATCTCTCATGGAGAGACCTCGCACGCGCAGCAGATAATCGGCGCGCGGCGTAAAGAGGTTCGGGTCCACCTGGTAGCGGCCCTGCACGTTCTCTTCAGCGAGGATCGGCGCGCCGGCTGCCACGCGGCCCACCAGCGGAAGCTCGAGCAGCCGTCCCGCGCGGCTCGACGCCCGGCCGTCGCGCACTCGAATGCCGCGCGACGCGCCGGAAGAGATCTCGATCGCGCCTTTCTTCTCCAGCGCCCGCAGGTGCTGCTCGGCGGCATTCACCGACCGGAAGCCCATCTTCTCCGCGATCTCGGCGCGCGTCGGCGGGTAGCCGGACACTTCCGTGAGCTCGCGCACCAGCCTTAGGATCTCCGCTTGCCGCTCGGTCAATGGCTCCATGGACTGGCATTATATACAGTATCAGAGAAGCCTGCTCTGGCGCGGCGCGACGCGCTGCAGCAGCGCAGGTTCGTCGTTCGCCGGCTGGTTCACGCGTGTGCTGACCGGCCAGCCTTCCATCCGCTCGGCGGGGTAGGGGCGCACGAAGCGCATCAAGCGCTCGGCATCGTGCTCATCGGGGTCGAGCCACGCCGCATAGTCCTGCGGCGTGATGATCACCGGCATGCGATCGTGGATCGGCTCCATCACCGCGTTCGGCGTGGTGGTGATGAGCGAGACGCTGCGCACCCCTTGCCAGAGCGAGGTGATGCCGGCGAGGCCGAAAAGCGCGGCGTCGCGCGGGCGCAGATACCACGGATGCTTCTGGCCGGCGATCGTCTGCCATTCGTAGAACCCGCTCGCGGGCACCAGGCAGCGCCCTGCCCGGAAGGCGTCGCGGAAGGAAGGGCGTTCGGCAACCGACTCGCCGCGCGCGTTGGCGATGCGGTTGCCGAAGCCCCAGCGATGCCGGCTCGCGCCCTTCCTCGTCACGGCGAGGATGTCGCCGCCGGGGCAGATGTTGTAGCTCGGCCTGAATTCGGGCAGCTCGGCGAGCCCGAACTGGAGAGCGACGACCTCCGGATTGGAATGGAGCGCGTAACGGCCGCACATGCAAATAGCATAACCGCCGCGGTTACAATGCGCCTCGGATGATCATCCAGTCGCTGCTCGACACCGACCTCTACAAGTTCACCATGATGCAGGTCGTGCTGCATCATTTCCCGGGCGCGCAGGTGGAGTACAAGTTCAAGTGCCGCACCGAGGGGGTCGACTTCCGCCCGTACCTGGAGGAGATCCGCGACGAAGTCGGCGCGCTCTCTTCCCTGCGCTTCCGCGACGACGAGCTGCGCTACCTGCGCAGCCTGCGCTTCATGAAGTCGGACTTCGTCGATTTCCTCGGCCTCTTCCACTTCAACGACAAGTACGTGCGCATCGGCCATGGCGAGAAGCCGGGCGAGATGGACATCACCATCCGCGGACCGTGGCTGCACACCATCATGTACGAGATCCCGGTGCTCGCCGTGGTGTCGGAGGTGTATTTCCGGCGCACGCAGCCGCGGCCGGACTTCGCCGAAGGGCGGCGGCGGCTGGCGGCGAAGATCGAGGCCGCGCGCGTGGTGGAGCCCGAGCTCGGCTTCCGCATCTCCGACTACGGCACCCGGCGGCGCTTCTCGCGCGACTGGCAGGAGGAGGTGCTGCAGACCTTCAAGCGCGAGATCCCGCAGAGCTTCGCCGGCACCTCCAACGTCTGGTTCGCCATGCGCAACGCCGTCACGCCCCTCGGCACCATGGCGCACGAATACATGCAGGCCTGCCAGGCGCTCGGGCCGCGCCTGCGCGATTCGCAAACGTTCGCCTTCGACAAGTGGGCGCAGGAATATCGCGGCGACCTCGGCATCGCGGTCGCCGACACCTATGGCACCGACGCGTTCCTGCGCGACTTCGACATGTATTTCTGCAAGCTGTTCGACGGCGCGCGACACGACTCGGGCGACCCGTTCAACTGGGGCGAACGGCTGATCGAGCATTACCGGCGCAACCGCGTCGACCCGCGCACCAAGACGCTGATCTTCTCCGACCAGCTCACCGTGCCGATCGCGATCCAGATCGCGCGCCGCTTCCACGGCCGCGCGCTCACCGCGTTCGGCATCGGCACCAACCTGACCAACGACCTCGGCTACGAGCCGATCAACATCGTCATCAAGATGACCGAGTGCAACGGCCAGCCGGTGGCGAAGGTGTCCGACGCGCCGGGCAAGACGGTCAGCAAGGACGCGGGCTACCTTCGCTACCTGCGCCAGGTGTTCGGCCTCGAGCCGGCGGAAAAGACCTGAGCGCCAACCCGTACGACGAGGTCCCGTACCTGAGTTATGCCATCCGGCAGACCCATGTCTCCAACCTGGCGCTGCTCGGCAAGCTTTTCGGCATGCAGCCGCCGGATTGCGGCCGCTGCCGCGTGCTCGAAATCGGCGGCGCGAGCGGCGGCAACCTGCTGCCGATGGCGGCGGCCTTGCCGCGGAGCGAGTTCCTCTGTCTCGACCCGTCCGTGCGGCAGATCGAGGAAGGACGTCATCATGCGGCGGCCGCCGGGCTGACCAACCTGCGTTTCCGGGCGGATCCCATCGAGGCGCTCGGAAAAGCGCAGCAATTCGACTACATCATCTGCCACGGCGTTTTCTCCTGGGTGCGACAGCCGGTGCAGGACGCCATCCTGAAGGCGCTGCAGGCCTGCCTCGCGCCGAACGGGATCGCGTTCGTCAGCTACAAGACGCTGCCCGGCTGGCATTCGCATCGCGCGCTGCGCGAGGTGCTGCTGCGGCATTGCGCCGGACATGCCGCGCCGGCGGCGAAGGCCGGGCGCGCGCGACAGATGCTCGAGCTGCTCGAGCAGGCGGCGCAGGATCCGCGCAGCAAATGGGGCCCGCACCTCGTGGCGGAGTTCCGCGAGCTGCGGGCGAGCGCCGATCAGTACCTGCTGCACGACCAGCTCGAGGAACACAACGAGGCGTTCTACTTCGGCGATTTCATGGCGCGCGCCCATGCGCACGGGCTGCAATACCTTGCCGATGCCGATGTACCCACCATGTATATCGGCGCAGTGCCGCCCGGCATCCCGCGCGACGTGGCGATGGGCGACGACGTCGAAGCGATCGAGCAGTACATCGACTACGCCCTGAACCGGTTGTTCCGGCAGACGTTACTGTGCCGGGACTCGGTCACCCTGCATCGCATGGTGGCGCGCCAGGCCGTCGATGAGTGCCATGTACAGAGCCTGCTGATGCCGGAGACGCAGGATACGTTCCGGTCGGCCAACGGCATGACGATGACCACCGCGGACGCTGTCGCGCGGGAGGTCCTGGCGCTGCTAGCCCGGCACGCCAGCTACCCGGTGAGCGCGGTAGCCGCGATGGCCGAGCTCCTGCAGCGCATCCCCGGCACCGACGCGAATGCGGCGCGGGCAACCTTCCGGCGCATCGTCCTGCAGGCCTTTTTTGCTGGCGGCATGCGCCTTTATTCCGTCCCACCCGCGTACGTGGCTTCGCCATCGGCGCGGCCGCAGGCCCTTGCGTCCGCGCGCTATGAGGCGAGCTATCGTCCGGCCGTCACCAACGGGCGCCACGAGCAGATGCAGCTGAACGAGTTCGAGCGGGCGCTCATGCTGAAGCTCGACGGCACGAGAGAGGTGGCGCAGCTGGTCCGCGAGCTCGGTCAAGAGGTTCGTCCGGCTCTGGAAAGGTTCGCGGCGACCGCATTTCTCTGCGCGTGAGCCCGTCGCGCGTCGCGATCGGCGTCCTCGCCACCTGCTTCACCCTCGCGATGTTCGGCCGGGGGCTGGGCGATACCTACGCCGTGTTCCTCCTGCCGCTCGAGCGCGACTTCGGCTGGACGCGCTCGCAGACCACCGGCGTGTATTCGGTCTACCTCCTGGTGCACGGCTTTACCGCTCCGCTCGTCGGGCTGCTGTTCGATCGCGTCGGGCCGCGCTGGGTCTACGGCGTGGGCCTGGCGGCCATCGGCGGTGCGTTCTTTCTCGCGAGCGGCATCACGAGCCTCTGGCAGTTCTACGTCCTCATCGGCGCGCTGGTCGGCATCGGCGTGAGCCTGAACGGCATGGTGCCGGCCTCGGCGCTGCTCTCGCGCTGGTTCCGCGAGCGGCTGTCGACCGCGATCGGCATCGCGTACTCGTCCTTTGGCCTGGGCACGCTGCTGCTCGTGCCGCTCGCGCAGCACCTCATCGCCGAGCACGACTGGCGAGGCGCGTACCGCGCGATCGGCGGCGCGCTGCTCGTCCTCGCGCCGCTCGTCGCGCTGCTGCTGCCCTGGCGCACCTTCACCGCCGGCAGCCTCACGCACCGGCAGGCGAAGCCGAAGGCCGACCAGGGCTGGACGCTGCGCCGCGCGCTGAAGAGCCCGGTTTACTGGGGTCTCACGCAGGTCTTCTTCTTCACGGCGGCGGGCATGTTCTGCGTCCTCGTTCAGCTCGTCGCCTTCCTGATCGACGCCGGCTTCCCGCCGCTCACCGCGGCGAGCGCGTACGGCGCCATCGGCATGATGTCGGCGATGAGCGTGATGGGAAGCGGCTATACCTCGGATCGCTTCGGCTATCGCCAGGTGGTCAGCGCGAGCTTCATCGGCACGGCGAGCGGCATGGTGATCCTGCTCCTCATCGCGTTCGCGCCGGCGCTCTGGCTCCTCGTGCTCTTCGTGCCGGTGTTCGGCCTTTGCATGGGCGTGCGCGGCCCCATCGTTTCTTCGCTCGCCTCGCGCTATTTCGCCGGGCCGCAGGTGGCGACGATCTACGGCGGCATCTACGCCGCGAACGCCATCGGCGCGGCCTGCGGCTCGTTCGTCGGCGGCCTGCTGCACGACTTCACCGGCGGCTACAAGGTGAACCTCGTGCTGGCGCTGGTCTTCATCGGCATGGCGACCACGCCGTTCTGGACGGTGCGCGAGCTCAGGACCTACCGCTGATTTTCCTCAGGCGCTTCTCGCGCTCGCGCAGCGTGCAGCCGCGCAGGTCCGCGGCGCCGTGCTCGGTCACCACGATGCCCGCCTCGCTGCGCGGCACCGACACCGGACCGGAAAGCTTCTCCACCACGCGCGAGCCGGGCAGGGCGATGATGGAAAGCCCGCCCGGCGAGGCGTTCGCCGCGCGGATGAAATCCAGCGCGCCCCCGACCGCGCCGACATAGCTGCCGCGCGCCAGCTCGCCGTTCACCTGGCCGGTGAGATCGACCTCCACCGCCGAGTTGATGGCAACAAAGCGCTCGATGGCCCCGAGGCTGCGTGCACCATGGGTCGCATCGGAGCCACGCAGCGTGAGCACGGCGTTGTCGCGCGCCCAGTCGAAGAGCGCCTGCGTGCCCATCAGCGCGCCGCCCGTGCAGCGCCGAGGCTGGATCTTTGGCACCAGCTCACACACCACGCCCGAGTGATAGCTTAGGTCGGTGCGCGTGGCGAGCGCGGAGAGGATGGCATTCGGCAGCGTGCCGATGCCGCACTCGATGGTTGCGCCTTCCGGCGCCCAGGCAGCGGCGTGAGCGGCGATGCGCCGGTCGGCTTCGCTCGGCATCGTGAAGGGCAGGAAGACGGGCGGGCGGGACGTCTCCACCACCAGGTCGAAGTCCTCGCGCCGCAGGCGCAGCTCGGTGTTCGTCCACGGCACCTGGTCGTTCACTTCGGCGATCACGGCGCGCGCTTTTTCGAAAGCCGGCGCCAGGTACTCGACGGCGAGGCCGAGGCTGTACTCGCCGGCCGCGTTCGGCGGGCTGACCTGCAGCATCAGCACGTCGCATTTCAGAACCCGGCTGAGCTGCGAATAGGGCGACGGCACGATGTCCAGCACCCCTGCGTCGGCGAGGGCGCGATTGGTTCCGGTGCCGCAGTACGAGCTGAGGCGCAGATGATCGGCGTGCTCCGGCCGCACCAGGCCCGAATAGCTGGAGCCCATGAAGACGCTGCAGCCGGAGAGGGCGGCGCGCTCGGCGACGAGCATCTCGACGAGCGTCTGCGGCTCGGCGCAGGCCTGTCCCCAGACGAGCGCGTCGCCCGGGCGGATCACGGTGGCAAGGTTCAGCGGTCGAGTCCTTCGTCGTTGTACGAAGCCGGATCGGAGATCGGCTCGATGTGGGTGAAGACGCCCGCGTTCGGCACCATGGAGCGGATGCGCGCCTCGATCTCCTCCGAGAGCTGGTGCGCCTGCGCCACGGACCAGGCGTCGGGCACGAGGAAGTGGAAGGATACGAAACGCCGGGCGCCGGCCTGGCGCGTGCGCAGCGCATGGAACGAGACGCCGTAGCGGCGCGAGTATTCCCTGAACAGCTTCGTCACTTCGTCCTGCTCCTCGCTGGAAATCGCCGAATCGAGGAGGCCGCGCACCGAGCGGCGCATGAGGCCGAAGCCGGCCCACAGGATGTGCGCCGAGACGGCGAGCGCGACCAGCGGGTCGAGCACCAGCCAGCCGGTCAGGTAGACCAGCGCCACGCCGACGATGACGCCGCCGGAGGTGAAGACGTCGGTCATCAGATGGCGGCCGTCGGCTTCGAGCGTGATGCTCTGGTGCTCGCGACCTTTCCGGATGAGGACGACGGCGACGGCGAAGTTGATGGCCGACGCGACGACCGTGAGGCTCAGGCCGGCGAGCGGCAGATCGAGCGGCCGCGGCGCCATGAGGCGCGGTATCGCGGTCCAGATGATGCCGCCCGCCGCAACGACGATCAGCGCGCCCTCGATGCCGGCGGAGAAGTATTCCGCCTTGGAAAGCCCGTAGGGGTAGTCCGCATCCGGCGGCGAGGCGGCGAGACGCAGCATCGACAGCGCGAGGAGCGCCGCCGCCAGGTTGATGAGCGACTCGAGCGCATCGGACAGCAGTCCCACCGAGCCCGTCAGCCACCAGGCCGCGGTCTTGAGCGCGATCGTGGCGACGGCCGCCGCGACGGAGAGCCATGCGAAGCGCTCAAGCTCCATAGGCGCGGTAAAGGCGTGTGAACCAGCCCGGCTGCCCCGCGGGCAGCGCCGGCGTCCCGTCCCAGGCGAGCTCGGCGAGCGCGATGTGGCGCGGCGAGCCCACCGAGGCGCTGAAGCGGCGGATCTGCAGCGCGGCCGGCAGCGCCAGGCCTTCGATCGGCGCGTCGGCGGCGACCATGAGCAGCGCCTTGGCGAGCGGATGCGGGTCGGCGCTTCCCTGCTGCTCGCAGGCCCAGCGCCTGAAGACGACCGCCTTGCCCAGGCAGCGACGGGTCCACGGCGAGGCGCCCTCGAAGCGCGCCAGATATTCGGCGGAGGTGAGGACGGCGGGCGAGTCGAGCTCGTAGGTGGCGAGGTAGCGCCCTTCGCCCGGCGCCACGTCGGCGACCCAGCGCCGCGCCGAGCGGAATCCGGTGATGGCGAGACGCTCGGGCAGATGCTCGTCGTCGTACCAGGCGTTGAACTCTTCATCCATGGCCGCCGGCGGCTCGGTCATGGTGAGGAGGAGGCCGCGGTGGGTCATGAGGGCTGGATGCGTCCTTTCTCGATGCGGTAGGTGCGATCCACCAGGCGTTCGGCGAAGCGCGCATTCTGCTCGCAAACGAGGACCGCGAGCCCCGCGCGCTTGAGCTGCGCGATCGCCGCGGCCATCTGCCGCACGACGAGCGGCGCGAGGCCTTCGGAGGGCTCGTCGAGCAGGATGGCGAGCGGGTTGCCCATCAGCGTGCGGGCGATGGCGAGCATTTTCTGCTCGCCGCCGGACATCTCGGCCGCGCGCCGCTCGCGCATGCCGCCGAGGTTTGGAAACAGCGCGAACAGCCGGCTTTCGTCCCACGGCGGAAGCTGGCGCCGCGGCGCGCGTCGCCCGACCTCGAGGTTTTCCGCCACCGTGAGCTCGGAGAACACGCGCCGATCCTCCGGCACATACCCGACCCCGAGGCGCGCGATCTCGAACGGCTCGAGCGCGTCGATGCGCCGGCCGTTGCAGCGCACGTCGCCGCTTCGCTCCACGAGTCCCATGATCGCCTTCAGCGTAGTGGATTTTCCGGCGCCATTGCGGCCGGCGAGCATCACCACCTCGCCGGCGGCGAGCTCGAGGCTCACGTCGAAGAGCACGTTCGCGCGGCCGTAGCCGGCCTGCAGGCCCTTGACCTCAAGCAACGCCAAGGTAGACCTCCTGCACGCGCGGGTCGTCGCGGATCTCGTCCGGCCGGCCGCTGGCGATGATCTCGCCGGAATGGAGCACGACCACGCGGTCGGCGTGGCCGAAGACCACGTCCATGTCGTGCTCGGTGAAAAGCACGGCGATGCCCTCGCTCTTCGCCAGTCTCGCGGCGAGCGACATCAGCTCGCCGCGCTCCTCGGGCGCCATGCCGGCGGTCGGCTCGTCCATCAGGAGCAGGCGCGGCGAGTTGGCGAGCGCGATGGCGAGCTCGACGCGCTTCAGATCGCCGTAGGCGAGGAGGGCGCAGGGACGCCCGGCCTGCTCGAGCATGCCGACGCGCGCGAGCAGCGCGTCGGCTTGCGCCACGTACCGATCGCCCAGCGAGCCGCGCAACGAGTACTGCGCGCGATGGTGCGAGGCGAGGGCGAGCTGCACGTTCTCGCGCACGCTCATCGAGCCGAAGGTGGCGGTGATCTGGAAGGTGCGGCCGACGCCGAGCCGCCAGATCTCGCGCGGCGGCCGGCGGCCGATCGGGCGGCCGTCGAGCTCGATTTCCCCCGCGTCCGGCGCGAGCTGCCCGCTCAGCACGTTGAAGCAGGTGGTCTTGCCGGCGCCGTTCGGCCCGATGAGCGCCACCAGCTCGCCGGACGAGACGCCGAACGCGACATCGCGCAGCGCCTGGAAGGCGCCGTAGCGCTTCGACAGTGCCCGCACGCTGAGCGCCGTCATTTCCCGAACCTCTCCTTCGCATACCCTGCGATGCCGCGCGGAAAGACGAGGACGAGGATCAGGATCACGGCGCCGATGGCCGCGCGCCAGTAGGCGAACTCGCGCGACAGCGCGTCTTCCAGCCAGGTGAAGAGCGCCGCGCCCCAGGCCGGGCCGGTGAGCGTCTGCACGCCGCCGAGCAGCACCATGACGAGCGCGTCCACCGAGCGCGGCACGGACAGCGTCTCGGGCGAGATCGAGCCCTTGGAGAAGGCATAGACCGCACCCGCGACGCCGGCGAACGTTCCCGCCGCGATGAAGGCGAGCCAGCGCGTGCGGCGCACGTCGATGCCGATCGCCTCGGCGCGCAGCGCCGAATCGCGCGTCGCGCGCACGGAATAGCCGAAGGGCGCATCGAGCACCTTCCAAAGGGCGGCGATGCACAGGCCGCAGAGGAAGAGCGCGAGGTAGTAATAGGCGCTCTTCGACCCGAGCCAGCCCGCCGGCCAGACGCCGATCAGGCCGTTCGATCCGCCTGTAAGACTGTCCCACTGGAAGGCGATCGACCAGGCGATCTGCGCGAACGCCAAGGTCAGCATGGCCATGTACACGCCGGAGAGGCGCACCGAGAACCAGCCGAACACGACGGCGCCCGCCAGCGCGAGGAGCGGCGCCGCCAGCAGTGCCGCTTCCATCGGCCACTGGGCGCGCAGGAGAAGGAGCGCGGCGCCATAGGCACCGAGGCCGAAGTACGCGGCGTGGCCGAAGGAGACGAGGCCGCCGGGCCCCATCATGAAATGCAGGCTCACGGCGAAGAGCGCGAACACGATGATGTCGGTGAGGAGCACCACGGTGTACTGCCCGGTGACGAGGGGCGCCAGCAGCAGCGCGACGAGGATCGGCAGCGCGGCGAGCGCGGTCTTGCTTTCCAGCCTGCCGAGCGGCAGCTCGACCGCCGCGGCGCCGCGCGCGAGCGCCATCGGCTTGCCGAGCAGGCCCCACGGCCGCACGACCAGCACCGCCGCCATGACGATGAATTCGACCGCCAGGGTGATCTTCGAATAGCCGAGGCCGATGCAGAACGCCTTCACCTCGCCGATCACGAGCGCCGCGAGGAACGCGCCGGGTATCGAGCCGAGGCCGCCGACCACCACGACGACGAAGGCGTCCGAGATGATCTCGAGGTCGATCTCGAGGTTCGCCGGCTCGCGCGGGATCGCCAGCGCGCCGCCCAGGCCGGCGAGCAGCCCGCCGAGCGCGAACACCGCCGTAAAGAGCCAGCGCTGGTTCACGCCCAGCGCGCTCGCCATCTCCCGGTCCTCGGTGGCCGCGCGCACGAGCGTGCCCCAGCGCGTGCGGGTGAGGACGACGTGCAGGAAGAAAAAGACCAGCGGCCCGAGCACGATCAGCAGCAGGTCGTACGTCGGGAAGCGCGAGCCGGCGATCGTCACCGCGTCGCGGAAGCCGGGCGCCCGCGGCCCGAGCATGTCCTCCGGGCCCCAGGCCCACAGCGCGAAATCGCGGATGAGGAGAACGAGCGCGAAGGTGGCGAGGAGCTGGAGGAGCTCGGGCGCCTTGTACAGCCGCCGCAGCACCAGCATCTCGATCACTGCGGCGGCTGCAGCCACGGCCGCCGCCGCCACTGCCACGCTCGGCCAATACCCAGTGCGGGCGGCGAGCCAGACGGCGAGGTACATGCCGAGCATGTAGAGCGAGCCGTGCGCGAAGTTGACGATGCGGCTCACGCCGAAGATGAGCGACAGCCCGGCGGCGAGCAGGAAGAGCGAGCTCGCGGCCGCGAGGCCGTTCAGGAACTGCAGCAGGGTCGCGGTGGCGCTCACGCGACCGCGACTTTACTGTTTTCGGAGCTTTCGCACTTCCGCGTCGCTGGGCTGGAAGCGCGCGCCGTCGGCGTAGCGCCAGTTCACCATCACGCCGCGGCCGTTCTTCTTGGCGAGCTGGCCGACGTACGCGCCCATCGTCGACTGATGGTCGATCGAGCGCCAGGCGATCGGTCCGAACGGGCTTTCCATCTTCAATCCCGACAAGGCGCCGATCAGGCTGTCGGACTTGGTCGAGCCGGCCTTGCCCACCGCGGCCGCGATCACATGCATCGCGGTATAGCCGACCACGGACCCCTGGCGCGGATAGTCGTTCCAACGCTTCTGGTAGGCCTCGCGGAAGCGCTTGTGCTCCGGCGTCTGGATCTCCTGCCACGGATAACCGGTGACCCACCAGCCGTCCGGCGTCTCGTCCTTCAGCGGATCGAGGTACTCGGGCTCGCCGCCGAGGAGGTTGAACACCGTCCGGTTGGCGAAGAGGCCGCGCGTATTCCCCTCGCGCACGAACTTCTGCAGGTCGGCGGCGAAGAGCGAGCTGAAGATCGCATCGGGCTTCGCATCCGCGAGCGCCTGCACGACGGCCCCCGCGTCGATCTTGCCGAGCGGCGGCGCCTGCTCGGCGACGAACTCCACGTCCGGCTGCGCGGCCTTCAGCAGGCGCTTGAACGATTCGGTCGCCGACTGCCCGTACTCGTAGTTCGGGTACACGATCGCCCAGCGCTTCTTCTTCAGCTTCGCCGCCTCGGGCACCAGCATGGCGACCTGCATGTAGGTCGACGGCCGCAGGCGGAAGGTGTAGGCGTTGCCGTTCTGCCAGACGATCTTGTCCGTGAGCGGTTCGGCGGCGAGGAACACGATCCGGCGCTGCGCGGCGAGGTTGGCGACCGCGAGGCCGACGTTGGAGGCGAACGTGCCCATGAGCACGTCGGCCTTCTCCCTCGATATCAGCTCCTCCGCCACGCGCACCGCATCCCCGGGCGTTCCGCCGTCGTCGCGCGAGACGACCTCGAGCTTGCGCCCGTTCACGCCGCCCTTGGCGTTGATCTCCTCGACGGCGAGCTCCCAGCCCTTCCGGTAGGGCTCGAGGAAGGCGGGGAACACCTTGTAGCTGTTCAGCTCGCCGACCTTGATGTTCTGCGCCCAGGCCGTGCCGCCGGCGGCCAGCGCGAGCAGGTAAACCAGTGCTTTCACTTGTTGCCCTCCACCTTGGCGCCGCGGTCGGGGCGGATCTTGTCCGTCCCGCCCGGAAAGGCGCGCCAGAACTCCTTGCGAATTAGGCTGACGATCGTGGCGCTCTTGTTCAGCCCGTGATAGCGCGCCACGACCTCGAGCATCTCGAGGTCGCGCGTCGCGGCCGAGAAGGTGCTGATCTTGGCCTTGCCCTTGGGCGCCATATACAAATCTTATATAAGACTTGTATAGACGGTCAACTAGGCGGCCTGGCGCTCCTGCGGCGGCGGCAAGGCCTTCAGGCAGCGCCCGATCCAGAGCGCGGTCAGCTTCTCCTGCACGCCGTTCTGCGCCAGGCGCTGGGCCAGGGCGGAAAAATCCACCTGGTCGAGCGGCTGGTCCTGGTTGAAGCAGGAGAAGACGTAGGTGGTCTTGCCGGTGGCGGGATCGACGTGCGGCTGCAGGCACTGCGCGCAGATCTCCTTCATCATGCATTGCATCGGCGAGTTGATCGAGCCGATCGCCACGTGGTCCTTCTTCAGGTAGGGCGCGAGGACGCCGTGCCGCGCCAATCCCACCGCGGCCATCATGCGGTCGGAGCCGATGGCGATGACGCGGTCGGCGTCCTTGAACGGGATCGGCTGCGCGCCGAGCGCGCCGCTCGCGTAGGCCTGCATGGCCTGCACGATGTTGCCGACGAACGTCCGGTCCTGCGCGCGCCGGGCGGCGAAGCCCGGCGACTCGTCGCAGCACCAGATGACGACGTCCGACGACGCTTCGATGTCGTCCACGCGATAGCGGTCGTTGAGCGCCTTGTAGCCGGCGAAATAGATGACCTTCGAACCCGCGCTGCGCAGCGCGCGCCCGATCGAGAAGAGCACCGCGTTGCCGAGCCCGCCGCCGGCGAGGACCACCGTCTCGTCGCCCGGGATCTCGGTCGGCGTGCCGGTGGGTCCCATGAGCACGACCGGCTCGCCGGGATTGAGATACGCGAGGAGGTCGGCCGAGCCGCCCATCTCGAGCGCGATGACCGAGATCAGCCCTTTCTCCTTGTCGACCCACGCGCCGGTGAGCGCCAGCCCCTCCATCGCCAGCGTCGTCCCCGGTACGCGCAGCGCGAGTGCCTCGAAGTTCTGCATGCGGTAGAACTGTCCCGGGTGGAAGCGCCGCGCGGCGATCGGCGCGCGCAGCACCACCTCGACGATGCGCGGCGTGAGGCGCCGGACCTCGTGCACCACCGCGCGCAGGTCGCGATTCAGCCGGGTCAGGAATTGCGCGCCGTCCCCCGGCGCAGCGGGTGCACCGGCGAGCACGCGGCTCACGATCGGATATCCCTGCTTCGCGCTTCCCATGGCTTTCACCACGTTGCCGAAGTAGGACGGATGCAGGTCGCCGAAGAAGCTCATGAAGCGGCCGTCGGCGTATTTATGCAGCAGCACCTGGGGCAGGGCGGGCTTGGAGGTGTGCTTCTCCGGCCGCACCGGGTTGCCGTCCTCGTCGCAGGCCAGGAAGTACTTGCCGTCGAGCTCGAGCGTCACGCCCTCTTCGCGCGCGAGCACCGTGTTGGGCTGTGTACCGGCGGCGATGAGGACGGAGCGCGCGGGCAGCTCCAGCTCCTTGCCGTCGGCCACGAACCGCACCGCGCGCGCATGGCCATACGGGTCGATCTCGATGCGGGTCGGCGTCAGGCCCTCCGCGAAGGTGATGCCTTCCTCCAGCGCCTTCTCCACCTCCTCGTGGTTCAGGGTGTAGGAGGGGCTGTCGACGAGCCGGCGGCGATAGGCGATGGTCGCGCCGCCCCACGACTGGAGGAGCTCGGTGCGCTTTTCCGGCGGCGCGGCGCGCAGCGCTCGCGCATGCGCGATGAATTCCTGCGCGATGGCGCGCTCCTCGGCATTCCAGGCCGGCTCCTCGCCGAGCGCTTCGTAGCGGGCGAGGAACTTCTCGACCTGCACGGCGTAGTAGGCGAGCGACTCCGTCGCGGTGTCGATGGCGGTCAGGCCGCCGCCGATCACGACTACGGGCAGGCGAACCTGCAGGTTGGCGATCGATTCGCGCTTCGCGGCGCCGGTGAGCTGCAGCGCCATGAGGAAGTCCGACGCCGCGCGCACGCCGCGCGCGAAGCCGTTCGGGATGTCGAGCACCGTCGGCCGGCCGGCGCCGGCGCACAGCGCGATGTGATGGAAGCCGTCGGCGAACGCCTCCTCAATGGTCAGCGTGCCGCCGAAGCGCACGCCGCCGAACATGGCGAACGGCCGCCGCCGCTCGAGGAGCAGGCGGATGATCTTGAGGAAATTCTTGTCCCAGCGCACGGTGATGCCGTACTCGGCGACGCCGCCAAAGCCGGCCATCACGCGGCGGTCGAGCGGCTCGCGCAGCTCGGCGATGTCGCGGATCGGGCGGAACGGCACGCGGTTGCCGAGCGGATCGACGCCCGAGACGGCCGCCTCGAGCGGCTCGATCTTCAGGCCATCGATGCCGACCACGATGTGGCCGTCGTTCATCAGGTGGTGCGCGAGCGTGAAGCCGGCGGGGCCGAGCCCGACGACCAGGACTCTCTTCCCCGAGCTCGGCTTGGGATACGGCCGGCGCAAGTCGAACGGATTCCAGCGCGTGAGGAGCGAGTAGATCTCGAAGCCCCACGGCAGCTCGAGCACGTCCTTCAGCGTACGGGTCTCGGCCTGCGGGATGTCGACCGGGTCCTGCTTTTGATAGATGCACGACTTCATGCAGTCGTTGCAGATGCGATGCCCGGTGCCCGCCATCATCGGGTTGTCGACCGCGATGATGCCGAGCGCGGCGAGCGGCTGGCCGCGCGCCTTGACCATGTGGAACTCGGAGATCTTCTCCTCGAGCGGGCAGCCGGCGAGCGGTACGCCGAATACGGTCTTCCTGAAGCCCTGGGCCGGGGCCTTCTCGCGCAGCCCCTTCGAGCAGGAATCCTTTCCCTGCTCATGGCACCAGATGCAGTAGTTCGCCTCGTCCAGCGCGCCGACCAGATCGGTGCCCGGATCGGTGAGCGCGAAGCCTTCGCGCTCGCGCAGGTGCTCGAGCCGATGTTCGGCAAATCCGCGGCTCGCATCGGTGTGCACCGGCACCAGCCGCATGAAATCCAGCTTGTGGGGCGTTTTGAAAAGCACGCCCGCCGCGTGCTTCGCCTTGCCGGCCGGCGTCGTCGTCGCCCACGCCGCGTACTGTGCGGCGAGATCGAGCTCCGGCGCGTGCGCGGTTTCGTTTTGCAGCCACGCGCTGACCTGCTGTGCGAATCGCAGCTCCGTGAACGGGCCGCCGAAAAGCTTCTGCTCCGCCGATGAGGGATCGAAACCCTCGAGCGTCTTCACCTTGTGCAGCGCGCGCCGCTGCACGAATTGCCGCTTCACGGAATAGAGCGGCGCGAGCTCGTGGTGGCGCTCGGCGAGCGCGAGCGCTTCGCGCTCGATGCCGAACAGCTTGCCGATGAAATCCTCCACGTGCGGCGCGAGCGCCACGAGGAGATCGGACTCGGCGCGTCCGGCCGGTGGACTGGCACGCGCGGCGGCGAGCTTCTCCGCCAGCGAGCGGTCGGCCTCCGTGAGGAAGGCGACGAACGCGCGATCGACCTTGATCAGGCCTTCGCGCTCGTAGAGATCGGGGAATGCGATGCCGAAGCGAAGCTGCATGCAGGTAGAATTATCGCGGAAATTTTTCCGGCATTTCCTTATTCCTCCAGGAGTTTCCGATGCAGATCAAGAACAGCGTATTCCTCGTCACGGGCGGCGCGTCCGGCCTCGGCGCGGCGAGCGCGCGCATGGCGGCCGAGAACGGCGCCAAGGTGGTGATCGCCGACCTGCAGGCGGAAGCGGGCGACAAGCTCGCGCGCGAGCTCAACGGCCGCTTCGTGAAGACCGACGTTTCGTCCGAAGCCGACGCGAAGGCGGCCGTCGCGACCGCGCTGAAGGAGTTCGGCGGCCTCCACGTGCTGGTGAACTGCGCCGGCATCGCGCTCGCCGAGCGCACGCTCGGCAAGGAAGCGCCGCACGACCTCGGCCGCTTCCAGAAGGTGCTGAGCGTCAACGTGATCGGCACGTTCAACATGATCCGCATCGCGGCGTTCGAGATGGCGAAGGCCGGCCCGAATGCGTCGGGCGAGCGGGGCGTCATCGTCAACACCGCCTCGGTGGCCGCCTACGACGGCCAGATCGGCCAGGCTGCCTATTCGGCGTCGAAGGGCGCCATCGTCGGCATGACTCTGCCGATCGCGCGCGACCTGTCGCGCAACGGCATCCGCGTCTGCACCATCGCGCCGGGAATCTTCGAGACGCCGTTGCTCGCGGCGCTGCCCAAGGAAGCGCAGGAGTCGCTCGGCAAGCAGGTACCTTTCCCCTCGCGCCTGGGGCGGCCGGCGGAATTCGCGCAGATGGTGAAGTCGATCGTCGAGATCGAGATGCTCAACGCCGAGACCATCCGCCTCGACGGCGCGATCCGGATGGCGCCTAAGTGACGGGCTTCATCTCGCGCTTGTAAAGGCGCGAGCGCTCGACGTAGCCGCTGGCGATCTTGAGGAGCCCTTCGCGCTCCTCGGGCTTCAGCTCGCGCACCACCTTGCCGGGAGAGCCGACGACGAGCACGCCGTCGGGGATCTCTTTGCCTTCGGTGATGAGCGAGTTCGCGCCGATCAGGACGCCTTTGCCGATCTTCGCGCCGTTCAGCACCACGCTGTTGATGCCGATCAGCGTGCCGTCGCCGATGGTGCAGCCATGCAGCATCACCTTGTGGCCGATGCTCACGTTGCGGCCGAGCGTCATCGGAAAACCGGGATCGACATGCAGCACGGAGGCGTCCTGCACGTTGCAGTTTTCGCCGATGGTGATGCGGTCGTTCTCCGCGCGCACCACGCATTGGAACCAGATGTTGGCGTTCGGATGCAGCACGACGTCGCCGACCACGGTTGCATCGTGTGCGATGTAGTGATGTTCGCCGATCAGCTGGACGCGGCGCTCGCCGAGGTTGAAGAGGGGCATGCGGCTATCATAAGGTAGTGAAGATTCTCGTTCTCGGTGCCGGCGTCATCGGCACCACTTCCGCGTGGTACCTCGCCCAGGCCGGTCACGAAGTCACCGTGATCGACCGGCACGATGCCGCCGGCATGGAGACCTCGTTCGCCAACGGCGGCCAGATTTCCGCCGGCCATGCCGAGCCGTGGGCGAAGCCCGCGGTCGTGCCGAAGATCCTGCGCTGGCTCGGGCGCGAGGACGCGCCGCTCCTTTTCCGGCCGCGCGCCGATTGGGCGCAATGGATGTGGGGCCTTCGCTTCCTCGCCGAGTGCTGGCCCGGTCGCTTCGAGCACAACACGCGCGTTCTGTCCGGGCTCGCCTCGTACAGCCGCGAGTGCCTGAAGGCGCTTCGCCACCGCACCGGCATTCGCTATGACGAGCTGTCGCGCGGCATCCTGCACTTTGCGACGAACCGCGCCGACTTCGATGCGCTCGCGCATCACGCCGACGAGATGAGAGCACTGGGACAGGTGCGTGAAGTCAAAAGCGCGGCCGAATGCCTGGCCCTCGAGCCCGCGCTGAAGGATTCGTGCGACCGCATCGTCGGCGGCGTCTATACGCCGGAGGATGAATCGGGCGACGCGCACAAGTTCACCGTCGAGCTCGCTCGCCTGGCGGCGGAGAAGGGCGTTCAGTTCCGGGTCGAAAACATTGCCGGGCTGGAGGTCCGAGATCGCGAAGTCCGTGGCGTGCGGCTGGACGCCGGCAGCGCGAGCGCCGACGCCTACGTCGTTGCGCTCGGCAGCTACAGCCCGCTCCTCCTTCGACCGCTGGGGATTTCGCTGCCGGTTTATCCGCTGAAGGGCTATTCGATCACGCTGCCGCTCGCGCCGGGCGACGGCGCGCCGACCGTCAGCCTGACCGACGAGGCGCACAAGATCGTCATCTCGCGTCTGGGCAACCGGCTGCGCGCGGCCGGTACCGCGGAACTCACGGGCTACGACCGCAGCGTGAATCGCGTGCGTTGCAACGCGATCCTGCGCCGGATCGGCGAGCTCTTCCCGGCGCTCGGCGCCATCAACACGGTGGACCGCTGGGCGGGGCTGCGCCCGGCGACGCCGAGCAACGTGCCGGTCATCGGCCGCACGCGGCTGCGCAACCTCTATCTGAACACCGGGCACGGCACGCTCGGCTGGACGCTCGCCTGCGGCTCCGGGCGTGCGCTCGCCGATATCGTCTCCGGCCGAAAGCCCGACGTGGAGTTCCGTTTCCTTGCGGGCTAGCGAATCGCTCTTCTTCGACGTGCGCGGATTGCGCTACCACGTGCGGCACTGGCGCGCGCGCGGCGCGCCGAAGATGGTCCTCCTGCACGGCTGGATGGATGTGTCCGCGTCATTCCAGTTCATGGTGGACGAGCTGCGCCGCGAGTGGGATGTCTACGCGCCCGACTGGCGCGGCTATGGCTTGACGGGCTGGGGCAAGTCCGACTGCTACTGGTTTCCGGATTACCTGGCCGATCTCGACCATCTGCTCGACCTCATCGGCGCGCCCGTGCACCTCGTCGGCCACAGCCTCGGCGGCAACGTCGCATGCATGTACGCCGGCGTGCAGCCCGAGCGCGTCGCGAAGCTCGTGAACCTGGAAGGCTTCGGCATGACGGCGACGCGGCCGGAGGACGCGCCGAAGCGCTACGCGCGGTGGCTGAAGGAGCTGCACGATCGGCCGGGGTTGCGCCCTTATGCCGACTTCGCCGAGCTCGCCAAAAGGCTGTGCGATGGCAATCCGCGGCTCACTGCGGACCGGGCGGACTTCCTCGCGCGCCACTGGGGGCGCGAGACGGAGGCGGGCGATGTCGTGCTGCGCGGCGACCCGGCGCACAAGATCGTCAATCCCGTGCTTTACCGCTACGAAGAGGTGCGCGCCTGCTGGCGCGAGGTGCGCTCGCCCGTGCTGTGGGTGGATGCCGACGAGTCGACGACGTTGAAGCGCATCGGCATCGACGAAGCGCACTACGCCGAGCGGCGCGCCGCCTTCGCGAACCTGAGATACGTCACCGTGCCGCAGGCCGGACATATGCTGCATCACGATCAGCCGAAAGCCGTCGCCGCGCTGATCGAGGAGTTCCTGGCGGACTGATGGCGCAGTTCTTCGAAATCCACCCGACCCATCCGCAGGCGCGCCTCGTGCGCCGCGCCGCCGATATCGTGCGCGGGGAAGGGCTGGTCGCCTATCCGACCGACTCTTGCTACGCGCTCGGCTGCCTCGCGAGCGCGCCGAAGGCGGTGGAGCGGCTGCGGCGCGTCCGCGGCATCGACGAGCGCCATCACCTCACGCTCATGTGCCGCGATCTGTCCGAGATCGCCAAGCACGCGATGGTCGACGACGCGCGCTTCCGCCTCATCAAGCGCGTGGCCCCCGGCAGCTACACCTTCATCCTGCGCGCGCGGCGGGAGGTGCCGCGACGCGTCGTGCATCCGAAGAAGAAGACGATCGGCGTTCGCATTCCCGGCCACGCGGTGGCGCACGCGCTGCTCGCCGAGCTCGGCGAGCCGATGCTTTCGGCAACGCTCTCGCTTCCCGGCCATGCGCAGCCGCTGTCCGACGCGCAGGAAATCCGCGAGCGGCTGGAGCGGCAAATCGATCTGGTGATCGATGCCGGTTCCTGCGGCGTCGAGGCGAGCACGGTGATCGACTTGACGGGAGATTCGCCGCTGGTGTTGCGCACCGGAAAGGGCGCGCTGACGCCCTTCGCCGTGGAACCCGTCTGATAGAATCGCTTCGCAAGAAGATGGACGTCAACTCTCTCGTTCAGACGGTCGCCATCTACGCCCTCCCGGTGCTGTTCGCGATCACGCTGCACGAGGCGGCGCATGGCTATGTCGCGCGCCATTTCGGCGACATGACGGCGCACGCGCAGGGCCGCATCAGCCTGAACCCGATCCGCCACATCGACCCCATCGGCACCGTCATCGTGCCGATCCTGATCCTTCTCCTGACGCGCAACCTCGTCGCGGGCGGCCTGCTGTTCGGCTGGGCGAAGCCGGTGCCGGTGAATTACTCGGCGCTGCGCAAGCCGCGCCAGCACATGGCGCTCGTCGCCGCGGCCGGGCCGGTGGCGAACCTCATCATGGCGCTCATCTGGGCCCTGATCCTCAAGTTCTCGCTGCTGTCGTCGGCGGGGCGTTTCTCGGAGCCGCTCGAGCTCATGAGCCAGGCCGGCATCATGGTGAATCTCATCTTCATGTTCCTCAACCTGCTGCCGATCCTGCCGCTCGACGGCGGACGCATCGTCGCGAGCCTGCTGCCGACGCGCGCGGCGTGGCGCTATTCGAAGCTGGAGCCTTTTGGCCTGCCGCTCCTCGTGCTGCTGCTGGTGACCAACGTGCTGAGCGTGGTGCTCGGCCCGCTGGTCGGCGCCTCCGACGCGCTGATCCGCGCGCTCGTCTACTGAGATGTTCGAGACCCGGGTGCTCTCCGGCATGCGGCCGACGGGGAGCCTGCATCTAGGCCATTACCACGGCGTGCTGAAGAACTGGATCCGCCTGCAGGCGGAGTATCCGTGCCTGTTCTTCGTCGCCGACTGGCACGCACTCACCACCGACTACGAAAAGCCGGGCAACCTGCAGGCGAGCGGTACCGACATGGTGATCGACTGGCTGGCCGCCGGCGTCGATCCGAGCCAGGCGACGCTCTTCGTGCAGTCGCAGGTGCCGGAGCATGCGGAGCTGCACCTGCTGCTCTCGATGCTGACGCCGCTCGGCTGGCTCGAGCGCGTGCCGACCTACAAGGACCAGCAGGAGAAGCTCACCGACCGTGATCTCTCCACCTACGGCTTCCTCGGCTATCCGCTGCTGCAGGCCGCGGACATCCTCATTTATCGGGCCAAGTTCGTGCCGGTGGGCGAGGACCAGGTGCCGCACCTCGAGTTCGCGCGCGAGGTGGCGCGCCGCTTCAACCATCTCTACGGCCGCGAGCCCGGGTACGAGGACAAGGCGAAGGCGGCGGTGAAGAAGATGGGCACGAAAAAGGCGCGGCTGCTGAACGAATTGCGCACCAAGTTCCTCGAGCACGGCGAAGGCGAAGCGCTGTCGCGCGCCCAGGCACTGCTCGATGAACAGCAGAACCTGTCGCGCGGCGATCGCGAGCGGCTCTATGGCTGGCTGGAAGGCGGCGGCAAGAAGATCCTGGTCGAGCCGGAGGCGCTGCTCACCGAAGCGTCGAAGATGCCCGGCCTCGACGGGCAGAAGATGTCCAAGAGCTACGGCAACACCATCTCGCTGCGCGAGGATCCCGACTCGGTCGCCAAGAAAATCAGGACCATGCCGACCGACCCGGCGCGCGTGAAGCGCACCGACCGCGGCACGCCGGAGAAATGCCCGGTGTGGTCCTTGCACCTCGTCTATTCCGACGACGAGCGCAAGCAGTGGGTGCAGAAGGGCTGCACCACCGCCGGCATCGGCTGCCTGGAGTGCAAGCAACCGGTGATCGAGGCCATCCAGGCGGAGCTCGCGCCGATCCGGGAGCGCGCGCAGGTGTACCTGGACGATCCGACGCTGGTGAAGAACATCATCGCCGACGGCTGCGAAAAAGCGCGTAGGCTGGCGGAAGAAACGATGCGGGAAACACGCGAAGCAATGGGACTGGCCTACACATGACGGCGAGCGCCACAGTGGCAAAGATCTACGGCGAGCCGGTCATCGAGCTGCCGACCGACCTCTACATCCCCCCCGACGCGCTCGAGGTGGTGCTCGAGGCGTTCGAGGGCCCGCTCGACCTGCTGCTCTACCTCATCCGGCGCGAGAACCTCGACGTCCTCGACATCCCGATGGCGCCGCTGACCCGCCAGTACCTCGAGTATGTCGAGGTCATGCGGGCGAAGAACCTCGAGCTCGCGGCCGAGTACCTGGTCATGGCGGCGATGCTGATGGAGATCAAGTCGCGCCTGCTGCTGCCGCGGCCGCCTTCGGCCGAGCCGACGGAAGAAGATCCGCGTGCCGAGCTGGTGCGGCGCCTGCTCGAGTACGAGCAGATCAAGAA
>DATMIG010000012.1:0-7658 GCA_035554335.1 Burkholderiales bacterium
TGGAACGATCGCGGCGGCGAGCGCTACCACGCGGCGTATTTCGACCGGTATCCGAACGTCTGGTGCCACGGCGACTGGTGCGAGCTGACCGAGCGCGGCACCATGATCGTCTATGGGCGCTCGGACGCGACGCTCAACCCCGGCGGCGTGCGCATCGGCACGGCGGAAATCTATCGGGTGGTCGAGCGCATCCACGAGGTCGAGGAATCCGTCGCCATCGGCCAGCAGTGGCCGCCCGACGAGCCTAAGGACTCGCGCGTGGTGCTCTTCGTCAAGCTCCGTCCGGGCTTCTCGCTCGATGAGAAGCTCGAGGATCGCATCCGCGCGGACATCAGGAAGCATGCCTCGCCGCGCCACGTGCCGGCGCGCATCGTGCACGTGCCGGATATCCCGCGCACCAAGAACGGCAAAGTGGTGGAGCTGGCGGTGAAAGCCATGGTGCATGGCATGCCGGTCGCCAATACCGACGCGCTGGCGAATCCCGAAGCGCTCGACTACTTCACCAACGTGGAATGAAGCCGAACGGAAAAGTCGCGCCCGGATCATGCTGAACGGATTCGGCGATGCGCTTTCCATCGATGGCGGCTGGACGGCCCAATAGCGCGGCGGCGCTCCTCCTCTGCTGCGCGGCGTTCGCCGCAGCGGCAGCGGAGCCGTTGCCGGCGCTGCGCGCGCAGGCGAGCGGTACCACGGTGTCGGGCGTTTCCTCCGGCGCCTACATGGCGGTGCAGATGCACGTCGCGCACTCGGCGACCGTAGCCGGCGCCGGCGTGATCGCCGGCGGTCCGTACTACTGCGCGCAGGGCAGCGTCTTCACCGCTTTCTACAACTGTATGACGCCGGGGTGGTGGACGCCGCTGCCGCGCGCGGCGGCCCTGAAGGCCGAGACCGATGCGCTGTCGCTCTCGCGCCAGATCGATTCGGTCCGTCATCTCGAGAACTCGCGGGCATGGCTCTTCAGCGGGAGCAACGACCATACGGTTTATCGGGAAGTGGTGGAGGGGCTGCGCGATTTCTACGCCGGCTACAAGGTGCAGGTGACGCTGGTCACCGATAAGCCCGCGGGCCATGCCATGGTGACCGAGGTGCGCGGCAACAAGTGCGGCAGCAGCGAGCCGCCGTTCATCGTCGACTGCGACTACGACGCGGCCGGCGTGCTTCTCCAATCGCTGCTCGGCAAGCTCAACCCGCGCGCGGAAAAGGAAACGGGGCGCCTCGTGCGCTTCGACCAGAGTCCGTATGGAAACGAAGATGTGTCCATGGATGCAACGGGGTTCGTCTACATCCCGCAGCGATGCGAGAAAGAGCGCTGCCGCATCCATATCGTCTTCCACGGCTGCCGGCAGGGCGCGTCCGACGTGGGCGACGAGTTCGTGCGCTACGCGGGCTACAACGCGTGGGCCGATACGAACAACCTGATCGTGCTCTACCCCCAGGTGATCAAGCGTTTCAGCCCGTTCACCTGGAATCCGCGCGGCTGCTGGGACTGGTGGGGCTACACCGGGCTCGACTACCACACCCAGTCGGGCGCGCAGATCCGCGCCGTGAAGGGAATGATCGACCGCCTCGCCGGCGGCTAGGCCTTCCTCGCGATCGCCGTGGCGATGGCTTCGATCACGGACGGCTGCTCGCCGATCGGCGGCTCGACAATGATCTCGGTGTCCGGATGGCGCGCGCACGCCGCCGCGGCGAGGCGGGGCAGGTCCTGCTTCGTGTGGCCACCCGGCCCGAGAAACACCGGGACGATGCGAACCGACTTCACGCCATCGGCGACCAGAGCGCCGATCGCGTCGCCGAGGGAAGGCGGCATGAGCTCGAGGTACGCGAGACGCACCGCGGCGTCGGTCTGACGCGAAACCCTGGCGGCGAGTTGCTCGAAGGGCTTCGCCCAGTCGCGGTCACGCGAGCCGTGGGCAAAGAGGACGATGCCCGTCTTCAATGAACGGTGGCGCGTCGACCTTCGTAGATGCCCTGCAGCAGGCGCAAAGAGCCGAGGCTGATGGCGCGGTGCGAGAGCGCATGCCCCATGTCCTCGACGATGTCGAGCGTCACCGGCACGTGAAGGCCCGACAGCACGCGCGCGGCGCGCTCGGCGTACACGCGCGAGACGACGGAGTCGACTTCGCCGTGCACGAGGTGGATGCGCGAGCCAATGCGGGCGCCGCGCGCCGGCAGCTTCGCATAGCGCGACGAGAAGGCGACGACGGCCCCGGCGATGCCGGGCGTCTTCACCGCTTCGAGCGCCAGCGTGCCACCCTGCGAGAAGCCGATCAACACGGTGCGGCTCGCCGTCACGCCAAAATTCGTCTGCTCGCGCCGCACGAGATCCTCGAGATCCGGCAAAACCGTGGCGACGCGTTCACCGTGGTTGTCGCAGTGCAGGCCGCGGGTCGGATACCAGTCCTGCGCCGCGCCGCCATGTGCATCCGGGTTGAACCCGCTCGGCACCACCAGCGCGGCGCTCGGAAAGCGGGCCTGGAACTTGAACGCGATCGGGATCATCGACTGGGCGGTGGCGCCGCAGCCGTGCAGGAAGACGAACAGGTGGTTCGTGCGGTGCTCTTGCGACGGGGTGAAGCGGTAAACCCGGCCCGAAGACATGCAAGAGCAAAGTTACGCGGCCGAGCCCCTTCTGTAAACTGATTTGCGTCCTTTCTGAGGTGCTCCATGCAAAAGGCAGGATTCCTAACGTCTTTCTGGGCGTTGGCCAAACCGTATTGGGTGTCCGAGCGGCGCACCAAAGGGTTGCTGCTGCTCGTCACGGTGATCGGCCTGTCGCTCGGCGCGGTCTACCTGGAGGTCCAGTTCAATACCTGGAACAAGGACTTCTATAACGCGCTGGAAAAGAAGGACCAGGCGGAGTTCTTCAGCCAGCTGTGGCGCTTCACCTACCTCGCGCTGATATGGATCGTGGTGATGGTGTATCGGCTCTACTTCCAGCAGATGCTCTACATGGAGTGGCGTAGCTGGCTCAACGACAACTTCCTCCAGCGATGGCTCGAGGACCGCGCCTACTACCGGCTGCAGCTCGCCGATCGCGGCGTCGACAACCCCGACCAGCGCATTTCCGACGACCTGCGCATCTTCGTCGACATGACGCTCGACCTCTCCATCGGGCTGCTGTCGGCCGTCGTGACGCTCGTCTCCTTCACGATCATCCTGTGGGAGATCTCCGGCGACTTTTCCGTCGGCGGAGTGGTGATTCCGGGGTTTCTCTTCTGGGTCGCCGTGGTATACGCCTTCTTCGGCAGCTGGATTACCCACCTCGTCGGACGGCGCCTGATCGGCCTCGACTTCGCGCAGCAACGCTACGAGGCGGACTATCGTTACTCGCTCGTCCGCCTGCGCGAGAACAGCGAGGGCGTGGCGCTGTACAAGGGCGAAAGCCTCGAGCTCGCCAGCTTCCGCGAGCGCTTCCACATGGTGATCCAGAACTGGTGGAGCATCATGAAGAAGCGCAAGCAGCTGAACTGGTTTACCTCCTTCTACGCGCAGTTCTCCATCGCCTTTCCCTACCTCGTGGCCGCGCCGCGCTATTTCTCTGGCGCGACCGGCATGGGATTCATCTTCCAAACCGCGTCGGCTTTCCGGAACGTGCAGGGCTCGCTGTCGTGGTTCATCGACGTCTATCCGCAGTTCGCCACGTGGAAAGCGACCGTCGATCGCCTGACGACGTTCAATGCTTCTCTCGAGCGCGCGCGCGCCGAAGGCGAGCACGTCGAGGGCGAGCGCGAGGAGGCAGCGAGCGACACCCTCGGCATCGAAGGCCTGGAGCTCGCGCTGCCCCAAGGGCGGCCGCTTCTCGCATCCACCTCGCTCGCGTTCAAGCCGGGCGACGACGTGCTTATCACCGGACCGTCCGGGGCGGGCAAATCGACGCTGTTCCGAGCGCTGGCGGGAATATGGCCCTATTGGAAAGGCCGCGTGCGCGTGCCGCGCGGCGCGAAGCTGCTCTTCCTGCCGCAGAAGCCTTATCTGCCGATCGGAAACCTGAAGCGCGCGGTTACCTACCCGGCGGACACGGCAAGCTTCGCCGAGCGCGACATCGCGGACGCGCTGCAGGCGGTCGGACTCGCGCATCTGGCCGGCGATCTCGAGCGAAGCGAGAACTGGGCGCAGGTGCTCTCCGGCGGCGAGCAGCAGCGGCTCGCGTTCGCGCGCGCGCTGCTCAACAAGCCCGACTGGCTATTCCTTGACGAGGCGACGGCTTCGCTGCCCGAGGAAGCGCAGGACGCGCTCTATCGGATGGTGAAGGAGCGTTTGCCGAAAACGACGCTGGTTTCCATCGGGCACCGCGCGAGCCTGCGCGGGCACCACGGGCGGCAGCTGCAATGGAAGGACGCGCGTCTAGCTGCCGTTTAAGACGATGCAGGTCGTGCTCGCGTGCGCGTACAGCTTGCCGCTGGCGTCCTCGAGGCGGCCTTCGGCCGTCGCGATGCGGCTGCCGATGTGCACCACCTTGCCGATCGCGCGCAGGCGCCCGGTCTTGTCCGTGATCGCGCGTACGAGATTGGTCTTCGCTTCGAGCGTGGTGTAGCCGCTACCGGCCGGCACGCGCGTCTGCACGCAGCAACCCATCGCCGAATCGAGCAGCGTCATGGCGAGTCCGCCGTGCACGACGCCGATCGGGTTGTAGTGCTGCTCGCCCGGCGTGCACTCGAAAACCGCGTGGCCCGGCTCGACCTCCGTCAGGCTGAAACCCATCAGCACGGCGATCGGCGGCGGCGGCAGGTCCCCATCGCGGATGGCGCGCAGGAAATCGAGCCCCGTCATCTTGCGGCCCGCGGCGGCGAGCGCCGCCGGGTCCGCCCACTGCAGGCTGAGCGAGCGAGCCATCAGTACAGCGGCGCCGGCTGCGTCTCGGCGGCGACGTTGGCGATCGAGGAGCGTCCGGCGATGAAATCGGCAGCCGCGTGCGTCACGACTTCCGAGGAAAGAATCCGGCCGTGGCCCAGGCCATCGGTGCTGAAAAGCCGCGCGCCCGGCCAGAGCTGGGCGACGTGCGCGCCCTGAGTCCACGGCACCCACTGGTCGTCGCGGTCATGGATCACGAGCGCCGGCGTGGAAAGGCGAGGCGCGAGGCGCGCGACCTCCAGGTTCTCCCACAGCATGCCGTAGCGATCTTCGATCGCGCTTTGCATCGCGCGCCGCACGGGTTCCGGCATCCAGTGCCAGCGCGCGAAGCGGCGCGAATAGCCGACGAGATCGCCCGGCGGACTGACGAGCACGACTTTGTCGAAGCGCGCCTTGCGCGTCGCGAGCGCCAGCCCCGCCGCGGCGGCGCCGAGCGAGTGGCCGATGAAGGCGTGCGCGCCGCCGTAATGCCAGGAGACTTCGGCGAGTACCTCGGCGAAATCCGGCAGCCCGGTGAGCTTGCCCTCCGAGATGCCGTGCGCCGGCTGGTCGTAGGCGACGACCTGGTAGCCCGCGCTCAGCAACGGGAAGACGAAGGCGCGCATCTGGGCGGCATAGCCGCCCCAGCCGTGCGCGAGCACGACGAGCGGCGCGTCGCTCGAGCCCCAGCGCCACGTGGCGATGTGGCGTCCCTTGTGCTCGATGAACGACGAGCGCGCCTCGATGAGGTCGAGCGCCGCCGCCACACCGCCGCGGCGCGGCGGCGTGAGGAACAGGCGCTCGGCCCAGGCCCCGGCCAGTTCGGGAAACAGCAGCGCCGATGCAGCGAAGCGAACGTTCGTGCTAATTCTGGGCAGCGAAAGCGAGTGGAGCATGACGTCTCCTTAGCGGGATGCGGCTCTGAGCGCGCGCTTCGGCGCCGCGGCGTGGCGCGCGACGAGCTCCTCGAACGCGGTCAGCGCGCGCTTGCGCGCTTCCTTGTCGCCGAGGAGCCGGCGATGGTTGTGGCTGGCGAGCATGATGCCGAGCATCTCGAAGGCGATCTGCTCGGGATCGGTGTCGGCACGCAGATGGCCTTCCTCGACGGCGAGGCGCACGGCCTTCTGCGTGATGGCGTTGCCGCGATGCTGGTTGGCGATCACCGCGTCGCGAATCGGCCCCGGGCGGTCGTCGTATTCGTTCGCGGCGGAGATCATGATGCAGCCGCCGGGCAGGCCGGAGGCAATCGTCCAGTCGAGCCAGCGCTCGAACAGCGCGCGCAGGCGCGGGAGGCCGCGCTCGATCTTCAAGACGGGGACGAAGACGCGCTCGCCATAGAGCTGCGCGAAGTGCTCGAGCACCGCGAGCTGCAGGTCTTCGCGCGAGCCGAAATGGGCAAAAAGCCCTGACTTGGACATGCCGGTGGCGTCGGCCAGGCTGCCGATGGTGAGCCCCTCGAGGCCGAGGCGGCTCGCGATCTTCAGCGCCTCGTCGAGGATCGCGGTGCGGGTCTGTTCGCCTTTGCCCATGGCCCGAAAAATAGTACGAACGTTCGCTTCTGTCAAGGGGCCGGCAGCGACAGCCGAATAAGGCGCAGCTCCGTTGTGCGTTCCCGTGCCAGGTAGGCGAGGCAGTTCTCGAGCGCGCTGGACGCGACGTCCGGATAGCCGGGACGCTCCGCGATCAGCTCACAGGTTGCGTCGCGATAGTCGGCCCAAGCCTGTTGCGCGCGCTCGAGCAGGTCGCGATGCGGGAGGTCGAGGATGTCGAGCATGTCCTCATAGAGCGAATTCATATCGCGGTCCTCCTGCGCGTAAGCGATCGGCGCAGCCCCGAGGATGACGACCGACAGGGCGCGGATGATGGCGTTTCTCATGGTTCCCGGTGGGTTGTAAGGAACCCATTCCACCAGCCGAAAGTGCGCTCACGCCGGCGTGATGCGGATGGAGAAACGAAAGATTGTGGCTAAGCGAGGACGCTCAGTTTTGGGGCGCGCGATGCCTCGAGCGCCGCGCGCAGGTAGCGCCCCGTGTGACTGTCGCGCGAGCGGGCAATCTCCTCGGGTGTGCCGGTCGCGAGGATGCGCCCGCCGCCGTCGCCGCCCTCGGGGCCGAGGTCGATGATCCAGTCGGCGGTCTTGATCACGTCCAGGTTGTGCTCGATCACGACGACGCTGTTGCCGGCATCGCACAGGCGGTGCAGCACTTCGAGCAGCAGCTTGATGTCGTGGAAGTGCAGGCCCGTGGTCGGCTCATCCAATATGTAGAGCGTGCGCCCGGTGTCTCGCTTGGAAAGCTCCAGCGAGAGCTTCACGCGCTGCGCTTCCCCGCCGGAGAGCGTGGTGGCGGATTGTCCGAGCCGCACGTAGCCGAGACCGACGTCGATCAGGGTCTTCAGCTTGCGCGCGAGCGCCGGCACGGCGGAGAAGAACTCGGCCGCCTCGGCGACCGTCATCTCCAGCACCTCGTGGATGGTCTTTCCCTTGTAGCGGATCTCGAGCGTCTCGCGGTTGTAGCGCTTGCCGTGGCAGACGTCGCAGGCCACGTAGACGTCGGGCAGGAAGTGCATCTCGACCTTCGTGACGCCGTCGCCCTGGCAGGCCTCGCAGCGGCCGCCCTTCACGTTGAAGGAGAAGCGGCCGGCGTCGTAGCCGCGCTGACGCGCCTCGGGCACGCCGGCGAAGAGCTCGCGGATCGGCGTGAAGAGGCCGGTATAGGTCGCGGGATTCGAGCGCGGCGTGCGGCCGATGGGACTCTGGTCGACGCTCACCACCTTGTCGAGCTGCTCGAGGCCGGACACCGATTCGTGCGGTGCGGGCTCGACGG
>DATMIG010000013.1:0-28962 GCA_035554335.1 Burkholderiales bacterium
GGGATCCGGTCGACCAGACGGTGCTCGCCAACGAGCAGGTGATCGAAGGCCGCGGCTGGCGCACCGGCGCGCTGGTGGAGAAGCGCGAGATCCCGATGTACTTCTTCCGCATCACCGCCTACGCCGATGAACTGCTCGCCGCGCTCGACCAGCTGCCCAACTGGCCCGAGCAAGTGAAGCTGATGCAGAAGAACTGGATCGGCAAGTCCGAAGGCGTGCGCCTGGGCTTCCCGTATTCACTGGACGGCAAAGCCCAGACGCTGTGGGTGTTCACCACGCGCGCCGACACGCTGCTCGGCGCTACGTTCTGCGCCGTCGCTGCCGAACATCCCATCGCCACCTTTTCCGCGAAGCGCGATCCGAAGATCGCCGCATTCGTCGAGGAGTGCAAGAAGGGCGCGGTGATGGAGGCCGAGCTCGCGCAGATCGAGAAGAAAGGCATGCCGACCGGCGTGTTCGTCACGCATCCCCTCACCGGCGACAAGCTGCCGGTATGGGTGGCGAACTACGTGCTGATGGGCTACGGCGAAGGTGCGGTCATGGCGGTGCCGGCGCACGACGAGCGCGATTTCGAGTTCGCGTCGAAATACGGCCTGCCGATCAAGCCGGTGATCCGCCATCCGCTGGGCGACACGGTGCCCGCGCCGTGGAAGGCCGAATACGCCGAGTACGGCACGCTCATCAACTCCGGCCAGCACGACGGCTTGAACTACCAGCAGGCGGTGGACGCCATCGCTGCGGATCTGGGGAAGAAGGGCCTGGGCGAGAAGCAGGTGCAGTGGCGCCTGCGCGACTGGGGTATCTCGCGCCAGCGCTATTGGGGCTGCCCGGTGCCGATCGTGCACTGCCCGAGCTGCGGCGACGTGCCGGTGCCGGACGACCAGCTTCCCGTGCGGCTGCCCGAGAACCTGGTGCCCGATGGCACCGGCAATCCGCTCAACAAGCTGCCAGAGTTCGTCAACACGCAGTGCCCGTCATGCGGCCGCGCGGCGAAGCGCGAGACCGACACGATGGACACGTTCGTCGACTCGTCCTGGTATTTCGCGCGCTTCTGCTGCCCCGACCAGAACCAGGCGATGGTCGACGAGCGCGCCGACTACTGGATGCCGGTCGACCAGTACATCGGCGGCATCGAGCACGCCATCCTGCACCTCCTCTATTCGCGCTTCTTCCAGCGCGCGATGAGCGAGGAGACCGGACGGATGCAGGGCATCAAGGAGCCCTTCTCCCGGCTCCTGACTCAGGGGATGGTGCTCGCCGAGTCGTACTATACCGACGCGAGCGGCCGGCGCGAGTGGGTCAACCCCGCCGACGTCACCGTGGAGCGCGACGCCAAAGGCAAGATCGTTTCCGCGAAGCGCACGGCGGACGGCACCGCCGTGGTCTACGACGGCATCGGCACGATGTCGAAGTCGAAGAACAACGGCGTCGATCCGCAGAAGCTGATCGACCAGTACGGTGCCGACACGGCGCGCTTCTACACCATGTTCGCCTCGCCGCCGACCAATACGCTGGAATGGAGCGACGAGAGCGTGGAAGGCTCCTTCCGCTTCCTGAAGAACGTGTGGGACTACGCTTATCGCTTCTCGCGGGCGCAATGCAAGGACAGCCTCGACCGGAAGGTCCGCTTCCAGATCCACTCCGAGTTGAAGAAGGCGAACGACGACATCGAGCGCCAGAAGTTCAACACCGTCGCCTCGGCGTGCATGAAGATCCTGAACGCGCTGGACGATCTCGAAGAGTGGGATGCCACGTCGCGCGAAGGCCTCGCCATCCTGCTGCGGCTCCTGTCGCCGATCGCGCCGCACCTCACTCACCATTTGTGGCGCGGCCTGAAATTCGGCGAGGACATCATGAAGGAGAAATGGCCCGAGCCCGATCCGGCGGCGCTGGAGCAGGACGAGATCGAGCTGGTGGTGCAGGTGAACGGCAAGCTGCGCGGCTCGATCAAGGTGCCGAAGGCGGCCGATCGCGCTGCGATCGAGGAACTGGCGCGCGCCAACCCGAACGTGCAGCGCTTCGTCGCCGGGCAGAACGTGAAGAAGGTGGTCGTGGTGCCCGGGCGCCTGGTCAACCTTGTCGTTTAAGCATCTCTTCGCGGCCGCCCTCCTGCTGGTGACGGCGTGCGGCTTCCAGCTGCGCGGCAGCGCGACGGTGCCGTTCAACACCATCTACATCCCGAATGCGACCGGTGGCCTCGCGCTGGATCTGAAGCGCAACATCGAGGCGGGCACGTCGGCCAAGGTGGTCACCGATCCGAAGACGGCGGACGCGATCCTCGATCTCTTCGGCGAGGCGCGGGAAAAGATCATCCTGTCGCTCACCGGAACCGGCCAGGTGCGGGAGTTCCGCCTGCGTTACACGGTCAACTTCCGTGTGCACGACGGCAAGGGCGCGGAATACGTGCCGCGCACTGTGGTGCAGCTCACGCGCGACGTGACCTACAGCGACACGGAGATCCTCGCCAAGGAAGCGGAGGAGCAGCTCCTCTTCCGCGACATGCAGACCGACTTCGTGCAGCAGATCCTGAGGCGGCTGTCGGCGGCGGAGAAGCCGAAGCCCGTGGTGAAGTAATGCAGCTGCGCAGCTCCGACCTCGGACCACATCTCGCGAAATCGCTCCTGCCGGCCTATGTGATCCACGGCGACGAGCCGCTGTTGGCCATGGAAGCGGCCGACGCGGTGCGCTCGGCGGCGCGCAAGAACGGCTTCAGCGAGCGCCAGGTGATCGAGCCCGGGCGCGGCTTCGACTGGAGCGAGTTCAGCCATGCCGCGGCGGCGATGTCGCTCTTCGCCGAGAAGAAGCTCGTCGAGCTGCGCCTTCCGAACGGCAAGCCCGGCACGCAGGGCGGCGCCGCCATCGCTGCGTACTGCGAGAACCCGAACCCCGATCAGCTCCTCCTCGTCACCCTGCCGCGGCTCGATCGCAGCGGCCAGGGCTCGGCCTGGTTCAACGGTCTCGCTCGGCTCGGCGCCATCGTCGACGTGTGGCCGCTCGACCGCGCGCGCCTGCCGGCGTGGATCTCGGAGCGCCTCGCGCGCCAGAAGCAACGCGCCCCGCGCGACGTGCTGGAATTCCTCGCCGAGCGCGTGGAAGGAAATCTCCTCGCCGCCCATCAGGAAATCCAGAAGCTCGCGCTGCTCGCTCCCGAGGGGGAGCTGACCATGGAAGTCGTCGAGGACGCCGTGGCGAGCGTCGCCCGCTACGATCCGTACGACGCGGCCGAGGCGCTGGTCTCGGGCGACATCGCACGCTACGTGCGGGTGATTGAGGGCCTGCGCGGCGAGGGGGAAGCAGCGCCCTTCATCCTCTTCGCCCTCTCGGGCGCGCTGTTCGCGCTGCACGAAGGCAGCGCCGATCGCATCTTCAATCGCAACCTGAAGCGCGCCGTGGAGGCCGGGATGCGGCGTTTTCCGCCCAGGAAGGTGGCACGGGCTGTCGCCGAGGCGGCGGCGCTCGACCGCACCATCAAGGGCGTGGGCGAGGGCGACACGTGGATGGGCTTCATTCGCCTTGGGCTAAACTTGGTCGATGGAGCAAAAGGTTGACGTAGCTGCCGCCGATGTCGCCAAGACGGTGCGCGATCTCGGCATCGCGGCGCGCACGGCTGCGCGCGACCTGGCGCGCGCGTCGACCGAGACCAAGAACCAGGCCCTGCAGGCGATGGCGGCCGCCATCCGCGCTGGAGCCGCCGACATCCTGAAAGCGAACCGCGGCGACGTCGAGCAGGCGAAGGCCGACGGCTGCGATGCCGCGTTCGTCGACCGGCTGACGCTCACGCCGAAGAGCATCGAGCAGATGGCGGCCGGCGTCGAGCAGGTCGCCACGCTGGCGGATCCGGTGGGCAGCATTTCCGACCGAACCAAGCGGCCCACGGGCATCGAGGTGGCGCGCATGCGCGTGCCCCTCGGCGTGATCGGCATCATTTACGAATCGCGGCCCAACGTCACCGCCGACGCGGCGGCGCTCTGCGTGAAGTCCGGCAACGCCTGCATCCTGCGCGGCGGCTCCGAGGCCCTCGAGTCGAACCGCGCCATCGCGGCCTGCGTGCGGGTCGGGCTGAGGAACGCCGGCCTGCCCGAAGCGGCCGTGCAGCTCATCGGCATCGCCGACCGCGCGGCGGTGGGCGAGCTCATCAAGCTGAGGGACTACGTCGACATCATCGTGCCGCGCGGCGGCAAGGAACTGATCGAGCGCCTCGCGCGCGAGTCGCGCATCCCGATGATCAAGCACCTCGACGGGGTGTGCCACGTCTATATCGACGACTCGGCCGACGCCGACATGGCGGTGAAGATCGCCGACAACGCGAAGACGCAGCGCTACGGCACGTGCAACACGATGGAGACGCTGCTGGTGGCCGAGGGCATCGCGCCGCGCGTGCTGCCGCGCATCGTGCGCATATTCGGTGAAAAGGGCGTGGAGATGCGCGCCGACCCGGCGGCCCGCCAATACGCGCCGGATGCGAAAGCCGCGACGGAGAAGGACTTCTACACCGAATGGCTGGCGCCGATCGTCTCCATCCGCGTGGTGAAGGGGCTCGACGAGGCGATCGAGCACATCGGCAAGTACGGCTCGCAGCACACCGACGCCATCGTGGCGAACGACAAGGCGCGCGCCGAGCGCTTCCTGCGCGAAGTGGACTCGAGCTCGGTGATGTGGAACGCGTCGACGCGCTTCGCCGACGGCTACGAGTACGGCCTCGGCGCGGAGATCGGCATCTCCACCGACAAGCTGCACGCGCGCGGGCCGGTGGGGCTGGAAGGCCTGACGACGCAGAAGTTCGTGGTGCTCGGCCACGGCGAGGTTCGCAGCTGAAGATTGGCGTCCTCGGCGGCACGTTCGATCCGGTCCACAACGCGCACCTCACCATGGCGCGCGCGGCGCTCGATCAGCTCAAGCTCGATCGCGTCCTGTGGATTCCCACCGGCAAGCCCAGCTACCGGCAGGGCGCCATCGCCAGCGCGCAGGATCGGCTCGCCATGCTGAAGCTCGCGCTCGCCGGCGAGCCGCGCTTCGAGATCGACGAGCGCGAGCTCCACGCCGACGCCACCGGCTATACGGTCGACACGCTGCGCGCGTTGCACCGCGAGCGGCCGCAGGACGAGCTCTATCTCCTGATCGGCGCCGACCAGTACGAGAAATTCCATGAGTGGCGCTCGCCCGAGGAGGTCCAGCGCCTGGCGAAGGTCGCGGTTTTTCCGCGTCCCGGCTTCAAAACCGAGGGCGCACTGGTGGTGCCCATGCCGCCCATGCCTCACGCCGCGAGCGACATCCGCGCCGCCGAGGTCGACGTGAAGACGCAGGTCCCCGCCGCCGTGGCGAACTATATTGACCGCAAGGGCCTCTACCGATAGATGGATATCCGCAAGAAGCAGCGCGTGGTCATCGAGGCGCTCGAGGACATCAAGGGCAAGGACATCCAGGTCTTCAACACCGCGCGCATGCCCTCGATGTTCGAGCGCGTGGTGATCGCGAGCGGCGATTCGAACCGCCAGGTGAAGTCGCTCGCCGACAGCGTGCAGGAGAAGATCAAGGAGAACGGCGGCAAGGTCTACGGCGTGGAAGGGCAACAGGCCGGCGAATGGGTGCTGGTCGACCTTGGCGACCTGGTGGTGCACGTGATGCATCCCACCGTGCGCGAGTTCTACAACCTCGAGGAAGTCTGGGGCGGCAAGCCCGTTCCGATGGCGAAGCCCGCGGCCGCGAAAAAGCCTGCGGCCAGGAAAAAGCCGGCGCGTGCCAAGGCTTCACGTCCTCGCCGTAAGCGCTAGGCTGCCCGGCTGGGCGGAAACGGCGTGCGCGGAATACGCGAAGCGCATGCCGAAGGGCTACGAGGTTCAGCGCCTCGATTTGAAGAGCGAAGACCGTGTCGTGGCCGCCGTCCCCAAGGGCTGCCGGTGCATTGTTCTCGACGAGCGCGGCCGGGACTACGGCACCGAGCAGTTCGCCAAGCTCCTCCAGGCACCGAGCGCCTTCGTCATCGGCGGCGCCGACGGCCTGTCGGCGGACACCAAGGCGAGGGCGGACATAGTGCTAAGGCTCTCGGCCATGACGCTGCCGCATGCCATCGCACAGGTCGTGCTCCTCGAACAGATGTACCGGGGTGCGACCCTGCTTACCGGCCACCCCTATCACCGTAAGTAGAATCACCTCACCATGATCGGCCCCGTCGAGAGAGGCGTGTATCTCGCGTCGCGCAGCCCCCGTCGCCGCGAGCTCCTCGCGCAGATCGGCGTGCGCTTCCATCTGCTGCTCTTCCGCGCCCGCGCCGGCGAGGATCCGGACGTCGACGAGAAGGTGCTCGCCAACGAGGCGCCCGATGCGTACGTGCTGCGCCTCGCGCGCGCCAAGGCCGAGGCCGGCTGGCGGCGCATGCTGCAGCGGAACCTGCCGCACGCGCCGATCCTCGCCGCGGACACCACGGTCACCGTGGATGGCGCCATCCTCGGCAAGCCCGCCGACCGGAGCGAAGCGGCAGCCATGCTCGAGCGCCTCTCGGGTCGCCAGCACGAAGTGCTGACCGCGGTGGCGCTCAAGTACGACGACTGGATCGAGAGCGCGCTCTGCCGCTCCGAGGTGCGCTTCAAGACCCTCAACGCGCCCGAGATCGCGCAGTACACGGCGAGCGGCGAATGCGACGACAAGGCCGGCGCCTACGCCATCCAGGGCCGCGCCGGGCGCTTCGTCGCCGAGCTGCGCGGCAGCTACTCCGGCGTGATGGGACTGCCGCTCTACGAGACAGGCGAGCTGCTGGACAAGCTGCAGGCGGCCCGGCGGTAAGCGGGCCCCGACGCGCCCATGGCGGAGGAGATCCTCATCAACGTCACGCCGCGCGAGACGCGGGTGGCGGTGATGAGCGCAGGCGTGGTGCAGGAGCTCCTCATCGAGCGCTCGAGCGGGCGGGGTCTGGTCGGCAACATCTACATGGGACGCGTGGCGCGCGTGCTGCCCGGCATGCAGTCGGCGTTCGTCGAAATCGGCCTCGAGCGAGCGGCGTTCCTCCACGTCGCCGATATCTGGGAAAACCGTGAGCCGGGCAAGCCGATCGAGAAAATCCTCGCCGAGGGGCAGCCGATCCTCGTGCAGGTGGTGAAGGACCCGATCGGCTCCAAGGGCGCGCGGCTTTCCACGCAGGTCTCGATCGCCGGACGGCTCCTCGTCTACCTGCCACACGATCCGCACATCGGCATCTCGCAGAAGATCGAGGACGAGAACGGCCGTGCGCAGCTGCGCGACCGGCTGAAGGAGCTCCTGCCGCCCGAGGAGAAAGGCGGTTTCATCGTGCGCACGCTCGCCGAGGATGCCGCCGAGGCCGACCTCGCTGCCGATCTCGCCTACCTGCGGCAGCTCTGGGCGGCGATCCGCGAGCGCTCGCTGGGGGCCACGCCACCGCAGCTCATCTACCAGGATCTTTCGCTCGCGCAGCGCGTGCTGCGCGACATCGTCTCGGCGGACACCGCGCGCGTGCTCGTCGACTCGCGCGAGAACCACCAGAAGCTCGCCGCCTTCGCGCAGGGCTACATGCCGCGGATCGCCGGGCGCCTCGAGCACTACACGGGCGAGCGGCCGCTCTTCGATCTCTACAACGTCGAGGACGAGATCGAGAAGGCGCTGTCGCGCCGCGTCGAGCTCAAGTCCGGCGGCTACCTGATCATCGACCAGACCGAGGCGATGACCACCATCGACGTCAATACCGGCGGCTTCGTCGGCAGCCGCAACTTCGACGACACCATCTTCAAGACGAACCTGGAAGCCGCCCAGGCCATCGCCCGGCAGCTCAGGCTGCGAAACCTCGGCGGCATCATCGTGCTCGATTTCATCGACATGCAGAACGAGCAGCACCGCGCCGCGGTGCTCGAGGAGTTCAAGCGCGCGCTGGCGCGCGACCGTACGCGCATCACGGTGAACGGCTTCACCGCCCTGGGGCTGGTCGAGATGACGCGAAAGCGCACGCGCGAATCGCTAGCCCACGTGCTGTGCGAGCCGTGCCCGACCTGCCAGGGCCGCGGCGAAGTGAAGACCGCCGACACGGTGTGCTACGAGATCCTGCGCGAGATCCTGCGCGAAGCGCGCGCCTTCGGCGAGGCGCGCGAGTTCCGCATCCTCGCCTCCCAGCACGTGATCGACCGCTTCCTCGAGGAGGAGGCGCCGTCGATCGAAATGCTGTCGAACTTCATCGGCAAGCGCGTCTCGATGCAGGTAGAGTCGAGCTACACCCAGGAACAATTCGACATCGTCTTGATGTGAAGGACCTCTGCTTTACTCCCGCCGTTCAGCTCGCGCGCATGCTGCGCGCCCGCAAAGTGTCCGCCGTCGAAGTGGCGAAAGCGTTCATCGCCCGCATCGAGGATTTGAACCCGAGGCTCAATGCCATCGTCACCTTCCTGCCGGAGCAGGCGCTCGCGGCGGCGAAGGCGCTGGACCGCCGCAAGGCGAAGACGCTCTTCGGCGGCCTGCCGATCGCCTACAAGGACAACGTGCAGACGAAGGGAATCCGCACCACCTTCGGCTCGCCGATCTACCAGGACCACGTTCCCGAGGAAGACCACCTCATCGTCCAGCGGCTTTCCGCTGCCGGCGCGATCACGCTCGGCAAGACCAACCTGCCGGAGTTCGCCGCCGGCAGCCAGACGTTCAACAAAGTATTCGGGTCGACGAAGAATCCCTACGACCCGTCGAAGACCTGCGGCGGCTCCTCCGGCGGCGGCGCCGTCGCGGTGGCGTGCGGCATGCTGCCCTTCGCCGACGGCGGCGACCTCGCCGCCAGCCTCCGCAATCCCGCCAACTACTGCAACGTGGTCGGCTTCCGCCCGACGCCCGGGCGCGTGCCGACGTGGCCGGCGGCGAACGCCTGGAACACGCTGAGCGTGCTCGGGCCGATGGCACGAACGGTGGAGGACACGGCGTTCCTGCTCTCCGCCCTCTCGGGGCCGGACCCGCGCTCGCCGGTTTCCATTGCGGAGCCGGGGTCCATTTTCCGCAAGCCGCTGAAACGCACCTTCAAGAAAGCCCGCATCGCCTGGAGTCGCGACCTCGGCGGCCTGCCGGTCGAGCCGAGCGTGACGCAAGTGCTCGAAGCGCAACGCCCGGTTTTCCGTTCGCTCGGCTGCGTGATCGAAGATGCGCAGCCGGATTTCTCCGGCGCCACCGAGGCCTTCGAGACGCAGCGCGCGCTCGGCTTCCTGCAGTCCTACGGCGAGTTCTATCGCACGCGGCGCGATGACCTGAAGGACACCGTGCGGTGGAACGTCGAGGAAGGCCTGCGTCTCACGCCCGAAAAGGTGGCGCGCGCGACGGGGCTGCGATCGCAGCTCTATCAGCGCATGCGCGCCTTCCTCGAGAAGTACGACTTTCTCGTCTGCCCGGTGAACCAGCTTCCGCCTTACTCCGTCGACATCGAGTGGCCGCGCGAAATTGCCGGCACGCAGCTCGACAACTACCTCGACTGGATGAAGAGCTGCTACTACATCACCATCACCAGCCACCCGGCGATCTCGGTGCCGGCCGGCTTCACGCCCGAGGGCCTCCCGGTCGGCCTGCAGATCGTCGGCCGCTATCGCGACGACTTCGGCGTGCTGCAGCTTGCGCACGCCTTCGAGCGCGAGACCGAGGTCTGGAAGCGCCGGCCTCCTATCTGATCTTCAGCGAGTCGCCCGCGGCGCTAAAGGCTTCCAGCAACAAGAGCGTCGCATGAATTGCCGGGCAAAAAAAAGCCGCCCGCGGGCGGCTTTTCGTTCGAGCGTACGATCAGTCGGCGTAGACGCCGGCCTTCTTGATGAGCGGCGTCCACTTGTCGATTTCCGACTTGAGGTGCGCCTGCAGCGCCGACGGGGTCGCCTTCTCCGGCGGGTAGGTCGTCGCGCCGAGGTCGGCGAAGCGCTTCTTCACCGCGTCATCCTTCACCGTGTCCTGCAGCGCGGCGACGAGCTTGTCGAGCACCGGCTTCGGCATGCCCTTCGGGCCGTAGAGCGCGTGCCAGATGCCGACCTCGAAGCCCTTCAGTCCCTGCTCGTCGAGCGTCGGCACATCCGGCAGCGAAGGCACGCGCTTCAGCGAGGTCACGCCGTAGACCTTGATCTTGCCGCCCTTGATTTGCGACGTGGTGTTGGTGGTCTGGTCGCACATGAGATCCACCTGCCCGCCGACGAGGTCGTTCATCGCCGGCCCGGTGCCCTTGTACGGCACGGTCAGGAGCTCGGTCTGGAGGGCGCTCATGAACAGCATGCCGCACAGGTGCGAGGCGGCGCCGATGCCGGCGTTGGCGAGCGAGATCTTGTCCTTGTTCTTCTCGATGTAGCCGCGCAGCTCCTTGAAGTTGCCGGCCGGCAGGTTGTGCTTGCCCACCAGCGTCATCGGCACGTCGTTGATCAGGCCGACGTAGTCGAAGTCGCTGAGCGGATCGAAGCGCAGCTTGCGGTAGAGCGCGGGCGTGGTCGCCATGCCGACGTGGTGGATGAGGATCGTGTAGCCGTCGGGCTTCGAGTTCTTGACCTGCTCGGGCGCCAGGATGCCGCCGGCGCTCGGCCGGTTCTCGACCACCACCGTCTGGCCGAGCGAGGTGGTCATGCGCTGCGCGACGACGCGCGCCACCGTGTCCGTCGGCCCGCCGGCCGCGTACGGCACGAGCATGGTGATATTGCGAGTCGGGTACTGCTGCGCCATCGCGCTCGATGCGGCGAGGAGCGAGGCGAGTGCAAGCGTCTTCATCATTTTCATGTCCGACACCCTCCTCCTAGAGGGGAAACAAGAAGAACTGGCGCGCCCGGCGGGATTCGAACCCACGACCCTTGGCTTCGGAGGCCAATACTCTGATCCGCTGAGCTACGGGCGCCTCGGGGGAGGCGCAGGATAGCTCAGTTTTCCCTTGTCCGTCCACGCCTTACCGCGTTGACGCTAGAATCACCCCCTCCACAATCCAAGAAGACGCTCCGTGAGCCCGCACGACTCGCATTCCTCTTTCATTCAGACGCCGAAGCAGCTGATTATCGTCGTGCTGCTCTCGTTCCTCGTGCCGATCATCGGCATCATCCTTCTCGTTCAGCTCGTCACGAGCACGAAGGCACCCGATCCCGCCGTGCTCGCACCGGAGGCGGTCGCGAAGCGCATCCAGCCGGTGGGCCACGTCGAGTTCGGCGGCGGCGGTGGCGCCGCGGCCGGCGGCCGCAGCGGCGAGGAAGTGGTGAAAACCACGTGCGCGGCATGCCATCAGGCCGGGGTGGCCGGCGCGCCGAAGATGGGCGACAAGGCGCAATGGGCGCCGCGCATCAAGCAGGGCCTGCAGACGCTCGTGCAAACGGCGCTCAAGGGCAAGGGCGCCATGCCGCCCAAGGGCGGCAACGGCTCGCTGAGCGACGACGAAGTCGCGCGCGCGGTCGTCTTCATGGCGAACCAGTCCGGGGCTTCCTTCAAGGAGCCGGCCGCCAAGGCGCCGGCACAGAAGCCGCAGGCCGCCGCTGCCGCAGCCGATTCGAAAGCCGGCGCCGCCGACGGCAAGAAGGTGTTCGACTCCACTTGCACCGCGTGCCACAGCACCGGCGTTGCGGGCTCACCGAAGCTTGGCGACAAGGCAGCCTGGGCGCCGCGCATCAAGCAGGGCATGGACGCGCTCGTGCAGTCCGCGGTGAAAGGCAAAGGCGCCATGCCGCCCAAGGGCGGCAATGCGTCGCTCTCGGACGCCGACATCCGCGCGGCGATCGAGTTCATGGTGTCGCAAAGCAAATAGTTGGGTGTAGCCCTCCTTTTCATCGTCGACCCGCTCGAGTCCCTCAAGGCGTACAAGGACTCGAGCGTCGCGATGATGCGGGCGGCGCAGGCGCGTGGCCATTCCATCTGGGCCACCGAGCAGACCACGCTGCACTGGACGAAGAGCCGCGTCTCGGCGCACGCCGTGCGCCTGTCGCTGACGGATAACGACGAAGACTGGTACCGCACGCACGAGACGCAAACCCGTGCGTTGAAGGACTTCGGCGCGGTGCTGATGCGCAAGGACCCGCCGTTCGACCTCGAGTACGTGGCGACGACCTGGCTCCTTTCGGCGGCGGCGCGCGAAGGCGCCAAGGTCTTCAACGCGCCGGACGCGATCCGCGACCATAACGAGAAGCTCGGCATCCTCGAGTTCCCGCAGTTCGTGATTCCGACCCTGGTCACGCGCGAGGCGCAGGCGATCCAGGCGTTCATCGAAGAGCATCGCGATGTCGTGGTGAAGCGCCTCGACGTGATGGGCGGCGAAAACATCTTCCGCGTGCGCGTCGACGACCCGAACCGCAACGTGATCGTCGAGATCATGGCGCAACGCGGCGAGCGGATGGTGATGGCGCAGCGCTACATCCCCGAGATCAGGGACGGCGATCATCGCGTGCTGATCATCGACGGCGAGCCGGTGCCAAATTGCCTTGCCCGCATCCCCAAGGCGGGCGAATCGCGCGGCAACTTGGCGGCGGGCGCGAAGGCCGTGGCGAAGCCGCTGTCCAAGCGACAGCGCGAAATCGCCGAGTCACTCGGGCCCACGCTCGCAAAGCGCGGGCTGTTGCTGGTGGGGCTCGACGTCATCGGCGACTGGCTGACCGAAGTGAACGTCACCAGCCCGACCTGCTTCCGCGAGATCCAGGACCAGACCGGCTTCGACGTCGCCGGCATGTTCGTCTCCGCGCTGGAAAAGAACATCCGATGATCGGCGTCCTGATCGTCACGCACGGCGAGATCGGCACCGCGCTCCTGACGAGCGCGAGCCAGATCCTCGGCGCGCCGCCGGCCCAGGTGGTGACGCTCTCCGTGTGGCGGCAGGACGACCCCGATGACCTCATCCTGCGCGCGCGCGAGCTCCTCGAGCAGATCGATGCCGGCGATGGCGTGCTGGTGCTGACCGACATCTTCGGCGCAACGCCCGGCAACGTCGTGTCGCGCCTGCTGGAAGACAACCGCGTCGAAGGCGTCTCGGGGGTCTCGCTGCCGATGCTGCTTCGCGTCCTCACCGGGCGCAACGGCTCGGTCACCGCCGCGGTGAAGCGCGCCGTCTCCGGTGGATCGGAAGGCGTCGTGCACATGAACTCGGACCGGTGCCTGGATGCCTAGCGTCGAGGCCGACATCATCAACCGTCTCGGCCTGCACGCGCGCGCGGCGGCGAAGCTCACGCACCTCGCGTCGGGCTTCCAGTCGGAGATCTGGATCTCGAGGAGCGGCCGGCGCGTGAACGCGAAGAGCATCATGGGCGTGATGATGCTCGCCGCCGGCAAGGGCTCGAAGGTGAAGCTCGAGGCGGAGGGCGCGGACGCCGACGCCGCCTTGACGGCGCTCACCGCGCTGATCGCCAACCGCTTCGGAGAAGGCGAGTGAACTTCGTCCTGCACGGCTATGCCGTGTCGGGCGGCATCACGGTGGGCTATGCGCACCTCGTGTCGACCGCGCGGCTCGAGGTCGCGCACTACGAGGTCGAGCCCGGCGCGGTGGAGGCCGAGGTCGAGCGCTTCGACCGCGCCATGGCGGCGGCGCAGGAGGAGCTGGCGGAGCTCAAGGAGCACATCGCCGTCGACGCGCCGAAGGAGTTCGAGGCGTTCCTCGACCTGCACCGCATGATCCTCAACGACTCGGCGCTCGCCGTCACGCCGCGCGAGCTGATCCGCGCGCGCCGCTCGAACGCGGAGTGGGCGCTGGTGCAGCAGATGGAGCGGCTCACCGAGCGCTTCGACGAGATCGACGATCCCTACCTGCGCGAGCGCAAGGCGGACGTGGAGCACGCGGTCGAGCGCGTGCTGAAGGCGCTGATGGGCGGCGCCGGGAGTAACCTGAGGCTTCCGGAGCCCGCCGCATCGGAGGAGCAGAAGCTGATCGTGGTGGCGCACGACCTCTCGCCCGCCGACATGATCCTCTTCAAGCGCCATCGCTTCGGCGGCTTCGTCACGGACGTCGGCGGCGTCACCTCGCACACCGCCATCGTCGCGCGCTCGCTCGCCATCCCGGCGATCGTCGGCCTGCACCACGCCTTCCAGACCATCAGCGAGGGCGAGATGCTGATCGTCGACGGCGAGCGCGGCCTCCTCGTCGTCAATCCCGACCCGGTGGTGCTCGCCGAATACCGCGAGCGCCAGGCCGAGCTCAAGGCGGAGCGCCAGCGCCTCAAGCGCCTGAAGAAGACGCGCACCGCGACGCAGGACGGCACCCCGATCGAGCTGTTCGCCAACATCGAGCTGCCGCAGGACACGGCCGAGGTGGTGGACGCCGGCGCGGAGGGCGTCGGCCTCTTCCGCACCGAGTTCATGTTCCTCAACCGCAAGGACCTGCCGTCGGAAGATGAGCAGTTCGAGGCGTATCGCACCGTGGCGCAGACGATGAAGGGCCGCCCGGTGGTCCTGCGCACGCTCGACGTCGGCGCCGACAAGGCGATGAACGGCGACGGCGAGGCGCACACCATGCCGAACCCGGCGATGGGCCTGCGCGCGATCCGCTTCTGCCTCGCCGAGCCGCAGATGTTCCTCACGCAATTGCGCGCCATCCTGCGCGCCTCGCACTACGGCACGGTGAGGATCCTGCTGCCGATGGTGGCGCACGCGCACGAGATCGACCAGACGATGACGCTCATCCAGCAGGCGAAGAGCCAGCTCGAGGAGCGCGGCCAGCCCTACGACCGCGCCATCCAGGTCGGCGGCATGATCGAGATCCCCGCCGCCGCGCTCGCGCTGCCGATCTTCATGCGGCGCCTGCATTTCCTCTCGATCGGCACCAACGACCTCATCCAGTACACGCTCGCCATCGACCGCACGGACGACGCCGTCGCCCATCTGTACGATCCGCTGCACCCGGCGGTGCTGACGCTGGTGGCGAATACGATCCAGACCGCCACTCGCGGCGGCATGCCGATCGCCGTCTGCGGCGAGATGGCGGGCGACCTGCAATTCACGCGGCTGCTGCTCGGGCTCGGGTTACGCAACCTCTCGATGCACCCATCCCAGCTCCTGCCGATCAAGGAACGCATCCTGCACACCAATCTTTCGGAAGTGCAGGCCGCGGCGCAGCGCGTGCTGCGCAACACCGACCCGGCGAAGACGCGGGAGCTGCTCGGCCGCCTGAATTCCTGAAAGGGGTCAGATGAACATTTCACCGCTTCTCCTCGCACTGGCTGCATTCAGCGTCCACGCGCAGAACTATCCGACGCGTCCGGTCAAACTCGTGGTTCCCTTCCCGGCCGGGAGCGCGACCGACCAGGTGGCGCGCCTCGCCGGGTCGCAGTTGCAGGAAGCCCTGGGCCAGCCGTTCGTGGTCGAGAACAAGGCCGGCGCACAGGGCGGCATCGCGGCCGCCGAGGTCGCCAAGGCGGCGCCGGACGGCTACACGCTGATGGTGACCACCAACACGCCGCAGGCCGCGAACGTGAGCCTCTTCAAGAAGCTGAACTACGACCCGGTCAGGGACTTCACGCCGATCACCCGCTATGGCACGACGAGCTTCATGCTGATGGTGCGGCCGGACTTCCCGGCCAAGGACCTCAAGTCCTTCATCGCCCATGCGCGCTCGCACCCCGGCAAGCTCTCCGCCGGCTACGGGTCAGCGGGCTCGCAGGTGTCCGTGGCGATGCTGAAGGCGCTCGGCAAGCTCGACATCGTCGAGGTGCCTTACAAGGGCATCCCGCAGACGGTGACGGACACGATGGGCGGCTCGCTCCAGCTCACGTTCGTCGATCTGGCGAACGCGCTGGCGCAGCAGAAAGGCGGCAAGCTGCGCGGCTTGGGCGTGACCTCGGGCAAGCGCACTTCGCTCGCGCCCGAGCAGCCGGCGATCGCCGAAGAGCTGCCGGGCTATGAAGTCATCGCCTGGTTCGCGCTCGTCGCGCCGGCGAAGCTGCCGCAGCCGATCGTGCAGCGGCTGCACGAGGCCAACATGAAGGCGCTGGTTAAGCCCGAGATCAAGGAAAAGTTCGCCACCATCGGCATGGACGTCTCGCCGATGAATCCGGCCGAGCTCGGCAAGTTCATCCAGGCGGAAGTCGCCAACTGGGCGCGGCTCGTCAAACTGGCGAACATCCAGCCCGAATGAGCGGCCCCTTGACCGGCGTGCGTGTCCTCGACCTCACCACGGTGGTGATGGGGCCGTACGCGACGCAGATCCTCGCCGACTTCGGTGCCGACGTGATCAAGGTCGAGCCGCCGGGCGGCGACGTGATGCGTTATGCCTGGCCGTTCCGCAACGCCGGCATGGGGCACATCTTCCTCAACGCCAACCGCAACAAGCGCTCGATCGTGCTCGATCTCAAGCAGGAGGCGGCGCGCGAGGCGTGCCTCGCGCTCGCCGGCAAGGCGGACGTGCTGGTCTACAACATCCGCCCGCAGGCGATGGCGCGCCTCAAGCTCGGCTACGACGACGTGCGCAAGGTCAATCCGAGGATCATCTACGTCGGCTGCTTCGGCTACAGCCAGCGCGGGCCCTACGCGGCGAAGGCGGCATACGACGATCTGATCCAGGGCGCCGCCGGCATTCCATCGTTGCTGAAGATCCAGGGCGCCGAGACGCCGCGCTACGCGCCGATCATCGTCGCCGACCGCTCGGTCGGGCAGCAGGTGGCGAGCGCGGTGAGCGCCGCGCTTTACTACCGCGAGAAAAGCGGCAAGGGCCAGCGCGTCGACGTGCCCATGTTCGAGCACCTGCTGCAGATCGTGCTCGGCGAGCACCTCGGCGGCTATACCTACGAGCCGCAGGTCGGCGAGCCGGGCTACGCGCGGATGCTGGCGCCCGACCGGCGCCCGTACCAGACGAAGGATGGCTATGTCTGCGCCCTCATCTACAACGACAAGCAGTGGAAGGCGTTCTTCGGGGTGATCGGCCGCCCCGACATGATGTCCGCGCCGGAGTACGCGACGCAGGAGGCGCGCAGCAAGAACTACGGCGGCGCCTACGCCTTCGTCGCCGACGAGATGAAGAAGCGCACGACCGCCGAATGGCTCGAGGCGCTCGAGGCGGCCGACATCCCGGTGCAGCGCATGAACACGCTGGCCGACATCGTGGCGGATCCGCACCTCGACGCCACCGGCTTCTTCCGCACGCTCGAGCACCCGACGGAGGGCAGGATCCGCTCGATGGCGGTGCCGTCCGAGTGGTCGGAGTCGGTGCCGCAGTTCCGGCGCCACGCGCCGCGGCTCGGCGAGCACACGCGCGAAGTGCTGAAGGAGGCCGGCTACTCGAAGGACAAGATCGAGCGCCTCGTTTCGAGCGGGGCGGCGCGGGTTCCGCCGGACGGGGACGTCTCCTAGTTATAATTTCGTCGCGCGCCGATTTGAGTCAGCTTGCGGGCGCCTAACAAATACCGCTAAAGAGACGTGAACGCTCCGCACGATCCCTCCTCCGTAGGCGCCGTAAAGGCGCAGAAGATGGCTTTCGACGCCCCCCTGAAGCTCAAGGGTGGCGCGACCCTGCCCTCGTACGAGATCGCGTACGAAACCTATGGGCAGCTCAATGCCGAGAAGAGCAATGCGGTCCTCGTCTGCCACGCGCTGAACGCTTCGCACCACGTCGCCGGCTACTACGCCGAAGACCCGAAGAACGTCGGCTGGTGGGACAACCTGGTCGGGCCGGGAAAGGCGCTCGACACGAACAAGTTCTTCGTCATCGGCTCGAACTACATCGGCAGCTGCTTCGGCTCGACCGGCCCGGCGTCGATCAATCCGGCCACCGGCAAGCCCTGGGGCGCGGACTTCCCGGTGGTGACGGTCGAGGACTGGGTGGAGGCGCAGGCGCGCCTCGCCGATCGCCTCGGCATCGAGCGCTTCGCGGCGGTGATCGGCGGCTCGCTCGGCGCCATGCAGGCGCTGCAATGGACGCTTTCCTATCCCGACCGCGTCCGCCATTCGATCGTGATCGCCGCGGCGCCGAAGCTGACGCCGCAGAACATCGCCTTCAACGAGGTCGCGCGCCAGGCGATCATGACCGATCCCGATTTCCACGGCGGCCACTACTACGAGAAGGGCGTGGTGCCGACGCGGGGCCTGCGCATCGCGCGCATGATCGGGCACATCACTTACATCTCCGGCGAGGCGATGGCCGAAAAGTTCGGCCGCGTGCTGCGCCGCGGCCAGCCGGGCTTCGACTTCGACATCGACTTCGAGGTGGAGTCGTACCTGCGCTATCAAGGCGACAAGTTCTCGACCTACTTCGACGCCAACACGTACCTGCGGATCACCAAGGCCCTCGACTACTTCGACCCGGCGGCCGACTATGGTGGAAACCTCTCGGCCGCTCTCGCGCGAGCCAAGGCGGCGTTCCTCGTCGTCTCGTTCAAGTCGGACTGGCGCTTCTCGCCGGCGCGCTCGCGCGAGATGGTGAAGGCGCTGCTCGACAACCGCCGCATCGTCTCCTATCTCGAGATCGACGCGCCCGGCGGCCACGACGCCTTCCTGCTCGAGGACCCGCGCTACCACAAGGCGCTCGCGGCCTACTTCGCCAATATCGAGCTATGAGACCCGACCAGACCGCCATCATCCAGTGGGTCGGGCGCGGCGCGCGCGTGCTGGACCTCGGCTGCGGCGACGGCGCCCTGCTGCGGCAGCTCTGGCAGCAGCGCGAGGCGCCGGGCTACGGCGTCGAGATCGACGATGCGGCGATGCTGGAATGCGTGGCGAACGACGTCAACGTGCTGCAGGTCGACCTGGAAAGCGGGCTCTCGCTCTTCGCCGACCGCTCGTTCGACTGCGTGATCCTTTCCGAGACGCTGCAGACCATCCACCGCACCGAGTTCCTGATGAAGGAGATGCTGCGCGTGGGCTCGGAAGTGATCGTCAGCTTCCCGAACTTCGGTCATTGGAGCGCCCGCGCGCAGGTGCTGTTCGGCCGCATGCCGGTGTCCGACACGCTGCCCTACCAGTGGTACGAGACGCCGAACGTGCACCACTGCACCATCGACGACTTCGAGGATCTCTGCCGGCGCCTCGGCGTCAAGATCCGCGAGCGCCTGGTGCTGCACGACGGCCGCCCGGTCACCCTCCTGCCGAATCTCCTCGGCAGCCTGGCCGTCTATCGCTGCACCGCGGCGTAAAGCTCGATTGCGCACGGTGCGTGGTGCGCGGCTGGACGCGCACCGACGGGCCGTCGCTCGTGCGGTCCGCGAACAACCGCCGAAGCCCACGCACTGGGCGATCGAGGTGGACGGCCACGTGGCGCCGTACGTGCTGTAGCGCTTCCGGCTGCCGCGACTGCAAAGCCCGAGCTGCGCTAGTCCGGCCGGACCACGCCGTGCGGCCCGTAGCCTGCTTCGCCAGAGGGCATGGAGACCACCACCTCCCCCTCGGTCAAGGCCAATGTCCAGGCGCTGTTCGACTCCCTCGCGCTCGACTATGTGCGCGAGCGCGAACGGCAGTTCTCCTTCCGCTCGCAGAAGCGCATCGCGATCGACATGCTGGCCGGCGTCCGCGGCCGCCTGCTGGAAATCGGCTGCGGGCCGGCCCTCATGACGCCGGACCTCCTCGCCATGGGCTTCGAGGTGCGCGGCATCGATGTGTCCGGCGAAATGGTGCGCCGCGCGCGCCAGCGCATGGACGGGCACCCGCTCGAGAAACGCTGCCGCTTCGAGGTCGGCGACGTCGAGCGCCTGCGCTACCCGAGCGCCACGTTCAACGCGGTGCTCTGCATGGGCGTGCTCGAATACCTGCCGCGCTATAGCCGCGCGCTGGCCGAAATTTCCCGGGTGCTCACCACGGGCGGCGTGGTCGTCATCACGCTGCCCAACCGCGCGAGCGCCTACCACGTGGCCCGCTCGGGCTATGAAGCGCTGCGCGCGATCGACCGCCAGATCCGCCGCCGCAGCCCGCCGCCCGACGTGGCGCATAATCGCTGCGTGCCCTGGAAGTTCGATCGCGAGCTGGCGGACGCAGGCCTGCGCAAGGTGCAAAGCCGGGCGTGCAACTTCATGTTCTTCCCGCTGCAGGAGCTCCTGCCGCGCGCGTCCGAGACGCTCAATCGGGCGCTCACGCCGCTGGCGGCTTCGTCGGTCGCTCCCCTCCTTGGCGCCCAATACATCGTCAAGGCCGAGAAGACCGCGTGGCGCTTCGCGTCGTCCGGCTAGGGACCCCGCGAAAGAAGGGCGAAGGCCTGCGCATCGGCGCCGCACGCCGGCCGCCACGCGGCGTAAGGAAGTCCGACTACGCGCGACTCGACTACTACGACGTCTGGCTACCCGAGCTCTCGCCGAGCCAGAAAGTCGTCAGCTGGGCACTCGGCAAGCCCTGGACGGATGCACGCTGGAGGCAGTTCTCCCGCCTGTATCGCCGGGAAATGAACGACCCGCGCGCGCAGCATCTCCTCCACCTCCTGGCTGCGCTCTCGCAAAACAGCAGCATTTCGGTCGGTTGCTATTGCGAGGATGAGAGCCGCTGCCATCGCTCGCTGCTGCGGGAACTTCTGCGGCAGCGCGGTGCCAAGCTGGCATGAGCACGCCGAAACAGCGCCGCGCGGCGCGGCGCAACATCAAGAAGGCGGCGAAGGCCGCTCGCCGCAAGCGCACCATTGCTCACCTGCCCAAAAAGACGCGCACGGCCCTCGGCAAGCAGGCCGCCAAGGTGGCCCGCGGCAAGCGCAGGAAGAAGAACTAAGAGTTTTCCCTGCCCGCGCTGCCGATGGAAACATCGGCAAGCCCCGAGCGGATCATGTACCAGAAGAGAAACACGCCCGGCAGCGCAATGAGCGTGGTGAGCAGGTAGAAGTTGACGTAGCCGATGCCCTCGATCATCGCGCCGCCGGTCGTGGCGGTGAGGAAGCGGCCGGCGATGCTGGCGAGCGCGGAAAGAAGCGCGTACTGGCTCGCGGTGAAGCGCAGGTTGCAGAGCGCCGAGAGGTAGGCCACCACCGTCACGCCGCCGATGCCGCTGGCGAAGTTCTCGAAGCCGATCGCCGCCGCCATCCCCACGTTGGTGTGCCCTGCGGCGGCGAGCGCGGCGAAGCTCAGGTTCGAGACCGCCATCAGCACCAGGCTGATCAGCACCGAGCGCTTCATGCCGAGCCGCTCGTAGAGGATGCCGCCGACGAAGATGCCGAGCAGCAGCGCGACGAAGCCGACACCGATGTCGTAGAAGGCGATCTCGTCGTTGCTGAAGCCGAGGTCGGCGAAGAGCAGGCGCAGCGTCAGGTTGGCGAGCGTGTCGCCGATCTTGTGGATGAGGACGAAGAGCAGGACGACGAGCGCGCCCTCGCGCCGGATGAATTCCGTGAGCGGGCTGAAGTAGGCGACCAGCGCCTGCCACGCGCCGTGCGGCTTCGCCGGCTCGCGGTGGCGTTTCGGCTCGCCCATGAAGACGCCGACCAGCATCGCCGGCAGCGCGAATGCCGCACACGCCATGTAAGCCGCGGCCCAGCCGACGCGCGCCGCAAGGACCAGCGCCAGCGCGCCGGCGACGGCTGAGCCGATGCGCCAGCCGTATTGCGACATGCCGGAGCCGACGCCGAGCTGGCGCGGCTCGAGTAGCTCGATGCGATACGCGTCGATGATGATGTCGAAGGTCGCGCCGGCGATGCCGACGAGGATCGCGGCGACCGCCACGGTGACGAGCGCCTCCTTCGGGTCGGCGATGCCGAGGAACGCGACGGCGGCCATCACCAGCACGCCGACCAGCCAGAGCCAGCTGCGCCTTTGGCCGAAGCGGCCGATGAGCGGCAGGCGCACGTTGTCGACGATCGGCGCCCACAGGAACTTGAAGTTGTAGGCGAGGAAGGTGAGCGCGAAGGCCGTTACCGCGCTCTTCGTGATGCCGTGCTGCGCGAGCCGCGTGGTGAGCGTCGCGCCGATCATGGTGAACGCGAAGCCCGAGGAGATGCCGAGGAACAGCGCCGCGAGGGGCGCGGGCTCCAGGTACTGCCGGACGCTAGAGCGTCCAGTCATAGTCGATGGTCAGCGGTGCATGGTCCGAGAACCGGCGGCGCTTGTAGATGGACTCGCGCACCGCAGTCTTCGCCACGCCGGGCGTCGCCACCTGGTAATCGATGCGCCAGCCGACGTTTTTCGCCCAGGCCTGGCCGCGGTTCGACCACCAGGTGTAATGGCCCGGCCCGGGGTTGAGCTTGCGGAACACATCGACGAAGCCGATCTCGTCGAACACGTGCGTGAGCCACGCGCGCTCCTGCGGCGTGAATCCCGGGTTCTTCTGGTTCGAGCGCCAGTTGGTGAGGTCGATCTCCTGGTGGGCGATGTTCCAGTCGCCGCACAGGATGATCTCCGCCTTGCGTTCGCGCAGCTTCTTCAGGTGGGCGGCGAACTGCTTCAGGAAGCGTAGCTTGGACGCCTGGCGATGCGGGCCGGCCGAGCCGGAGGGCATGTAGACCGACACCACCCACAGCTTGCCGAAGCGCGCCTCGACGTAGCGGCCTTCGGCGTCGAACTCCCTCGCCTTGAACCCGCGCACGACTTCATCCGGTTGCTTGCGGCTATAGAGGGCGACGCCGCTGTAGCCCTTCTTCTGCGCGAAGGCATGGCAGGACTCGAAGGCCTTCAGTCCGTGCAGCTTCGCGTCGAGGTCCGTCTCCTGGCACTTCATCTCCTGCAGGCAGACGACGTCGGGGCGCTGCGTCTCCAGCCAGCGGAAGAGGCCCTTGCTCGCGGCGGAGCGGACTCCGTTGACGTTGAGCGTTATTACCCGGATGGGAAGCTCGATACGCCGCCATGCGCCGCGGACCACTTGGCGGGCTCATGGAGAAACTTCTCGACCTCGTCGACCTGCTTCGACTCGAGGTAGCCGCCCTTCTTCACCACCGCCAGCACGTCCCACCAGGTGGCGAGCCAGTGCAGCTTCACGTTGAGGTCGGCGAGGATCTTCTTCGACTCGGGGAAGATGTCGTAGTAGAAGTTGACGAAGACGTGGTCGACCACCGCGCCCGCGTTGCGCAGCGCCTGACAAAAATTGATTTTCGAGCGGCCGTCGGTCGTCAGGTCCTCGACCAGCAGCGTGCGCGCCCCTTCGCGGATGTCGCCCTCGATCTGCGCGTTGCGGCCGAAGCCCTTCGCCTTCTTGCGGACATATTGCATGGGCAGGCCCATGCGGTCGGCGATCCACGCCGCGTACGGAATGCCCGCCGTCTCGCCGCCCGCCACCACGTCGAACTGCTCGAAGCCGGCGTCGCGCGCGAGCGTGGCCGTGGCGAAGTCAACCAGCTGGCTCCTGATGCGTGGATAGAAGATGAGCTTGCGGCAGTCGATGTAGACCGGGCTCGCCCAGCCGGAGGTGAAGATGAACGGCTTGTCCTTGAAGAACAGAACGGCCTCGACCTCGAGCAACATCCGGGCCGTGACTTCGGCAGCGACCGCCTTGTCGGCAAAGTGCATGGGCGGCGCGGATTTTAGCAGCTAGAATCCGGCGTCCGTCGCTCTTAGGGGAGTGCGATGCGGTCTCGAATCCTGTTAGTCATGCTGGCGCTGCTGCTCGCGCCCCTCGCTGCCTTCGCGCAGCTCACCTACCGCTGTGTCAGCCAGGACGGCAAGAAGTACTACGGCTCGACCATTCCGCCCCAGTGCTACGGCCGCCCGATCGAGCAGATCAACAAGCAGGGGCTGGTCGTGCGGCGCATCGACCCGGAGCACGACGCCAAGGAGCGCGCCGAGAAGGAAGCCAACCTCGAGAAGAAAAAGGAGGAGGACGCAGCGACCCGCGAGGAGAACCGGCGCAACCGCGCGCTGCTCGCCACCTATACGAGCGACCGCGACATCGAGGATGCGCGGCGCCGGGCGCTGTCGGATAACGAGAAGGCGGTCAAGGAAGTCGAGCAGAAGATCGACGGCCTGAAGAAGACGCGCGCGAAGTACGAGAAGGAGCTCGAGTTCTACAAGGACAAGAAGACCGGCGAGGCCAAGCCGCCGGCGAAGCTGTCGAACGACATCGCCAATGCCGACATCGACCTCAAGGCGCAGGAAGACCTCCTCGCCGCGAAGAAGAAGGAGGTCGCGGTGATCAACGCCAAGTACGACGAAGACCGCAAGCGCTTCGACGAGCTGATGAAGACCCGCGGCCGCTAAGCGGAGAGCTTGCGGCGCAGGATCTCGTTCACCTGCGCGGGGTTGGCCTTGCCCTTGGTCGCCTTCATCACCTGCCCGACGAGCGAGTTGAAGGCCTTCTCCTTGCCGGCGCGATAGTCCTCCACCTGCTTGGCATTCGTGCGCAGCACTTCGTCCACCAGCCGCTCCACCTCGCCCGCATCGCTGATCGGCTTCAGGCCTTCGCGCTCCACCACGCTCTGCGGCGCCACGCCCTCGGCCCAGGTCACCTCGAATACCCGCTTCGCCATCTTGGCGGTGAGCTGCCCCGCGGCGACCTCCCTCACGATCCAGCCGAGATGCTCGGGGGAGACGCGGCTCGCCTCGATACCTCGCTCCTCGCGGTTGAGCGCCGCGGCGAGCTCGCCCATCTGCCAGTTCGCGCAGAGCTTGGGATCCGCGCCCGGGGTCTTCACCATGGCTTCGAAATAGTCGGCGGCCGCGCGGCTCGCGGTGAGCACGCCCGCGTCGTACGCCGGTAGCGCGTACTGCCGCACGAAGCGCTCGCGCCGGGCTTCGGGCAGCTCGGGCAGCGACGAGCGGACTTTCTCGATCTGGTCTTCGCTCACCACCAGCGGCAGGAGATCGGGGTCGGGGAAGTAGCGATAGTCCTGCGCATCTTCCTTGGAGCGCATCGAGCGCGTCTCGTCCCGCTCGGGATCGTAGAGGCGGGTTTCCTGCATCACCTTGCCGCCGTCCTCGATGAGCTCGATCTGCCGGCGCGCCTCGAACTCGATGGCGCGCTCCATGAAGCGGAAGGAGTTCAAATTCTTGATCTCGCAGCGCGTGCCGAGCGGGCCGCCGGGCTTGCGCACCGAGACGTTCGCGTCGCAGCGGAACGAGCCTTCCTGCATGTTGCCGTCGCAGATGCCGATCCACACGACGAGCGCGTGCAGCGCGCGAGCATAGGCCACCGCCTCCTTCGCGCCGCGCAGGTCGGGCTCGGACACGATCTCGAGCAGCGGCGTGCCGGCGCGGTTCAGGTCGATGCCGCTCATGCCGTGGAAGTCCTCGTGCAGCGACTTGCCGGCGTCTTCTTCCAGGTGGGCGCGGGTCAGGCGGATGGTCTTGTCGCCCTCGATGCGAAGAGAACCCCCTTGCACGATCGGCAGCTCGTACTGGCTGATCTGGTAGCCCTTCGGCAGGTCGGGGTAGAAGTAGTTCTTGCGCGCGAAGACCGAGCGCCGGTTGATGGTCCCGCCGATGGCGAGGCCGAAGCGGATGGCGTGCTCCACCGCGGCGCGGTTCAGCACCGGCAGGACGCCGGGAAGCGCGATGTCGACGGCGGAGGCCTGCGTGTTCGGCGGCGCCCCGAAGGCGGTCGATGCGGCCGAGAAGATCTTGCTCGCCGTGAGGAGCTGGGCATGCGTCTCGATGCCGACGACGACTTCCCAGCTCACCGCGTGCTCTCGGGCCGCAGCAGCCGGCAATAGCCGCGGCGATCGATGACCAGCGGCTCGAGATAGGCCTGCGAGCCACACTGGTCCGCGCAATTGGCGGCCGCGAGCCAAATGTATTCGCCGATCTCGCGCAGGGTGAGGCTGCATTTGCCGGCGGCGAATCGGAGCCCGCCCTCCATCGGCTGCTGCTCGGCACCCGCGATCGCGCAGACATGGCCGCTGGTCGCGAGCTTCGAGCGCCAGTCAAGCGAGCGCAGCTTGCCGGCGTCGACGGCCAGATTCAGGGTCGAGCTGTACTGCCCGTCGCCCGCATCGCAGCGCACGTTCGCCGAGTACTTCTCCAGCGACGGGAAATCCTCGCTGAACTCGAAGCGCTCGCGCTCCTGGCCGCCGGGCGCGTAGCGCGTGCCGCGGAAGCTGGTGCCCTTCCAGGTGCCGCGCAGCTCGCCGGTGGGCGAGCGGCCGAAAAGAATCGGGGAAGTGCCTTCGCGCAACGACGTCACCCGGATCTGCGGACTCGCCTCGCCTTCCAGGAAGCGGCGCTGCAGCGTGGTGAGCACGATGTACTCGCCCGCGATCTGCCATTCGCCTTCCGGGACGCGGCTCGCGTGCAGCACGAGCAGGGCCGGCCGGCTGCCGAGCTGGCCGCCGAGCTCGAGCGTCTCGGTCTGCGCGGACGCCGCGATGGGCATTAGCAACAGCAAAAGAAGCTTCACAGCGGCGTCTCCTTCGGCACGCGCAGGTGGAAGTCCGTCGCCTGCTGGTAGCGGTGCGCGATGCCGAGGAGGTCGGCTTCCGCAAAGTAGTTCCCCATCAGCTGCAGCCCGACCGGCAGTCCGTTGCCATCGAATCCGCAGGGGATGGAAAGGCCGGGCAGGCCGGCGAGCGAGGCCGGCACGGTGAAGATGTCGCCGAGGTACATCTGCACCGGATCGTCGGATTTCGCGCCAACCGCGAACGCGGTCGTCGGCGCCACCGGGCCCATCAGCACATCGCAGCGTTCGAACGCCCGGGCGAAATCGCGCGCGATGAGCCGGCGCACTTTCTGCGCCTGCAGGTAATAGGCGTCGTAGTAGCCGTGCGAAAGGACGTAGGTGCCGACGAGGATGCGCCGCTTCACCTCCGGCCCGAAGCCTTCGGCCCGCGTGCGGCAGTACATGTCAACGAGGTCGGTGTATTCCTGCGCGCGGTGACCGTAGCGCACGCCGTCGAAGCGGGACAGGTTGGACGACGCCTCGGCCGGCGCGATGACGTAATAAACCGGGACGCCGAGCGCGGCGTTGGGAAGGTCGACCTCGACGCGCGTCGCGCCCTGCGATTCGTACCAGCGCACGGCGTCCTCGACTCGAGCCCGCACGTCGGCGTCGACGCCGTCGACGAAGTACTGCCTGGGCAGGCCGATGCGCAGTCCCTTGATGTCCTTATTGAGGAACCGCGCGTAGTCCTCCCTCGGCCGGTCGAGGCTGGTCGAGTCGCGCTCGTCGAAGCCGGCCATCGCGCTCAGCACGAGCGCGAGGTCTGCGACCGACTTGCCGAGCACGCCGGCCTGGTCGAGCGACGAGGCGAAAGCCACCATGCCGTAGCGCGAGCAGACGCCGTAGGTCGGCTTGATCCCGCTCACGCCGGAGAACGATGCCGGCTGGCGGATCGAGCCGCCGGTGTCGGTGCCGGTGGCGACCGGCACCATGCGCGCCGCTACCGCCGCGGCCGACCCGCCCGACGAGCCGCCCGGCACGCGGCTGCGGTTCCAGGGATTGCGCGTCGGACCGAAGTAGGAGCTCTCGCTCGACGAGCCCATGGCGAACTCGTCCATGTTGCATTTGCCGACGAGCGGCATGCCGGCGCGCTCGAGCTCGTGGACGACGTGCGCGTCGTAGGGGCTCGTATAGCTCTCGAGCATCCGCGAGCCGCACGTGGTGCGGAAGCCGGTGGTGCAGAAGATGTCCTTGTGGGCGACCGGGATGCCGGTGAGCGGACCGGCGCTTCCGTTCGCCAGCCGTTCGTCGGCGCGACGGGCGGCGGCCAGCGCCTTCTCCTCGTCGAAGCTGATGAAGGCGTTCAGCTCGCCGTTCAGGCGGCCGATGCGCTGGAGGCAGGCCCGCGTGAGCTCGACCGACGAAAGCTTCTTTGCGGCGAGGAGGCCCGAGAGCTCGAGGAGCGTGGAATTCAGCACGCTACTCGATCACCTTGGGGACGAGGTACAGGCCCTTCTCGACCGCTGGCGCCACAGACTGATAAGCCTCGCGCTGGTCGGGCTCCTTCGGCTGGTCGGCCCGCAGGCGCTGGCTCAGGTCGACGGCGTGCGACATGGGCTCGATGCCCTTCGTGTCGACGCGGCGCATTTCTTCGACCAGGCCGAGGACCCGGTTCAAGCCCTCCAGCACCGCGGCGGTTTCTTCGGCCGCGACGTCGATACGAGCGAGGCGCGCAAGGCGGCGAACGTCGTCGGGGGTAAGCGACATTTCTGTTTGGATCAGCCGGAAGCCGGGAGCACTTCTGTATTTCCCGTAGCGTCCTTAGCGTATCATAGCGACCATTGAGACGGGTTTAGGTATCGCGCCTAAAGCCCGATTTAAAAAGCGGAAACTTCTAACCTTGCCCATGCTCGGATTCCTGCGCAGCTACTTCTCGAACGACCTTGCCATCGACCTCGGCACGGCGAACACGCTTATCTACGTCCGCGGCAAGGGCATCGTCCTGGATGAGCCTTCCGTCGTCGCGATCCGCCAGGAAGCGGGCCCCTCCGGAAAGAAAACCATCCAGGCGGTCGGCAAGGAGGCGAAGCAGATGCTCGGCAAGACGCCGGGCAACATCATCGCCATCCGACCGATGAAGGACGGCGTGATTGCCGACTTCACGGTCACCGAGCAGATGCTGAAGCAGTTCATCAAGAAGGTGCACGACAACAAGCTGTTTTCGCCCTCTCCGCGCATCATCATCTGCGTGCCGTGCGGGTCGACGCAGGTCGAGCGCCGCGCGATTCGCGAGAGCGCGATCGGCGCGGGCGCGGGCCAGGTTTATCTGATTGAAGAGCCGATGGCGGCTGCCATCGGCGCGGATCTTCCCGTCGCGGACGCGACCGGCTCGATGGTGGTGGACATCGGCGGCGGCACGACGGAGGTCGGCGTGATCTCGCTCGGCGGCATGGTGTATTCCGGCTCGGTGCGCGTCGGCGGCGACAAGTTCGACGAAGCGATCATCAACTACATCCGCCGCAACTACGGCATGCTGATCGGCGAGACCACCGCCGAGCTCATCAAGAAGGAAATCGGCTCCGCGTTCCCGGGCTCCGAAGTGCGCGAGATGGAAGTGAAAGGCCGCAACCTCGCCGAAGGCATTCCGCGCAGCTTCACCATCAGCTCCAACGAGATCCTCGAGGCGCTCACCGAGCCGCTGAACCAGATCGTCTCGGCGGTGAAGTCGGCGCTCGAGCAGACGCCGCCGGAGCTCGGCGCGGACATCGCCGAGAAGGGCATGGTGCTTACGGGCGGCGGCGCGCTGCTGCGCGACCTCGACCGCCTGCTCATGGAGGAGACGGGCCTGCCGGTCATCGTCGCCGACGATCCGCT
>DATMIG010000014.1:0-12288 GCA_035554335.1 Burkholderiales bacterium
AGAATTGAGCGGGCCGCGCCAGTCCATCACGACTTCGGCCGCGCGCAGCACCATGTCGGCGGGCGGCACTTCGCCGCCCGCCATCCAGCGCTCGAGGATTAGGATCTCGACCTTCAGGTAGCGAGCGAGCAACTCGGTGCCGCCGACCTCGGTGGCTGCCGAGACGAGGATGCGCTGGGCGAGAGTGGTATTGCCCATAGCGACACCGTCGCGACACGGATCCTCATGCCACGCCCCTCAGTGTGCGCCGGCGCCTTCCTTGGAGCGGCCAAAACCGCTGCGGACCGCCTGGAAGGCCCGTTCGACCAGCTGCTTCAGTCTTGCAATCACGCGAACCTCCTTTCGTCGTGGGTGGAAACGACGCGCAGATAGGGCAATCCGGCGAATATTTCAACCCTCTTGAAACGCACCAAGGCGCTCATAGATTCGCGGCGTAGGAAATCCACTTTGAAAGGAGGCTACCTATGAATGAACTCGTCCGCTGGGACCCGTTCAAGGCGGTCGCCCCGTTCGAGGACGGCCTGTTCGCGATTCCCAGCCTTTTGCGTCCGTTCGCCTCGCGCATGGCGAGCAGCGGGCCGCGCATGGACATTGTGGAGACCGCCGAGGCCTATGAGCTGTCGGTCGAGACGCCCGGCGTGCCGAAGGACGCCATCCAGGTGAGCGTGCACGACAACAGCGTCACCATCGCCGCGGAGATGCCCGAGCGCGAGGAGAAGGACGGCGAGTACCTGCTGCGCGAGCGCAGCTTCGGCCGGTTCACCCGCACCGTGACGCTGCCCGAGGCCGTGGACGACGAGGCATCCGCGGCGCGCTATGTCGACGGGGTGCTGACCCTCACGCTGAAGAAGAAGAACGTCACGCAGGCGAAGCGCATCGCCATCCACTGAGCGAGGCGGGGGCGCGGGCCTGGATCAGTTCGGGCTGCGTCCCCGGATTATTTCGTTCACCTGCTCCGGGGCCTCGATGTGCGGCACGTGCCCCAGGCCCGGGAGGGGCAGGTATTCGCCACGCGGGTAGGCGCCGGCGATCGTCTTGCAGCCGGCTTCCGGCGTGATGCGGTCCTCGGTACCGCAGGCGACGAGCACCTTCTTCTGGAACTTGCGCGCATCCAGGGCGAGACTGCCCTGGCCGAGGCAGTACACCGCCTTGCGATAGGTCTCGCGCGCCACCCGCCGCTGCGTCCAGCGGCAAAGCTCGACCGCGATCGGCGGCGAGCCCTGCGCCACCACAGTCGGCGCGCGTTTCTCGGCGAGGCCTTCGGCGCCGAGCTCGTCGAACTGGCGCAGCCGTTCTTCGGTGCGCGCTTCGTCGCCCGCGTAGCCGCCGGCCGGGCCGAGCAGGATCAGGCCGCGCACGCGCTCCGGCCGCGCCGCGGCGTAGACGCCCGCCATCAGGCAGCCGAGCGAGCTGGCGACGAGCATCACGTCCTTGAGGAGCAGCCGATCGAGGAACTCGTGCAGCGCCTGCGCGTAGTCGGCCGGCTTCGGCTTCGCCATCGGCAGGTTCTCCGACTCGCCGTAGCCGGGCGCGTCCCAGGCGATGAGCCGGTAGCCTTTCAGCGTCTCGAGCTGCAACAGCCAGCCCGCCGAGCCCGAGCCGATGCCGTGCAGGAGGACGAGGGCCGGGCCGGTGCCCGTTTCCCGGTAGGAGATGGTCTTCGACTTCCGCGGCGCGAACCGCGCAATGCGCTCATCCAGCATGGCCGCTATTCTCACTGATATGCGGACGGCGGAAATCATCGGCGGCGGCTTTGCCGGCCTGGCGGCAGCGTGTGCGCTCGCGCAGCGCGGCTGGCGCGTGCGCCTGCACGAGCGGGCGAGCGAGCTGCGCACCGCGGGCGCCGGCATCAACGTCTACGAGAACGGCCTGCGCGTGCTCGAGGCGCTCGGCGCGCTGGAGGACACGATCCGCGATGGCGCGCAGGCGAAGCTGCGCGAGACGCGCGACCAGGACGATCGCCTGCTTTCCGTGCACCACTGGCACGTGCGCGTGTACGGCGTGCTGCGCCAGCGCATGATCGATGCGCTTGCCGCCGCCGCGCGCCGCGCCGGCGCCGAGATCATCACCGGCTCCGAGGGAATTTCCGCTTCACCGGATGGGCAGGTTCAGCTCGCCAGCGGCGAACGGATCCGCGCCGATCTCGTCGTCGCCGCCGACGGCGTCAATTCCCGCCTGCGCGACGCGCTCGATCTCGTCGCCGTGCGGCGTTATCTGCGCGACGGCTGCATCCGCGTGCTGATTCCCGCGCGCAGCCGCGAGGAGGGGCTCGACACCCGCACCATCGAGTACTGGTCGGGCCACCGCCGCCTGCTCTACAACCCGTGCAACACCGAGCAGCTCTACCTCGCGCTTTCCATGCCGCACGACGACGAGGCGGGGCGGGCGATGCCGGTCGACAGGGCGCTGTGGATCCGGTCGTTCCCGCACCTGCGCGACCTCATCGGCCGCATCGGCGACGGCGGCCGCTACGATCGATTCGAATACATCCGCCTCAAGCGCTGGTCGGCCGGACGCGTCGCGGTGATCGGCGACGCCGCGCACGCACTGCCGCCGAACATCGGACAGGGCGCGGGCTGCGCGATGATGAATGCGCTGTCTCTGGCCGTTTATCTCGACAAATTTCCCGAAGTCGAACATGCATTGGCAGCGTGGGAGCAGGCCGAGCGCCCCCTCACCGATCACAGCCAGCGCATCTCGCGCCTTTATGGCATGCCGACCTTCTGGCCCGCGCCGCTGCGGCGGATGTTCTATTCGCTCGCCGGCCGCTCGCGCTGGCTCACCGAGCAGCGCACCCGCACCGCGCGCCACATCCCTACAGGAACCTGAATTGGGGTCAGACCCCAATTAATTTCGAAATGGGGTCTGACCCCTATTTCCGGTCGGCGATCTCGTCGTAGCCGCGGCCGAGGAACTGGATGAAGCAGAAGCCGTGGCCGAAGGGGTCGGCGAGCACGGCGAGCTTGCCGTACGAATGGATGGCGGCCGGCTTCTCAACCTTCGCCCCCGCAGCGAGCGCTCTTTCGACCGCCGCGTCGATGTCGTCGACGACGAAGTCGAGATGCACCGGCGTCCAGTGCCGCTCATACGTGCGCGGATGGCCGGCCGCGGTGGCGGCGGTTCCGGTTTTCTGCACCAGCAGGTAGAACGGGGTGGTCATGCCGAGCAGCTCGACCGCGGAGGTGCCGAAGCGGCGGCCGACCTTGAGGTCGAAGGCGGCCGAGTAGAAGCGCACCGCCTTTTCGAGATCGTCGACGTCGAGGTTGACGAGGACGTCCAAGCTACTTCGCGCTGCCGAGCCAGCCCTTCTCGGAGAGGTCGAAGATCACGCCGTCGGGGTCCTTGTACTTCACCTCGAAGTTCGCCTCGTCCTTCGACTTGCCCAGCGTGAAGAAGAATTTGCCGCCGGCTTCCTCGACGCGCTTCTTGGCGGCCTCGAGGTCGTCGACCATGAAGCCGAAGTGGTGCGCGCCGACGAAGCTCGCGGCGTCCTTCAGCCCCGAGCCGGATTCGCCCTTGTACTTGAGCAGCGCGAGGTTGATGACGCCGTCGGAAAGGTAGATGCCGGAGCCCATCTCCAGGTGCTCCTCGCCGACGCGCTTCAGGTCGAACACCTTCTCATAGAACGCGGCGGCGCGCTCGAGATCCTTCACCACCACCGCGATGTGACGCAGCTTGGCCATGGTTCAGTATAGGACTATTGCGGCGCGCGGATGTTCATGTCGCGCGCGAGCTTCGACCACTTCTCGAGATCGGAGTCGATCGTCTTCCTGAACTGCGCCCCGTCGAGCCAGATGGATTCAAGGCCGGTCTTGGCGAGCCGGTCATGCACCTGCGGGTCGTCGAAGGCGCTCTTCATGGCGGCGCGGATCTTCTCCAGCACCGGCGCCGGCGTGCCCGCCGGCGCGAAGGCGCCGTACCAGGTGGAGATGGTGACGTCGGGCATGCCCTGCTCGGCGATCGAAGGGATGTCCGGCGAGAGCGGCGAGGGCTTCGGCCCGAGCGTGCCGAGCGCCTTCAGCTTGCCCGAGCGCACTTGCGGCAGCGCCTGGAACGAAGGCGAGCAGTACATCGAGATCTCGCCGGTCATCGTGGCCTGGATCGCGGGTGCCGCACCTTTGTACGGAATTTCCGTGAGCTCGATGCCGGCGGCGCGCTTCAGGAGCTGGATGCACATGTAGCTCGCCGATGCCTGGCCGGACGAGCCGAAGGTGAGTTTGCCGGGGTTCGCTTTCGCCGCGGCGACGAGGTCCTTCACCGAGTTGATACCGAGCGAAGGATTGACCGCGAGAAGGGACACGCCCTGCGCCACCGCCGCGATCGGCGCGAAGTCGCTGCGCGCATCGTATGGCGTCTTGCCGATCGCCGGCGACATGACGATCGGGAAGTCCGGCGTGAAAAGCAGCGTATGGCCGTCGGCAGCGGCCTTCGCCACCTGCATCGTGCCGATCGCGCCGGCGGCGCCATCGCGCACTTCGACGATCACCGGCTGTCCCCACGACTCGGAGAGCCGCTGCGCGGCGATGCGCGCGAGCGCGTCGGGCGGCGTGGCGGCCGGGTAGGGCACGATGATGCGCACGGTGCGCGACGGATAGGCGTCCTGCGCCATGCATAGCGCAGGAAGGAACAAGAGCAGGAAAGCGAGCGAGCGCGTCATTGGGGATCAGCGGCGTTTCGGAAGGTCCAGGCGCACGGCGCGCGCGAGATCGGCCTTCACCTGCTCCTGGCTGCGCTCATAGACGATCTCGCGTCCCATGGCGTTGCCGGCATACGCGAGGCTGTTGCGCGTCGGCGAGAGCTGGCAGCGCACGCTGTGCACGCCTTCGCCGAGCACGATCTCGATGCTCTCGGCGCGATAGTTCAGCACCTTCACTTCGACCGTCTGGCCGGAGGAGGTGACGCGGACGGTGATCTTGTCGGGAGTCATCGATCGGTGCGCTCCGAGGAAATGGGCCGCCGCTCGGCGAGGTTGAAGCGGTCGTCGTAGATCGGCCGCCCGCCGGTGGTCGGACCGGGATATTGGACGATCAGGATCTCGCCGCCGGTGGCGGTATGGAACTCGTCTTCGTAGTGCGGATCCGGATGGAAGATCATCGTGCCGGGAGTGCATTCGCGCCCGCCGATGGTGAACGTGCCCTCGAGGATGTACCAGACCTGCGCGAAGTCGTGGCGGTGCAGCGGATGATGCGCGCCCGGCTCGAGGCGCAGGATGCCGGCGTTGGGTTCGGTCGGGCGGTCCTTGCGCGGATGGAACAGCATCTTGCCGGTTTCTCCCGGCCAGCGGATCGTCTCCCAATCCAACTCGTCGCGGTGACGCACTTCCATCGGTTGATGGTTCACGGTTCCCTCCTTAGGTTTCGGCGCGCAGCCGCGCCCGCACGAGGTCGATGTGCTGGCGCAACGAGTACAGCTCGTCGGCGTACGCGAGCGGCACGTGGATCGATGCGACGCGCGCTTCCAGCTTGTCGAGCGAGCTCACCAGCTCGTCGCGCGGCCGTTCGCCTTCCTCGAGCTCGGCTTCGATCAGCCGCAGGTTGCGGTACCAGCGGAAGATGCGCGAGCGCACGCGGAAGCGGTAGAGCGGCGGCACGAGGCGCGACACCGGGATCAGGATGGCGACGATCGAGAAGAGCGCCACCCACATGCGGTCGACGAGGTTCGCGAGCCAGAACGGCAGGTAGCGCTGCAGGAGCGGCGGCCCCAGGCGGTAATAGCGCTCGGCGTCCTTGGCGAGCGCGAACTCGCTGTGCTCGGCGCTCGGGAACTGGCCGGCGCGCGCCACCCAGCCGGGCCCGGAATGGATGCGCGCGGCCGCCTGCACGAAGAGCTGCACGAGCGCCGGATGCGTGCCCTCGCGGGCGACGAGCGAGGTGGTGGTGGCGATGAGCTGCAGGTCGCGCGCCGGCACGTTGCGCGCGAGGTCGGCCACGCCGCGCGGCAGCGTCACCGGGCTGATGTAGCGATAGTGGCGCGCGTAGGCTTCGGCCTGCGCGAACTCGAAAAGCTTCACGTCGGGCGTCTGCAGCAGCATCTGCACGAACGGCGCCTCGGGCGCCGAGACGAGGAAGATCGCATCGTACTGGCCGGCGATGAGGCCGATCACCGCCTCCTGGTCGGAAACCGCGGAGCGCGTGAACTCCTCGCGCTCGATCTGGTTGGCGCGCAGGAGCCGCATGGAGATGCCCGGCGTGCCGCTGCCGCGCAGGCCGACGTTGACGCGCTTGCCGCGCAGCTGGGCGAGGTCGGTGAACTGCTTGATCGAGTCGGCGCGATAGAAGATCCACACCGGTTCGAAGAACAGGCTGCCGAGCGACATGATGGGCTCGGCTTCCTCTTCCTCGCGCGTGCGGATCGTCTCGCTCGCGCCGCCCTGCACGAACGCGACGTCGAGCTTCTGCTTGCCGTCGCGCAGCAGCACCAGGTTCTCGCGCGAGCCGGCGGTGTTGCGCAGCTCCACCGTGATACCGTAGCGCTTCAGCTCCTGCTGGTAGCGCTTGCCGAACTCGGCGTACGCGCTGTTCTCCGGCCCGGTGCCGAGCACGATCTTCTTCGGCGGCTGCGGATCGAGCAGCCAGTACGCGACGACCAGCAGCGCGATGCCGAGCAGGAAGAACGGCCCCCACGCGAGCATCAGGTCGCGCACGGAAATCAGGGTCTCTCGAACGACGCGCGGCATGAATTCGGGGTCAGGGCGCTAATTCCCCGAACCGAATTCGAGTTTACTTCAGGAGCGGTTCAGCCTCGCCGCCCGCCGCCGTGCCCGAAGCGACCGCCACCGCCGTGGAAACCGGTGCCGCCGACGGCGCCGTTGCGCATCTGCGGTGCTGGACGCACGACCGGCCCGCTATGGACGATCGGCGCGCGTTGCGATTCGGGGACCTGCCGGAACTGCGTGACGCTCGCCGGGCGCTGGGGCACGACGCGCGGGCCCATGACGTGCGGCGACACCGCGCGCGGCGCGGGCATCGGCGAATTCAGCGGCCGGATCTGGCCGACCGGCTGGCGGATGGCCGGACGGGGCATGACCTGCGCCGGGTGCCACACGTGGTGGTGGGGATGCGCGATGCGCACGGGCGCGACGATCCGCGTGACGAATACCGCGTGCGGCACCCACGGCCGCCACACCACCGGATAGATCGCCGGCCACCACCACGTGCCGTACACGAGGTACGGATCGTAGTAGGGCGCATAGACGACGTTCGGATAGACGGGCTGCACGTAGATCGCGTCGTTCTGCTGGTAGACGGTCTGCTGCTGGTCGGACTGCAGCGCGCCGGTGGCCTGCGCGCGCGAGCGCAGGCCCTGGATCGACGCCGCGAGCTGCGGATACTGGTTGCGGTAGGCCTGGCCGAGGTCGGTCACCCACTGCAGGTTCTCCGCCATGCGAGCGAGCACGTCGGGATAGGCGACCAGCGCCTTCACGCTCGGATGCCACAGCTCGCCGTCGACCGCGCGCAGCGCCGCGTCGCCGGCGACGTTCGGATTCGCCGCCGACCAGTCGGCCGCCGCCTTCACGTCGAAGGGCGTGAGCGAGGCGGTGAGGATGTGGGTGAGGAGCGGGTCGGGGTACAGCGCGATCGGCGCGAGCATGGAGTCGAGCTCCGCCGGCGTGTACGTGCGCGCCTGCTGCGCGTGGACGCCGAAGGCGAGCAGCAGACCGAAAAAGAGAGCGACCAGCCTTTTCACGCGTCCACTGTAGGCCTGCCACCGCCGCCCTGCTGAATCAATGTGTAACCAGATGTGTGTCATGGGCACGGAAAGTGCACCCAGCCGTGGCATGCGAGTCCCCGCTGCCGTCTTCCTGCTGCTCTGCGCAACCGTCGCCCATGCCGACAAGGAGTCGATCGCGCGCTATTTCCAGGCCCTCGACCTGAACGGCGACGGCTACGTGTCGCTCGCCGAGGCGGCCGGCGACGAGGTGATCGTGAAGCGCTTCGACAAGGGCGACCGCAACCGCGACGGCAAGCTGTCGGCGAAGGAGTTCGCCAACCTCACGAGGGTCAAGGTCCGCGTTGCGAAGGCGCCGAAGGACAAGCAGGACGTTTCCGCCGCCACCGGCGGCACGAAGGCCCGGCGCGAAGGCGTGAAGAAGGCGAGCGCCGCCGCGGCGGCCGACTAGGCGGCGAGCCGCGCCCGCACGTCTTCCAGCACGCGGTCGGCGGTGCGCGGCATGTTCTTCTTCAGCCACAGCAGCGCCGCCTGTCCGAGCGGCATCTCGGTGGGCGGGCGATACCGCGCGGCGAGGCTGAGCAGCATCTGCGCGAGCGGCTGGTCGAGCGCAGCCTTCGCCGCGTCCGTCACGGCCTGATTGAAGCGCTCGTAGTCCCGCGTCGGGATGAGGTGCGTGTGGCAGCGGCAGACGCTCTCGAGCGCGCCGTAAACGTCGGGCTGCAGCGGATCCATCGCGTACGCGCAGAGGAGCGAGAAGGGCTGCTCGCGGCGCAGGTCGTTCCACAGCTCCTCGAGGCGCAGGGCCGCCGTGCGCTCGCCGCGCTGCCAGAGGATGTCCACCATCTCGCCATAGGCGCGCACGCCCGGGTAGCGCAGCCGCAGGCCGCGGATGGCGCGGCCGCAGGCGCGCTGGAACGCGGCCGCATCCGGCATGCCATCGATCATGAAGCTCGCCAGCGTCTCGTCCGCATCCAGCATGTGCACCGCGGCGTTGCCGCCGAGACCGGCGGCGAACAGCCGGCGGTGCTCGGGGCGGGCGATGATCAGGCCGGCTTCGCCGAGGCGAAGGCCCTCCCGCACGTAGTGGGTGACGGCCTCGGAGAGGAAATCGCGATCGCGATAGACCTGCAGCAGGTGATCCTGGCCTGGATGCTTCAAGAGCTCGCGCCAGTTGAGCGAGGTATCCATCAGCGCGAGTCTATCCGCCAGTGTCCCTCGTCGTTCACCAGCATCGCGCGATATTGGGCCCCGTTTCGACAGGTGCATAGTGCCTTGATGCGCAGCGGCGCGGTGCTCTCGTCCAGCTCGAGCTCCTCGCCGCAGATGCGCAGGCCCGCATAGCCTTCGCTCAGCGCGCGTTCCTCCTCGCGCATCCAGAAGGAGCGCTCGTTTCGCCATTCGCCGGGCCCCAGGATCTTCAGCTGGTCCGGCGAGTATTCGCCCGCGGTGAGCGTCGCCACGGCGAATTCCACCTGTGGCGGCGGCGCGTCTGCCAGCCACAGGCATCGCTCGCCTTCGGCGAGGCCTTGGCGGAAATACGGCAGGAGCAGCGCGAGCAGCTCGTCCGCGTCGCGGTGGCAATAGAACAGGCGCTCGCCCCAGCGGAAGGTGAGCTCGGTTGCCTCGGCGGCGGGGACCGCGATCACTCCGCGCCCGACCAGGTGAACCAGCACTTCCGCGACGCTGTCGGCGTCCAGGCCTTCGACCCTCGCCGGCAGCATCTCGATCAGGCTCGCCATCGAATGGCGCTCGCGCGCGATACCGAGCGCGGCGAGCTGGCGGCGCAGCGGTTCCCGTGGCAGTGCGGTCGAATGGTTCAAGCTTGTTGGAAACCAGTCTACGCGGCGGCCCGGCGGTCCTCTATCGCGGTTTTTCCTAACGCGGCGTCGTTATTCAGCGACGCGCGGCTGCGCGTGGCGACGATGGCTTTGACCGGAAGATGGTCGGAAGCGCGCTCGGCAAGAGGCGAGCGGTGGGCCTTGAGCGCGAGCAAGGCCGGCCGCGGCCGCGCCCACACCCGGTCGAGCGCGAAAAGCGGCCAGCGCGACGGAAACGAGCGCTCCACCACCGAGCGGCCGAGCAGGCGGTTGAACCAGCGCACCGGCCGGCTGAAGGGAAACCATTCGTTGATGTCGCCCAGCACGACCAGGCGCTCCTCGGTGTTCTTCATCATCTCGAGCAGCTTCCTCACCTGCCAGCGGCGCTCGGCGGCGAAGAGGCCGAGATGCGTCACGATGACGCGCACCTTCTCGCCGTACACCTCGAGGTCGACGTCGAGCGCGCTGCGCGGCTCGCGCTTGCCGTAGCCGAGGTAGAGGCTGCGCACGTCCAGGATCTTTCTCCGCGTCAACAAGGCGTTGCCGAACGGACCATCGTGCTTGACGAGCGTGACGCCGGGGATCACCTGCATGCCGAGGCGCCGGCCGATGTAGTCGAGCCGGTAGTCGACCTCCTGCAGGCCGACGGTGTCGCAATCGAGCTCGGCGATCACGTCGGCGACGCGAGCCGCATCCTTCTTCCCGTCGGTGCCGACGCAGCCGTGGACGTTGTAGGAAGCGATGCGCAGGCAGCTCTCGGGCAGTTGCTCCGAGAGCGCCTGCCAGTTAGCCAGGCTGGCGGAGTGCCTGCTCATCCGCCTTGATGCGCCGGCTCATCCGGGTGAACCAGCGCTTCACGCCGACGATTCCTCCACCGAGCAGCGTCACCGCGCCGCCGACCAGCCACCAGTTGACGCTGCCCGCGCCGGTGAGCGCGGTCTCGATCGCATCGCCGAAGATGGTGGTGGCGAGCGTGCCGGGCAGCAGCCCGATCGCGGTGCCGACCACCACGTGCCACAGCTTCATGTGGATCGCGCCGGCGACGATGCTTTCCACCGCGAAGGGGGCGATCGGCACGAGGCGCAGCAGCGTCATCGCGAGCAGGCCGTATTTCTTCAGCACCTCGATCATCCGATCGAGCTTGTTGCCGGCGAGCCTGCGCACCGTGTCGCGCCGCATTCGCCGGCCGATGTAATACGTGACCACCGACGACGCGACGATGCCGAGCAGGGAATAGAGGAAGCCGAGCCACGGGCCGAAGGCGATGACGGCGGCGAGCGTGATCAGCGGCCGCGGGAACATGACGAGGCACGCCGGCGTGTACGCGGCCATGATGATGAGCGGCGCCCACCAGTGCGAGGCGAAGTCCCGCGCGCGCTCGATCACCGCCTCCGCGGTGACGGTGTGCGCGAGCGGCGTCAAGCGCCAAAGCGCGGCGAGCGCGAGGACGGCGGCCGCGATGAGCGCGATGTGCCCCCACGCCGGCCTGTCCGGCTGGTCGGGCTCGTCGTGGTGACGGTCGAGCAGCAGCCCTTCGAGCGCGATCGGCTCGTCGGGATCGGCGACCGCGGCGACGTTGATCACCGCGTCGGACCATTCCGGCAGGTGGTCGAGCTCGCGCATCGAGCGGCCGTCGTGCATCAGGACGTGGATCGCGCCGTTCAGCGTGCCGGCGCGCTCGATCTCGACGCGCAGCTTCTCCACCGGCACGCCGAGGTGCTCGGCGACGAGGCGGTCGCGGAAGCGCCGGATGGCGTTCGCCACCTGCGGCCGGCCGCGCGCCTCGATGGCGATGTCGGCCTCGGTGTCGAGGCCGAGCGAGCGGTTGCACAGGTTCGAGCTGCCGACGCGCAGCACGCGGTCGTCGACGATCATCAGCTTCGAGTGCACGTCGACGCAGCAGCCTTCCTTGAGGCCGGGCACGTGCGGGTAGTACACGCGGAAGCGGCCGTGCTTGTCGGCGTTGCGCAGCCGCGCGATCAGGCGCGTGCGCAGGACGTGCATCGTGTGCTCCTCGAGCCAGCCGTGCGAGAGCAGGCGCAGCACGAGCACGATCTCCGGCCCGTCGGGCTCCTGCAGGCGCTTTTCCAGCGCCGCGGCGATGCGCGGCGCGGTGAAGTACTGGTTCTCGATATAGAGCGTCTTCTTCGCCGCGGCGATCATGTCGAGGTACAGCTTCTCGATCTCCTTGATCGCCGGGCTCTCGCCGCGCGGCGGCGCGGTCCGCGCGATGCCGACCTCGACCGATTGCAGGTCCGGCTGATAGCTCGTCGGCCACGGATCGTTGTCGGAGACGCCGCGGAAGACGACCGGCTTCAGCTTCTGCCCCGTGGCCTGGAACCAGCGCTCGCGCGCATGGGTGGCGAGCGCGCGCGCCGCTTCGCCGTCCACGGCGACCATCAGGTCGTGGAACGGCGGATACGGCTTGCCGTACGCGACGCGGCGCGGATCGTCGGGCGCGTGCTCGGGGCTGTCCCAGCGCCGCACGGTGAGGTCGATGCCGCCGATGAAGGCCACCGTGTCGTCGATCACCACGATCTTCTGGTGATGCGAGCCGGCCACCGGATGCGTGTCGTCGTAGCGCAGGTGCACGCGGCGCGCGGGCGTCCAGCCGAAGCCATAGAGCGGCGGGAACTCGCGGTCCGCGCCGAACACCATGGGATAGTCCCAGTTCAGCACGTTGATGTGCAGCGAGTGGCGCCGGTGCACCAGGTAATTGAGGAACTCGCCCAGCAGCGCGGGCGGCCCGCCGGGCGTCACCGGATCGAAGTGCAGCTGCGTCTGGCTGTTGAAGTCCCAG
>DATMIG010000015.1:0-21745 GCA_035554335.1 Burkholderiales bacterium
TCTGCATCGCCGGGCCCTGCAGGTTCATGAACTGCGACCAGAGCTCCTGGCCGCTGCCGCCGTACATCTTCTGCGACTGCTCCTGCAGCGTCTTCTGCAGGTCCTGGAAGGCGCGGATGTTGCGCTCGAGGTAAGTGCCCATCATGCCCTGCATCGCGTTGCCGTAGGAGCGGATCAGCTGCGAGAGGAGATCCGAGGAGAAGAGCGGCATGCCGCCGGACTCCTCCTCCAGGATGATCTGCAGCAGGATCTGGCGCGTCAGGTCGTCTCCGCTCTTAGCGTCGACCACCTGGAACTCCTCCTGCTTGAGCACCATCTGCTTCACGTCGGCGAGCGTGATGTAGCTCGACGTCTTGGTGTCGTAGAGACGGCGGTTCGGATACTTCTTGATGAGGCGGAGGCTCTCTTTGGAGTCGGGCATCTTGGGCTCGGGGACCGCCACGGGTTAAGTCTACTCCTCGACCCTCATTAGTACATGTGCTGGCCGCCGTTGATGGAGATGTTCGCGCCAGTAACGAACGCCGCCTCCTCGGAGCACAGGTAGATGATTAACCCGGCGACTTCCTCGGGTTTTCCGAGCCGCGACACCGGAATCTGCGGCAGGATCTTGGTGTCGAGGATCTCTTTCGGGATCGCAGTCACCATCTTGGTGCCGATGTAGCCCGGCGAGATGGTGTTGACGGTGACGCCCTTGCGCGCCACCTCCAGCGCGAGCGCCTTGGTGAAGCCGTGGATGCCGGCCTTCGCCGCCGAATAGTTGGTCTGGCCGAAGGCGCCCTTCTGGCCATTCACCGACGACACGTTGATCACGCGGCCCCAGCCGCGGTCCACCATGCCGTCCATCACCTGCTTCGTCATGTTGAAGCAGGAGTCCAGGTTGGTGCGCATCACCGCGTCCCAGTCGTTCTTGGTCATCTTCTTGAACGTCATGTCGCGCGTGATGCCGGCGTTGTTCACCAGGATGTCGATCGCGCCGACCTCGCTCTGGATGATCGAGGACTGGCGCGCGCAGGACTCGTAATCGGCGACGTCGACCGGGAACGCGGCGAACTGGTAGCCCCGGCCCTTCATCTCCTCCAGCCAGGACTTGAATTTCGTGTTGGACGGCGAGTAGGTGACGACGACGCGGTATCCCGCGTCCACCATCTTGGTGCTGATGGTTTCGCCCAGACCGCCCATGCCGCCGGTGACGACGGCAATGCGTTGCTTTGCCATGACCTCCTCCAGAGAGGAGGGCCAGTCTACATCATGTGCATTCCGCCATTGACGCTGATGTTCGCGCCGGTGATGTAGCCCGCTTCCTCCGACGAGAGGAAAGCCACTACAGCGGCGATCTCCTCCGGCCGGGCGAGGCGCCCCATGGGAATCTGGGCGACGATCTGGTCGCGGACGTCCTTGCGGATCGCCATCACCATGTCGGTCTCGACGTAGCCCGGCGACACCGTGTTCACGGTGACGCCCTTGCGCACCACTTCCTGCGCGAGCGCCTTGGAGAAGCCGGCCATGCCGGCCTTGGCGGCGGAGTAGTTGGTCTGGCCGAACTGGCCCTTGATCGCGTTCACCGACGAGATGTTGATGACGCGGCCCCAGCCGCGCTCGACCATGCCGTCGATCACCTGCCGCGTCACGTTGAAGACGCTGTTCAGGTTGGTGTTGATCACTTCCATCCAGTCGCGCTCGGTCATCTTCTTGAACACCGAGTCGCGCGTGATGCCGGCGTTGTTTACCAGGATGTCGACGTTGCCGACGCGCTTGCCGATGTCGGCGAACATCGCCGCGCAGGAGTCGAAGTCCGCGACGTCGCCTTCGGCGGCATGCACCTTCAGCCCTTCGCCGCGCATGCGCATCAGCCAGTCGTCCTTCTTGTCGTAGTTCGGCAGACAGCCGGCGATCACCGTGTGCCCGGTCTGTCCGAGCCGCCGGCAGATCGCCGTGCCAATGCCGCCCATGCCGCCCGACACGAACACCGTGCGGGTGACGATCGGCCGCGAGCGGTCGCGCCACGTCTCCTGCTCGACGACCGGTTCTATGACTTCGCCTTCCTTGCCCATCTCGTTTCCTTTCACCGTTCCACGGCCAGGGCCACGCCCATGCCGCCACCGATACACAGCGACGCGAGTCCTTTCTTCGCGTCGCGCTTCTGCATCTCGTGAAGCAGCGTGACGAGCACCCGCGCGCCCGAGGCGCCGATCGGGTGGCCGAGCGCGATCGCGCCGCCGTTCACGTTCACCTTCGAAGTGTCCCAGCCCATCTGGCGATTGACCGCGATGGCCTGCGCCGCGAACGCTTCGTTGATCTCCATCAGGTCCAAGTCGGACGGCTGCCAGCCGGCGCGCGCGAGGCAGCGCTTCGATGCGGGGACCGGGCCCATACCCATGTATTTGGGGTCGACGCCGGCGGAAGCAAACGCCTTGATGCGCGCCAGGGGCTTCAGCCCCAGCTCCTTCACTTTCTTCGCGGAAGCGAGCACCACTGCCGCGGCGCCATCGTTGATCCCCGACGCGTTGCCCGCGGTCACCGTGCCGTTCTTGTCGAACGCGGGCTTGAGCGCCTTCAATGAATCGGCCGTGGTGCCGTGGCGGACGTACTCATCATCCTTGAACACCACCGGCCCTTTGCGCGACGGGATCTCGACCGTCACGATCTCGTCGGAGAAGCGCCCCGCCTTCTGCGCGGCCTCCGCCTTGTTCTGGCTCTTCGCCGCGAACTCGTCCTGCTCCTCGCGCGTGACGGCGTATTCCTTCGCCACGTTCTCGGCGGTGACGCCCATGTGGTACTGGTTGAAGACGTCCCACAGGCCGTCGACGATCATCGTGTCGACCATCTTCGCGTCGCCCATGCGGAAGCCGTCGCGCGAGCCGTTGAGCGCGTGCGGCGAAAGGCTCATCGACTCCTGGCCGCCGGCGACCACGATGTCGGAGTCGCCGTTGGCGATCGCCTGCGCGCCGAGCATCGCCGCCTGCAGGCCCGAGCCGCACACCTTGTTGATGGTCATCGACGGCACCATGTACGGAATGCCGGCCTTCATCGCCGCCTGGCGCGCGGGGTTCTGGCCCACGCCGGCAGTGAGCACCTGGCCCAGGATGACTTCCGACACCTGATCCGATTTCACCCCGGCGCGCTTCAGCACGTCCTTGATCACCAGCGCGCCGAGCTCGGACGCCGGCGTCTTCGCGAGGGTGCCGCCGAACTTGCCGATCGGAGTGCGGGCTGCGCCGACGATGTAGATGTCTTCCATGCTGTCTCCTTAATGAACCACGCGGTGGCGCACATAGCGCCCGGGCGCCGGTTCGATGGGGTTGTACTTCGCGTTCCCTGATTTCGTCGGCGCCTTGCGCGGGCCGCCGCCGTGCGCGTCGAGCCACTGCTTCCAGCGCGGCCACCAGCTGCCCTTTTGTTCCTGTGCCGTCTGCAGCCATTCCTCCGGCTCGCGCGGATACGGCGAGCCGATCCAGTGACTGCGGCGATTTTTGGATGCCGGGTTCACCACGCCGGCGATGTGGCCGCTCGCGCCGAGCACGAACGTCTTGTCGTCGCCACCGAGGAGATGCAGCGTGCGGTAGGCCGAGCGCCACGGCACGATATGGTCTTCGCGGGTGGCGAGGCCGAACATCGGCAGCTTCACCCGGCCGAGGTCGACCGGCACGCCGCAGTTCGTCAGCTTCCCGGGCACTCGCAGGCTATTTTCCAGATACGTGTTACGCAGGTAGTAGCAGTACATCGGCCCCGGCAGGTTGGTGCTGTCGGCGTTCCAGTACAGAAGGTCGAAAGCCGCGGGCTTGCCGCCGAGGAGATAGTTGTTGACGACGTAGGGCCAGACGAGATCGTTCGCGCGCAGGCTCGAGAAGACGAACGCCAGGTCCTGTCCGGGCAGCAGGCCGCCCTGGCCGATGGTCGCTTCGCGCGTCGCCACGGAAGCTTCATCGACGAAGAGCCCGATCTGGCCGGTCTCCGAGAAATCGAGCATCGCGGCGAGGAAAGTCACGCTCTCGACGATGTCCTCGCCTTTGGCCGCCATCACCGCGAGACCGGCGCCGAGCAGCGTGCCGCCGACGCAGAAGCCGAGCGCGTTCACCTTGTCGGCCTTGGTGATGTCCTGCGCGACGCGCAGCGCGCGAAAGATGCCGAGCTCGAGGTAATCGTCCCAGCCGTAGTGGCCCTGCTCCATCTCGACGTTGCGCCACGAAACCATGAACACCGTGTGGCCGCTGTCGACGGCGTAGCCGACGAGCGAGTTCTCCGGCTGCAGGTCGAGGATGTAGTACTTGTTGATGCAAGGCGGAATCATCACCAGCGGCCGCTTCGCCACCTGCTCGGTGCGCGGCTTGTACTGGATCAGCTGGATGAGATCGTTCTCGTAGACCACCTCGCCCGGCGTCACCGCGACGTTGCGGCCGAGCTCGAACGCGGCTTCGTCGGTCTGGCTGATGCGGCCCTTGCCGGCATCCGCTACCAGGTTGGCGAGCCCGCGGACCATGCTCTCGCCGTTCGACTCGAGCGCCGTGCGCAGCGCCGCCGGGTTCATGGCGGCGAAATTCGCCGGGCACATCGCGTCGATCCATTGCCGCGCGGCGAAGAGCGCACGCTCCTTGTCGCGCGCCTCGAGCGGCGAGCGCTCCACCACGTCCTCGATGTACTTCGCCGCCAGGAGATACGACTGCCTGAGGTAGTTGTAGTAAGGGTTTTCGCGCCACTCGCGCGAGGCGAAGCGCCGGTCGTCATCCTCGACAACGCGGGGCTCCTCGCCGGCCACGAGCGCCTGCCAGAGCTTTGCCTGCTGGTCGAGGTAAGAGCGCTGCAATTCGGCCGAGTGCTCGAGGTCCGGCGGCGAAGTGAACAGCCGCATCCACCCTTGGGTGACCGCATTGCTCGATTGCGCGATCGCGGCGAGGACGGCATCGGGGGAAGGTTGCGCAGGGGATGCCAAGCCCGTCGATTTTGCGACGCACAACGGGGGCCGGTCAAATACCGGGCAACCTACTGATCCGTAGTCCCTTTTGCTTAATGCTCGAGCACCGCGCCGACCAGCGCGATGGTGCCGATGCCGAGCGCGATCAGCAGCGCCTGTGACGCGGTATCCCGCAGGTGCGGCCGCTTGTGCAGGCCCGGGATGAGATCCGCCACCGCGACATAGACCATGCTGGCCGCGACGACGCCGAGAAGCGCCGCTTCCCACTCCCGGAACACCTGCAGTCCGTAGTAGCCGCCGACGCCGCCGACGATGGTGGCGAGCGAAGAGCCGAGATTCACGACCAGCGCCCGCGTGCGGCTGTAGCCCGAATGGAGCAGGATCAGGAAGTCGCCCACCTCCTGCGGGATCTCGTGCGCGATGATGGCGAGCGCCGCGACGATGCCGAGCTCGGTGCTTTGCAGGAACGCCGCGGCGATCAGCACCCCGTCGACGAAGTTGTGCACCGTGTCGCCGACGATGATCAGCGCGCCGCTGCGGCCGTGGTCGTGCGGCTGCTGGTGCTGATCGTGCACCTCGCAGTTCTCCGTATGGCAGTGGCGCCAGAGCAGCAGCTTCTCCAGCACGAAGAAGGCGAAGATGCCGGCGAGGATCGATACCGCCGCCTCGCGCGGATTTTCCTTGAACGCGTGCGGGATCACTTCGAGGAACGCCGCTCCGAGCAGCGCGCCGATGGCGTAGGACACCAGCATCGACACCCAGCTCGCGCGCAAGAGCAGCGCGAACGCCGCAAGGCCGGCGGAGAGCGCTCCGCCGGCCACGCTCGCCGCGAGGATCCAGCCTAGCGTCATGGGGGACGCGATTCTACGCTGGCAACCAGATCAAGGCCGCCATGCGCGCAGCGGTTTTGTCCCGCCGGTACGAATGGAAGCGCTCGTCGCGCAAGGTGCAGAAGCCGCCGCCGCCGATCGAGCGGACGCCTTTGGAGGTCAGCTTGGCGCGGGCGACGGCGTACAGGTCGAGCAGCCAATGCCCCGGACGCGTCGGCGTGAATGCGGACTCATGTCCGGCAAAAGCGGCGCGCACTTCGTCGCCGACTTCATAGACGCGCGGGCCGATGGCCGGACCCATCCAGGCGTGAATCGAGGTCGCACGCATCGCGTCGATGGTGTTCTCGAGCACGCCCGCGGCGAGCCCCCGCCAGCCGGCATGCGCAACGCCGACCACACCGTCGGCGGCGAAGAAGACCGGCATGCAGTCGGCGATCTTCACCACGCACACCGTGCCCGGCTTGCGCGCGATGGCAGCGTCCGCCTGCACCAGCGTGTGCGTGGTGTCCGCGTCGATGACGCGCGTGCCATGCACCTGGTGCATCCAGCGCGGCTCGCCTGGAACGAGCGCGCGCACTTTGGCGCGGCCGGCATCGCTGCCCATGTCGCCGAATGGCGCGGTGGTGACGAACGCGCGAGCGTTCGCCTGCCAATCAGGTTCGATCAAATCTCGCATGCGCGCAGGCTGTCGACGAGCTTCTTGAAGTCGCGCGGCAGCGGGGAGCGCCAGGTCATTTGCTCGCCGCTCGACGGATGGCGCAGCGAAAGCTCCGCTGCGTGCAGCGCCTGGCGCGGGAATTCGATGCCGTGCCGCGTGCCGCGGCGGTAGACGGTGTCGCCGACCAGCGGATGCCGGATGTGCTGGAAATGCACGCGGATCTGGTGCGTGCGGCCGGTCTCGAGGCGGCACTCGACGAGCGCCGCCCGGCCGAAGCGCTCGAGCACGCGATAGGTCGTGCGCGCTTCCTTGCCGCGATGCGTGACGGCCATGCGCGTGCGCGACTTCGGATCGCGGCCGACCGGCGCGTCGATCGCGCCGCTCGCGGGCGGGTCGCCTTGCACGAGCGCGATGTAGACGCGCCGCACGCTGCGCTCGGCGAGCTGCTTCACGAGATCGGCCTGCGACTCGACCGTCTTCGCGACGACGAGGAGCCCGCTCGTGTCCTTGTCCAGGCGATGCACGATGCCGGCGCGCGGCACCCCGCCGAGCGCGGGGGCGTGTGCGAGCAGCGCATTGAGGAGCGTGCGGTCGGGCTGACCGGCGCCGGGATGCACCACGAGGCCCGCCGGCTTGTCGATGACGAGGAGATCGCCGTCCTCGTGCACGATCTTGAGCGGCATCTTCTGCGCGCGCGGCGCGGCGGCGTCCGGCAGGCGCGGCGGCGCGACGACGATCGTCTCGCCGCCGACCACCGGCGTGCGCGGCGCGGGCTGGAGGCCGTCGACCTGGATGTGGCCGGCGCGCAGCCAGTCCTGCAGGCGGTTGCGCGAGTACTGGTGGAAGAGGCGCGCGAGCGCCTGGTCGAGGCGCAGGCCGCCCATCTCCGCTGGCACGACGGCCGTCACCGGCGCGACGAGCGCCTCATCCCAATCGCGTTCGAGCGACTTGCGGCCCTTATAATCGTCTTGCCCCATGCTTCGCAGTTTACTTGCTGCCGTCGTGCTGGCCGCCTCGGCCATCCTCGCTGCGTGCAGCTCCAATCCCACCGATGACGAAACGGTCAATTGGTCCGCGCAGCGCCTGTACGGCGAGGCGAAGGACGCGATGGGCAATCGCGACTGGCAGAAGGCGATCAAGTACCTGGAGAAGCTCGAGGCGCGCTTCCCCTATGGCCGCTTCGCGCAGCAGGCGCAGCTCGAGGTCGGGTATTGCTACTGGAAGGACGGCGAGCGCGCTTCCGCCGTCGCCGCCGCGGACCGCTTCATCAAGCTCTATCCGAACCATCCGAACGTCGACTACGCCTGGTACCTGAAGGGGCTGATCAACTTCAACGAGCTGCAGGGCACGCTCTCCTGGCTCACCACGCCGGACATGAGCGACCGCGATCCGAAGGCCTCTCGCGAGGCGTTCCTCGCCTTCAAGGAAGTGGTGACGCGCTTTCCGGATTCGCCGTACGCGCCCGATTCGGCGGAGCGCATGCGCTTCCTCGTCAACGCGCTCGCCAACAACGAAGTGCACGTCGCGCGCTACTACATGAAGCGCAGCGCGTACCTCGCCGCCGCGAACCGCGCCCAATACGCCATCCAGCACTATCCGCAGGCGCCGGCGATCGAGGAGGCGATGGTGATCCTCAAGCAGGCGTACGACGCCCTGGGCATGAAGGAGCTCTCGGACTCCGCGATGCGCGTGCTGCAGGCCAATTTCCCGAACAGCCGCTACCTGAAGGGAGTCAAGAAAGACGTCCCCTGGTGGCGCATCTGGGACCCGGATTGGTAAAAAAGACCCTCATCATCGGTGCGGCCGGCATGATCGGCCGCAAGCTCACCGAGCGCCTCGTTGAGGACGGCGGCTGGGGCGAGCTCATCCTGCACGACGTCGTCGCGCCCTCCGCGCCCAAGGGCGCGAAAGCCGTGACCTCCGACCTCTCCGCCGCAGGCGAAGCCGACAAGCTGGTGGCGAGCCGGCCGGACGTCATCTTCCACCTCGCCGCCATCGTTTCCGGCGAGGCGGAGGCCAATTTCGAAAAGGGCTACCGCATCAACATGGCGGGGACCTGGCAGCTCTTCGAAGCCATCCGCCGGGTCGGCGACGGCTACAAGCCCCGCGTCGTGTTCACGTCGTCCATCGCCGTGTTCGGCGCGCCTTTCCCGGACGCCATCGGCGACGAGTTTCTCAACGCGCCGCTGACGAGCTACGGCACGCAGAAAGCGGTCGGCGAGCTGCTGCTTTCCGACTACAGCCGACGCGGCTTCTTCGACGGCGTGGGCATCCGCCTGCCGACGATCTGCGTGCGCCCCGGCAAACCGAACCTCGCCGCCTCGGGATTCTTCTCCGGCATCATCCGCGAGCCGCTCGCCGGTCAGGAAGCGCGGCTACCGGTGGCGAAGAGCGTGCGCCACTGGCATGCGTCGCCACGCGCGGCGATCGGGTTCCTGATCCAGGCTGCAACCATGGACAGCGCCAAGCTCGGCACGCGGCGCAACCTCTCGATGCCGGGCGTCTCGGTGACCGTCAGCGAGCAGATCGAGGCGCTGCGCAAGGTGGCGGGCGAAGCCGCCGTAAGGCGCATCCGCGAGGAGCCGGATCCGGTGATCGAGAAGATCGTCGACGGCTGGCCGCGCAACTTCGATCCGCGCCGCGCCCTTTCGCTCGGCTTCAAGGCCGACTCGAGCTTCGAAGAGATCATCCGCATCCACGTCGAGGACGAGCTCGGCGGCCGCATCGCCTAAATTCGGGGTCAGGGCGCGAATTAACCGCGAAGGCGCGGACCCAGTCAGGTGAATCAGCGCCCTGACCCCGAATTCAAACCGACAGCGTGGCGAAGAATTCGCGTACCTCTTCGAGGCTGCGCGTCGGCTTCATCGCCGGCAGGCTCTGCAGCACACGCCGGCCATAGGGCTTCGATAGCAGCCGCGGATCGCACAGCATCAGCACGCCGCGGTCGTTCTCGTCGCGGATCAGCCGTCCGGCGCCCTGCTTGAGCTGCAGCACCGCCTGCGGGAGCTGCAGCTCGTTGAAGGCGTTGCGGCCCTCGTTCTTGAGCGAGTCGATGCGCGCCGCGAGCACCGGGTCGTCCGGCGGCGCGAACGGCAGCTTGTCGATCACCACCAGCGAGAGCGCCTCGCCGCGCACGTCGACGCCCTCCCAGAAGGACGCGCTGCCGAGGAGGACGGCGTTCCCCAGACTCCTGAACCGGGCGAGGAGCTCGCTGCGCGAGCCGGTGCCCTGGACGAGAAGCGGGAATTCAATCCGCCCGCGCAAGAGCTCGTGCGCGCGGCGCAGCGCGCGCAGCGTGGTGAAGAGCAGGAACGCGCGGCCGCCGCTTGCCTGAATCACGGGAAACGCCGCCTCGATCACTGCGTCGGTAAAGGCGGGATCGCTCGGCTCGGGTAATCCCGGCGGCAGGTAGACGAGCGCCTGCGAGGCGAAGTCGAACGGGCTTTGCCAGCGCGCGGTGCGCGCCTCGGGAAGGCCGATCTCGCGCGTGAAGTGACCGAAGTCGGCGCCGACCGCCAGCGTGGCGGAGGTGAAGATCCAGGCGCGCGGGTGGTCCTCCATCTGGCGGCGGAACAGCTCGCCGGAATGGAGCGGCGTGACATGCAGCTGCACCGACTGGCCGAAGACCTCCGCCCAGCGCACGTCCTCGCCCGCATCGGTCTCCATGAGGCGCGCGAGCACCGCATAGGCATTGCCGGCCCGGCGCGCGCAGGCGGCGAGGCCCTCCGAGCGCTCGGCTTGCGCTGCGAGCGCGGCGTCGAGCATCTTCAGCGCCGAACGCAGGCGGATGAGGCCTTCGGGAAATCCTTGGCGCGCGAGCGCCTGCGGCCACGCGAGGCGCACCGGCATCTCGCCCAACGCGAGCCGCAGCTCGCGCGCCGCCTTGTCGAGCCGGTTGGCGAGCGCTTCCAGCTCGGGCGACGCGCCGCCCGCCGTGCGCAGCTCCACGCGAGCATCGCGCGAGAGCTCGATCACCTGGCTCGTGGAGAGCGTCTCGCCGAAGAAGAGGCGCGCCGTCTCCGGCAGCTGGTGCGCCTCGTCGAAGATCACGGTGTTGCACGCCGGCAGGAGCTCCGAGATGCCCTCGTCGCGCAGCACCACGTCGGCGAAAAAGAGGTGATGGTTGATGACCACCACGTCCGCGGCGAGCGCGTTGCGGCGCGCGCGCATCACGAAGCAGTCGGCGTAGTCGGGACATCCCTGCCCGAGGCAGTTCTCCCGGGTGGACGTGGCCTGCGCCCAGACCGGCGCGTCCTCGGGGACGTCGGCGAGGTCGGCGCGGTCGCCCGTCGTGCTGACCGCGGCGAAGCGCTCGATCTGCCGCAGTTGCGTGGCTTCCTCGCGCGTGTTGAAGCGGCCTTCCGTCCCCGCGCGCCGCAGGCGGTAGAGGCAGACATAGTTCGAGCGCCCTTTGAGGAGCGCGGCGCTCGCGCCGGAGGCGAGCGCCTGCTTCACCGCCGGCAGGTCGCGATCGAAGAGCTGATCCTGCAGGGTCTTGGTGCCGGTCGAGACGATCACCTTGCCGCCGGCGAGGAGCGCGGGAACGAGGTAGGCGAAGGTCTTTCCGGTGCCGGTGCCCGCCTCGGCCACCAGGACGCCGGTCGAGTCGATGGCCTGCGCAATCGCCTCGGCCATCTCGACCTGCTGGTCGCGCTGCCGGTAGCCCGGGATCGCCGCCTCCAGCGGGCCGTCGGCGGCGAAGGCCTGGCTAACGGATTTCATCGACACGAATCCAGACGGTGCGGGTCGCGCCACTGCCATCGGCCACGGCGCCGAGCTTCAGCCAGTCGCCCAGCCGGCCGCTTGCGCTGATGGCGCCGGTCTGGACGTGGACGCTTTCGTCCAGCACGCGCGTGATGACCTCGAAAGAGGGCGTCTGCTCCTGGGCCATGGTGACCTGCTGGGGGATCGGTCCGACCGGCGTCTGGATGTACTGGCGCTTTTCGACCGGACGAGATGGGCCCGCCAGGATCGCCGCCCGACCGCCATCCTCCGTTCGGACGCGCTGCGCGATGCGCGAGTCATCGTCGAATCGCACGGAGATTTCTAGAGCGCTGTTTTTAAAGGTGCTCTGCGCCGCCGCCCAAGGCGTCGGCCAGCCGAGACAAGCGATCAGGACCACGGCGCAACGGTTCATGTTTCTTCCTCAACGCGCCAAGCTGCCGGCGGTCTACGCGCCGCCATTATGAGATACAAGCTCCTCATTCTTTGCGCTTTCTTCGCCTTGGCGGCGCCGCTCGAGGGGCAGGCGAAGGCGGACGCCGACTACCGCATGGCCGCGGCCAAGGAAGCGCTGGTCAACGTCGGCATCCATTACCGCTACGGCGGCATGTCGCCCAAGGAGGGGTTCGACTGCAGCGGGCTGGTGGCGCACGTTTTCGAGCGCGCCTGGGGCGTCTCGCTTCCGCGCAGCACCGCCGAGCAGCGCTCCATCGGGCACCGGGTGAAGCGCCAGAAGCTGGAGCCGGGCGATCTCGTCTTCTTCAACACGCGGGGCCGGCCGTACTCGCACGTCGGTATCTACCTCGGCGACGGCATCTTCGTGCACGCGCCGCGGCGCGGCGCCAAGGTGCGGCTCGAGAACATGGAAAACTCGTACTGGCGCGCGCGCTTCGACGGCGCCCGCCGGCTCGACCCGCCCTCGATCTAATCCTTCAGGCTGTAGACCGCCCGCACGTCGAAGCCGAACGCGCGCCCGCGCAGCGCGGCGGGTAGCGGCACCTGCGGCGAAGCGAGCCGGAACATCTCGAGCGCCTGCTCGTCCAGCACCGCGTGGCCGGAGCTCTTCTTCACCTTGAGCTCGCGCAGCTCGCCGTTCGCGGACACCTCGAGGTGCACCACCACGTCTCCCTCCCAGCCGTTGTCCCGGGCGGCGAGCGGATAGCGCTTGTAGCGCACCGCCGCGCCGATGAACTGGCTGCGGTATTGCGCGATGAGCGCGGAAAGATCCGGCGCCGGCGGGGCCGGATTCGCCGCGGGTGCGCTCGCCATGGGGCCCGGAATGGTTTCCACGGCAGGCGCCGGGGCGGGCTCGGACGATGGCGGCGTGGGTTCGACGGGCGCGGGCGCCACGCTAAACGTGCTGGGCGCGGCAGGCGCCGGCTTCGGCCGCTCGACCTTCGGTCGCGGCTTCGGTTTCTCGACTTTCGGTTCTGGTTTCGGCTCGACCGGCGCCGCGGCGGGCGGCGCCAGTTCCGGCTCGCCGATATGCGCGGTGATCGTCACGCTCGGCGCGGACGGCAGCGACTGCGGTTCAGGCGCCCGCAGCGTGAGCAGAACCGCGTGCAGCGCGAGCGAGGCGCCTACGGCGTAGGTGAATGCACGCGGGTCAGCGTGCTCGTTCACGCAGAATGCGCCAGATTTTCTGCGGCGTGAGCGGCATGTCGGCGTCGAGCACGCCGAGCGCGTCGAGCACCGCATGCGTGACGGCCGGCGCGGCGCCGATGGTGCCGAGCTCACCGACACCCTTGACGCCCAACAGGTTCGTCTGGCACGGCACGCTCTCGTCGAATGCCGGTGCGAGCGGCGGCAGGTCGGCCGCGCGCGGCACGCAGTAGTCCATCAGCGAGCCCGTGACGAGCTGGCCGCTCTCCTCGTCGTACACCGCCTGTTCGAAGAGCGCCTGCCCCGCTCCCTGCGCGATGCCGCCGTGCACCTGTCCGGCGACGATCATGTGGTTGATGATGCGCCCGACATCGTCGCAGCTCGCGAAGCGGTCGATTTTGACGGCCCCCGTCTCGGCGTCGATTTCGACTTCGCACGCCTGCGCGCCGTTGGGCCACGACGGCGTGGAAGGCGTCTGGGTCGCCGAGACGCGGAACACGCGCCGCGGCTGGCGCGCCGCGACGTCTTGCAGCGCGACCGAGCGGTCGGTCCCGGCGATGCGGAAACGTCCATCTCTGTACTCGACATCGGCTGCGGACGCCTCGAGGGCCTCTGCCGCGAGGTTGCGCCCTTCCGTAATGACCTTATGGCCCGCGGCGACCACGGCGGAGCCGCCGACGAACGCCGAGCGCGAGCCGACGCTGCCGACGCCGTTGGCGCGGTCGGTGTCGCCCTGCACGATCTTCACTTTCCCGGGTGGCACGCCGAGCACCTCGGTCACGAGCTGCGTGTAGGAGGTCTCGAGGCCCTGGCCCATCGCCATCGTCCCCGAGAAAACGGTCACCTCGCCTTCCGCGTTGACTTCGATGTCCACCGTCTCGGTCGGGACCGCGCCCGTCCATTCGAGATAGACCGACAGCCCGCGGCCGCGCAGCTTGCCGGCGCGCTTCGATTGCTCGCGCCGCGCAGCGAAGCCGTTCCAGTCGGCCTGCGCGAGCAGCTTGTCGAGCACCGCGCCGAAATTGCCGCTGTCGTACGTGTCGCCGAGATGCGTGCGATACGGGAACTGCTCGCGGCGGATGAAATTGCGCCGGCGCACCTCGAGCGGATCGAGCTTCATCTCGCGCGCGGCCTTCTCGATCAGCCGCTCCATGAGGAAATTCGCCTCCGGCCGTCCCGCGCCGCGATAGGCACCGGTCGCCATCGTATGCGTGAGCACGGCCCGTACACGGTAATGGATGAGCGGCACGTGGTACACGGTGGTCTGCACCTTCGGGCCGAGGGCGAGCGGAATGATCGCGGAGGAACCGACGGGCGTGGCGCCGATATTGCCGAGCGTGTCCACCTCCAGCGCGAGTATGCGGCCCTGCGCATCGAGCGCGATGCGCGCCGTGTTGTACTGGTCGCGGCCCATGTGCGCGGCGAGGAAGTCCTCCGCACGGTCGGCGCGCCAGCGCACCGGCCGCCCGAGCTTGCGCGCGGCGTAGCAGACGAGCGCGTCCTCCGGCGTGAGGCCGGTCTTCATGCCGAAGCCGCCGCCGATGTCGCCGACCCGCACGCGGAATTCGTCCGGCTTCACCTTGAACACCGCGCCGAGCAGATCGCGCGCGCCGGTGGGCGTCTGGTTCTGCGTGTAGAGCGTGGTGCGGTTGTCCTCGTGCACCGCGATGCACGCCCGCGGCTCGAGCGCCATGGCGATCACGCGCTGGTTGCGGTTCTCGATGGTCGTGACGTGCGCGGCCTTCGCGAACGCCGCCTCGACCGCCGCCCGGTCGCCGTACTCCGATTCGGCGGAGACATTGCCGGTCGCCGGCGGCCACACGAGCGGCGCTCCCGGCTGCACGGCCTGCTTCGCGTCGACCACGCACGGCAGGTCCTGGTAGTCGACGGCAACGAGCTCGGCCGCGTCCTGCGCCTGGACGCGGGTCGCCGCCACGACCGCGACGACCGGCTGGCCGACGTAGAAAGCTTCGTCTTCGGCGAGCAGCGTGCGCAGCGGCGCAGCCATGGGCGAGCCGTCTGCGCGCTTGAACAGCGGCGGGAAGGGAATGTGGCCGACATGGTCGGCGCGCAGGTCCTGCGTGCTCCACACCGCCAGCACCCCGGGCGCTCGCTTAGCCTCGTCGACATCGATCGAGCGGATGCGGGCGTGCGCGTGCGGGGAGCGCAGCAGCACCAGCCAGCACTGGCCGGCGAGCTCGAGGTCGTCGCTATAGCGACCCTTGCCGGTGAGGAGACGCTCGTCCTCCAGGCGCTTCTGCGAGCGGGACGTGCCAAAACGCGCCGACGACGGGTCGAACTGGACCTGCAGGGTGGTGTCAGTCATGAAAAGCTGCTGAAACGCGGAGAGGGGGCGATTCTAGCAAGGCTTGAAATTTTCGCGCCCGGCCGCAACTCTCCGGGACCATGACCGCGCAAAAACAGACCCTAGGCTTCCAGGCCGAAGTGAAGCAGCTGCTGGATCTCATGATCCACTCGCTGTACAGCAACAAGGAGATCTTCCTTCGCGAGCTGGTCTCCAATGCCTCCGACGCCGCCGACAAGCTGCGCTTCGAGGCGCTGGCGAACAACGGGCTGTACGAGGACGACCCGCAGCTGAAGATCCGCGTCGCGCTCGACAAGGCGGCGCGCACCGTCACCCTTTCCGACAATGGCATCGGCATGTCCCGCGACGAGGTGATCGCGAACATCGGCACCATCGCGCGCTCGGGCACGCGCGAGTTTTTCCAGTCGCTGACGGGCGACCAGGCCAAGGACACGCGCCTCATCGGCCAGTTCGGCGTCGGCTTCTATTCCGCCTTCATCGTCGCCGACCGCGTCACGCTCGTCACTCGCCGCGCCGGCCTCGCCGCAAGCGAGGCGGTGCGCTGGGAATGCGACATGTCGAAGGACGCGGCGGCGTACAGCATCGAGCCCGCCGAGAAGGCCGGCCGCGGCACCGACGTCACGCTGCACCTGCGCGAGGGCGAGGACGAGCTGCTCGACGAATTCCGCCTGCGCAGCATCATCCATAAATATTCCGACCACATCGGCATCCCGATCTTCGTCGGCGAGCAGCAAGCCAACCAGGCGGGCGCCCTGTGGACGCGCCCGAAGAACGAGATCACCGACGAGCAGTACATCGAGTTCTACAAGCACGTCGGCCACGACTTCGACCCACCGCTCGCCTGGACGCACAACCGCGTCGAGGGACGCCAGGAATATACGCAGCTCCTTTACATCCCCTCGCGCGCACGGTTCGACCTGTGGAGCCGCGAGCATCGCCACGGCCTCAAGCTCTACGTGCGGCGCGTGTTCATCATGGACGACGCCGAGCAGCTGCTGCCCGGCTACCTGCGCTTCGTGCGCGGCGTGGTCGACTCGAACGACCTGCCGCTCAATATCTCGCGCGAGATCCTGCAGCAGAATCGAGACGTGGAGGGAATCCGCGCGGGTTGCACGAAGCGCGTGCTGGACCTGCTCGATGGGCTCGACGCCGAGAAATACGCGCAGGTCTGGCGCGAGTTCGGCCGCGTGCTGAAGGAAGGTCCCGCCGAGGATGCGGCGAACCGCGCGCGCATCGCGAAGCTCCTGCGTTTCTCCTCCACGCACAGCGACAAGGAGGAGCAGGACGTATCGCTTGCCGACTACGTCGCGCGGATGAAGCCGGGGCAGGACAAGATTTACTACGTCACTGCCGAGACGTTCCCCGCGGCGAAGGGCAGCCCGCACCTCGAGATGTTCCGCCGGCGCGGCATCGAGGTCCTGCTGCTGCACGACCGCGTCGACGAGTGGCTCGTCGCGAGCCTTACCGAGTACGAAGGCAAGCCGCTCGCCTCGGTCGCGCGCGGCGACATCGATCTCTCCAAGGTGGAAGGCGCCGACCAGGAGCCCGACTGGCCCGTGGGCGAGCACGCGGAGCTTCTTCGCGCGCTCAAGGAAGCGCTCGGCGACAAGGTGAAGGACGTACGCCTGTCGCGCCGCCTGCACGAATCGCCGTCATGCCTCGTCGCCGACGAGCACGAGATGGGCGGCAACCTCGCGCGCATCCTGCGCGCGGCGGGGCAGAAGGTGCCGGCGACGAAGCCGATCCTGGAGGTGAACCCGAGCCATTTCATGGTCAAGCGGCTGAAGCCGGCGCAGGAGCGCTTCGCGGACTGGGCGGGCCTCCTCTACGACCAGGCGCTGCTCGCCGAAGGCGGCCAGCTCGAGGACCCGGCCGGCTTTGTTAAGCGGACCAATGAGCTCCTGCTGGCTTTTTGCGCCGCGGATCGCTAGCGCAGGAGCAGCGACAGTCCCGAAATGAGGAGCAGCAGGTACACGGCGCGCAGCACCTGGCTGGCGTCGACGCGCGCGTGCAATCGCTGGCCGACGAGCAGACCTCCGAGCACGGCGGGCAGGAGCGCGAGCGCCGACAGCAATACCCCTTCCTGCGCCAGCAATCCGGTCACGCCGAAGAGCAGCGCACGCGTTACGGTGCTGACGAGGATGCCGGCGGCGGTCGTTGCGCGCAGCTGCGCCTTGTCCGCGAGGCGGCCGGCAAAGTACACCACGAGCAGCACGCCGCCGGTGCCGAAGAGCGCCGAGAAGCCGCCGCCGACGAGGCCGATCGGCGCCGCCCACGCGGCCGCGAGCGTCGACGCGGACCGTCTCCCGGCGAGGCAGTAGGCGGCGTACGCGAGCAGGAACACGCCGAGCGTGACGAGCAGCGGCCGCTCGGGCAGCTTGACGAGCAGCGTCACGCCGAGCCCCACGCCGGCCAGCAGGAAGGGCACGATGCGCGCCAGCTCGTCCTTGCGCACGGCGTCGCGCACGCGGCTGATCACCGCGAGCGACGCAGTGAGGTCGAGGAGCAGCAGCATAGCGACCGCGAACTTGAGCGGCAGCAGGTGCGCGAGCAGCGGCAGGGCGACCACGGTCGAGCCGAAACCGGTCATGCCGAACACGCAGTAGCCGGCGGCGACGATGAGCGCCGCAGCCAGCAGGGTCTCGGGCCCCGGCAGGCTACGCGCTCACGTGGAAGGAAGTGGCGGAGAGAGAGGGATTCGAACCCCCGGTACCCGATGGGTACAACAGATTTCGAGTCTGCCGCATTCGACCACTCTGCCATCTCTCCGCGGTCGAACAAGAAGGCCGGAATTTTATCAGGGGCGCGTGATGCGCTCCTGCCCGCCCATGTAGCTCCTAAGGGCTTCCGGAATCAGCACTGACCCGTCGGCCTGTTGATAGTTCTCGAGAATCGCCACCAGCGTGCGGCCGACGGCAAGGCCTGAGCCGTTCAGCGTATGCACCGGCTCCGGCTTGCCCTTGTCGTTGCGGAAGCGCGCCTGCATGCGCCGCGCCTGGAAGGCCTCGAAGTTGGAGCACGACGAGATCTCGCGGTAGGCGTTCTGGGCGGGCAGCCAGACCTCGAGGTCGTAGGTCTTGGCCGACGAGAAGCCCATGTCGCCGGTGCTGAGCGTGATGACGCGGTAAGGCAGCTCCAGCTTCTTCAAGATGGTTTCGGCGTGCCCGGTCAATTCCTCGTGAGCGGCGTACGACTTCTCCGGATGGACGATCTGCACCAGCTCGACCTTGTCGAACTGGTGGTTGCGGATCATGCCGCGCGTGTCCTTGCCGGCCGAGCCGGCCTCGGAGCGGAAGCACGGCGAGTGGCAGACGAACTTCAGCGGCAGCTTTTCCAGCGGAATGATCTCGTCGCGCACGTAGTTCGTGACCGGATATTCCGCGGTCGGAATGAGGTACAGCGTGCGCTCGCCCGCCACCTTGAAGAGGTCGCCTTCGAACTTGGCGAGGCTCGACACGCCGTTGGCGCAGTCCGGCGTCACCATGTACGGCGCGTACGTTTCGGTGTAGCCGTGGTCGCGCGTGTGCACGTCGAGCATGAACTGCGCAATCGCGCGATGCAGGCGCGACACCTGCCCGTACATCACCACGAAGCGGCTGCCCGCGACCTTCACGCCGGTGGCGAAGTCCAGGCCGCCGAGCCCCTCGCCGATGTCCACGTGGTCTTTCACCGCAAAATCAAAGCGGCGCGGCTCGCCCCAGCGCCGCTCTTCGCGGTTGGCCTTCTCGTCGCCCACCGGCACGGACTCGTGCGGGAGGTTCGGGACGCGGCCGAGGAAATCCTGGAAGCCCTCCTGCAGCTTGACGAGCTGCTGGTCCGATTCCTGGAGCAGCGACTTCAGCTTCTCGCCCTGCGCGAGCAGCGGTGCGATGTCGTGGCCCTTGGCCTTCGCCTGGCCGATGTCCCTGGCGATCTTGTTCTGCGAGGCGCGCGTCTGCTCGACCGCGGTCTGCAGGTCCTTGCGCGTCTTCTCGAAGCGCTGGAACTGGTCGGCGTCGAACGGCGTGCCGCCGCGCGTGGCCAGGCGCCTGGCGACGCCTTCGGGGTCTTTGCGTAGGAGCTGGATGTCGATCATTTGTTCTTGGCTTGGTCGTCTAGGCGCCGCATCTCTTGCATTCGCTCCCGAATGCGCGATTCCATGCCGCGATCGGTCGGCCTGTACCACTCGACCGCCGGCATGCCTTCGGGAAAGTAGTTTTCGCCCGCCGCATACGCGCCGTCTTCATCGTGCGCGTAGCGATAGTCCTTTCCGTAACCGAGGTTCTTCATCAGCCGGGTCGGCGCGTTGCGGATGTGGAGAGGCACGGGTCGCGTTCCGTCGCGTCGGACGAAATCGCGCGCGGAATTATAGGCCTCGTAGATTGCGTTCGATTTGGGGGCGATCGCCAGGTAGATCACGGCCTGCGCGAGCGCGAGCTCGCCCTCCGGGCTGCCGAGGCGTTCGTACGTCGCACAGGCGTCGAGCGCAATGTTCAGGGCACGCGGGTCGGCGAGACCGATGTCCTCCACCGCCATGCGCACCACGCGCCGGCCGATGTAGAGCGGATCCGCGCCGCCGTCGATCATGCGCACGAACCAGTAGAGCGACGCGTCGGCGTGCGAGCCGCGCACCGACTTGTGCAGCGCCGAGATCTGGTCGTAGAACTGCTCGCCCCCCTTGTCGAAGCGGCGCAGGTTGCGCGCCAGCGTCTGCTCGACGAACGCGCCGTCGATCGGCGTGTGGCCGGTGTTCTTGAGGATCTCCACCGCATTGAGCAGGCGGCGCGCATCGCCGTCGGCGAAACCGATGAGCCGCGCACGCGCGGAATCGTCCATCGTCAGGCCGGTGCGCTCGACGAGCTTTGCCAAATCCATTTCGGATAAAGGCTCGAGGACATAGACCGTGGCACGCGAGAGCAGCGCGCTGTTCACCTCGAACGACGGGTTCTCGGTGGTCGCGCCGACGAAGGTGATCAGGCCCTGCTCCACGTACGGCAGGAAAGCGTCCTGCTGCGACTTGTTGAAGCGATGGACCTCGTCCACGAAGAGGATGGTGCGGCGGCCGAGCTGCTCGAGCCGCGCCTGCGCCGCGGCGACGGCCTCGCGGATGTCCTTCACGCCGGAGAAAACCGCCGACAGCGCGACGAACTCGGCGTTGAACGCCTTCGCCATCAGGCGCGCGATGGTGGTCTTGCCCGAGCCCGGCGGCCCCCACAGGATCATCGAGTGCGGCCGGCCCGACTCGAACGCGAGCCGCAGCGGCTTGCCGGGACCGAGCAGGTGCTCCTGGCCGACGACCTCGTCGAGCGACTTGGGTCGCAGACCCTCGGCGAGAGGCGCGACCGGCTCCGCGTTGCCGAACAGATCGGCGGTCACTTGTCGCCCAGGACGTCGGCGCCTTTCGGGGGATCGAAGCGGAATTCCTTCGGGTCGACCTTCGGGTTGCGCTCGAGCTTCGAGAAATGCAGGTACGTCGTCTGGCCGAAGTTGTCGGTGAGCTCCATCGCCTGCAGGCCGTCCTTGCCGAAGCCCATGCGCACGCGCTCGAAGCCGGCCTCGCGCTCGCGCGGCTTAGCGTCGAGCCATTCGAGGCCGTCTTTCTCGCCGGCATCCGAGAGCACGAACGCCGACTGGACATCGCTCGAGCCGGCGAGGAGCGCGGCCGGGGTCGAGCCGAGCGCCGCCGTGAGCTTGCGCACGGTGACCTGGTTCAGCTGCCGGTCGTAGATCCAAACGCGCTGGCCGTCGCCGACGATTACCTGGTCGGCGGGCTTGTCGTACACCCAGCGGAAGCGCCCGGGGCGCTGGAAGACGAAGCTGCCTTTCGTCTCCTGCACGAGCTTGCCGTTGCGGTCGACCACCTTCTGCTGGAAGCCGGCGCGCGCCGAGTGCGTGCCGTTCAGGAATTCCTTATAGCGCTCGAGGCTCGCGGCGCCGGCGGAAAAAGACATGAGCAGGGCGCAGAGGCCCAGGAGGGTTCGCATGGGGAAAGACTACTCCGCCTTGGCGGGGACCAATACCTCGCGGTTGCCGTTGGTCTGCATCGGCGAGACCATGCCCGCGCGCTCCATGTCCTCGATCAGGCGGGCGGCGCGGTTGTAGCCGATGCGCAGGTGCCGCTGCACGAGCGAGATGGACGGGCGGCGGGTCTTCAGCACGATCTCCACCGCCTGGTCGTAGAGCGGGTCCTTCTCGCCCCCCGGTACGCCTTCCTCCCCGGGCAGGGCGCCCTCTTCGGAGGGCGCGCCCTCCAGCACCTCGCCCAGGTAATCGGGCTTCGCCAGGGTGCGCAGGTGCTCGGCGACCTTGTGGACCTCGTGATCGGCAACGAACGCGCCGTGCACTCGCTGCGGCAGGCCGGTGCCCGGCGGCAGGTAAAGCATGTCGCCCGCGCCGAGCAGCGCCTCGGCGCCGGACTGATCGAGGATGGTGCGGGAGTCGACCTTCGAGGACACCTGGAAGGCGATGCGCGCCGGGATGTTCGCCTTGATCAGGCCCGTGATGACGTCCACGGACGGACGCTGCGTCGCGAGGATCAGGTGGATGCCGGCCGCACGCGCCTTCTGCGCGATACGGGCGATCAGTTCCTCGACCTTCTTGCCGACCACCATCATCAGGTCGGCCAGCTCGTCGATGATGATCACGATGGTCGGCAGTTTCTCCAGCGGCTCCGGCGCATCCGGCGTCAGGCTGAACGGATTGGGGATCTTCTCTTCCTT
>DATMIG010000016.1:0-16118 GCA_035554335.1 Burkholderiales bacterium
CTCCGGTCCGGTGGTGTACGTCCCGGACGCGTCGCGCAGCGTGCCGGCGGTGCAGGGGCTGCTCTCCGGCGCACGCGATACATACCTCGCGGAGGTCCGTGCCGACTACGAGCGCATCCGGGCGCAGCACGCGCAGAAGGCCGGGCCCGGGCCGCTGCATCCGCTCGCCAAGGCGCGCGAGCTCGGGCTGAAAATCGACTGGGCGCGCTATGCGCCGCCGCAGCCGACCTTTGTCGGCGTGAAGGCCCTTCGCGGCTATCCGATGGCCGAGCTCGTCGATTACATCGACTGGGGGCCGTTCTTCCAGGCCTGGGAGCTGTCGGGCCCCTATCCGACGATCCTCGACGACGCCGTCGTCGGCGCCGAGGCGCGCAAGCTGTTCGGCGAGGCCCGCGAGATGCTCGACCGCATCATCGGCGAGGGCTGGATCCAGATGAACGGCGTGTTCGGCATCTTCCCTGCCGCGCAGGTCAATGCCGACGACATCGAGATCGGCTCCATGATCTGGCACAACCTGCGCCAGCAGAACCACAAGCCGCAGGGGCGCGCGAACCTCTGCCTGGCCGACTTCGTAGCGCCGAAGGAGAGCGGCGTCGCCGACTGGGTCGGCGCCTTCGCGGTGTGCGCCGACGGCATCGACGAGCGCGTGCGCGCGTTTGAGGCGAGCCACGACGATTACAACGCCATCATGCTGAAGGTGCTGGCCGATCGGCTGGCCGAGGCCTTCGCCGAGCGCCTGCACGATCGCGTTCGGCGCGAGTTCTGGGGCTACGCCGGCGATGAGAAGCTATCCCACGCCGAGCTGATCGCAGAGGCGTATCGCGGCATCCGTCCGGCACCGGGCTATCCGGCGTGTCCGGACCACCGAGCAAAGGCCGGGCTGTTCGCGCTGCTCGACGCCGAGCGCAGCGCGGGCATGCGCCTGACCGAATCGTTCGCCATGCTGCCCGCCTCGGCGGTGGCCGGCTTCTACCTTTCGCATCCCGAGTCGAGCTACTTTGCCGTCGGCAGGATCGGCCGCGACCAGGTCGAGGATTTCGCGCGCCGCAGCGGCATGACGGTAGCAGAGGCGGAGAAGTGGCTCGCGCCGAATCTCGGTTACGACCCGGCGCGTCCCCGGGTCAGCGCCTAGCTATAATTTCGCCATGGGAAAAGGTGACAAGCGCACGCGCAAGGGCAAGATCTACAAGGGCAGCTACGGCAAGAAGCGGCCGCACCGGCAGCCGAAGAAGCAGCAGAAGAAGGCCTGATTACTCCTCGCGCCTTCCGACCGGAAGGCCGAGCGCCTTGAGCTTGCGGTAAAGATGGGTGCGCTCGAGCCCCGAGCGCTCCGCCACGCGCGACATGCTGCCGTGCTCGCGCGCGAGCAGGTTCTCGAAGTAGATCCGCTCGAACGCCTCCCGCGCCTCGCGATAGGGCCGGTCGAGTGCCACCTCCGGCATGGTGGCCGGCGCGCCGCGCGCGGCGAGCACACGCTCGACGTCGTGCACTTCGATCTCCTCGCCGAGCGAGGTGAACGCGAGGTCCTTCACCACGTTCTCGAGCTCCGCCAGGTTGCCGGGCCACGAGTGATGCCGTAGCGCGTTAAGCGACGCAATGGAGAGGCGCCGCGGCGGCGCGACGCGCGCTTCCACGAGCTGCGCCAGCATGAGCGAGGCCAGGTCCGGCACATCCTCGGCGAATTCGCGCACAGCGGGCAGCTTGAGCGTGAGCTCCGCCAGGCGCACGCACAGATCGGGGTCGAACTCGTGCTTTTCGACCAGGGCCCGTACATCCACCGGCGAATAGCAGACGATGCGCGCCTTGTACTTGTCCGCGCGAGGCAGCAGGAACTCGAGGTGCCGCTGCTCGGCGCGTTCGAGGCGGGTGAGATCGGGAAGGAACAGCACTCCGCCCCCCGCCTTGCCGAGCAGCTCGGACGGCGGCTCGGCGAGCGCTTCCGCGCCGGCAATGAACGGCGCGCCCGCCGGCACCAGCAGCCGCGCGAAGAGCTCGGGTCGCATGCCGCGCTCGCCGCGCAGCATGAGGGGCGCGGCGAGCTGGGCGAGCTGTGCCAGGCGCTTCTTCGCGTCGGCCAGCGCGCCGGAGCGACCGAGGGTCGCCAGCGTGAGCTGCGGCGAGGGGCTCGCCTCCGGATTGCGAAGCGCCCGTTTCACCGTCGCCAGGAGCCGCTGCAGCGCGATCGGCTTTTCCAGGAAGTCCAGCGCGCCGATGCGCGTCGCCTCGACCGCCGTCTCGATGGTCGCGTGCCCCGACATCATGACGACCGGCATGTTGAGCTGCCCGCTCGCCGCCCACTCCTTGAGGAGCGTGATGCCGTCGGTATCCGGCATCCAGATGTCCAGCAACACGAGGTCGGGCCGCGCACGCTCGCGGATGCGCCGCGCGTCACCGGCGCTCTCGGCGAGGGCGACTTGGTGGCCTTCGTCCTCGAGGATCTCCGACAGGAGCTCGCGGATGCCGACTTCGTCGTCGACGACGAGGATCTGGGCCATGCCTAGGCGGCCTTCGCGAGCGGGAGCAGCACGCTGACCGAGGCGCCGCTCGCCGGGCGGTTCTCGATCGCGACCACGCCGTGGTGCTCGTCGATGATCTTCTTCACGATGGCGAGGCCGAGGCCTGTGCCGCGGGGCTTGGTCGTCACGTAAGGCTCGAAAATACGCGCCAGCAATTCCTCCGGAAACCCGCCGCCGTTGTCGGACACCGCGAGCCGCACGCCATCTTCGGCCAGTTCCGTGCGCACCTCGATTGCGGGAGAGCGCCCGGTGCCACGCGCATTCTCCAAGGCGTCTTGCGCATTTTGCACGAGGTTATGGATCACCTGTCGAATCTGCGCGCTGTCGGCCCAGACCGGCGGCAGGTCGGGCGTGAGGCGCTTGGCGATCGGCACGCGCGAATTCTCGTAGAGGGCGAGCACTTCGGCGACGAGCGCATTCAACTCCAGCCGGCCGAGCGCCGGCGCGGGCAGGCGCGCGTAGTCGCCGAAATCGTCCACCATCGCCTTCAGCGCGGCCACCTGGTTCACGATCGTGCTGGTCGAGCGGCGCAAGGCCTCGGCATCCTCGCGAGACAGCCGCTCGGCGAGCTTCATCTCCAGCCGCTCGGCGGAGAGCTGGATCGGCGTGAGCGGATTCTTGATCTCGTGCGCGAGGCGCCGCGCCACCTCGCCCCACGCCAGGGCCCTCTGCGCATGGATCATCTGCGTGATGTCGTCGAAGACCACCACGTAGCCTCCGCCGGTCGCGAGCGGCAGCTGCGCGCCCCGGGCGTGCACCGTTTTGCCGGTGACCTTGAGCTGGAAGTCGAGCTGCCAGGGCTTCTCGCCCTGCTCGCGGAACTGCGTGCGAACGAACTCCGCGAAGGCGTCGCGCTCCTCGCCGAGGATGGTCGACGCGCCGACGTTCGAGATCGAAAGCTCGAACTGCGCGTCGAACACCAGCACGCCCGCGGACAGGTTGGCGAGGATGTTCTCCAGGTGCGCTTTCGCCGCCTCGAGCGCGGCACGGTTCGATTCGAGGACGCGGCGCGCCTCGTCGAGCTGCCGCGTCATCGAGTTGAACGATTCGGTCAGCACGCCGAGCTCGTCGCGGCTCGTGACCGGCGCCTGCCGCGAGAAGTCGCCGCGCGCGACCGCCTGCATGGCCTGGGCGAGGGTGGCGAGCGGCTCGGCGAGAAGACGCGATTGCGTGACGGCCACCGCCACGGCGACGAAGAGGGCGAGCAACAGGGCGAAGCTCAGCGTCACGACGTAAATGCGCTTCAGCCCGTCGCGCGAGAGGGCCAACTCGCGGTAGTCGCGGTAGGCGGCCTCGACCGCCTCGGCATTGCGCGCGAGGTTCGAAGGCACGCGCGATCGCAGCTGGAGGTATCGCGGCTCGCTGGCAAGGCCGAGCGACTCCATCGGCATGATGGCGCGCAGGGCCAGTGCGCGGCCGGGCGCCGCATCGACCGCGGTCTGGCCGCGCTGGAGACGCGCCTGGCGAAGAAGCGCCGGGCTGGGTAGCTCGGGCACGAGCTTCGCGACGTCGTCCGTCGCCGCCGCTAGCAGCCGTCCGTTGTTGCTGAGCACGACCGCCTCGTACACCCCGGCCTGGAGGCGAAGGCGTTCCAATAGAGGCACCAGCTGCGAGGGAGGCGCGTCCGACAGCTCGAGCGCCATGGCCCGCGCCTTGGCCTGCAGGTCGAAGAGCATCTGGTCGATCGCCTGCTGGCCGAGGTTCATGCCGCCCTCGAGCGCCGCGTCCACTTTGACGTCGAACCACGATTCGATCGACCGGGTGAGGAACTGCACGGACACCGTATAGACGATCAGGCCCGGCAGGAGCGCCAGCGCGGCAAAGCGCAGGAAGAGCCGCAGCGTAAGACGGGAACCGAACACCCGTGCGCGGTAGCGCCTCGCAAGAGTGAGGAGCTGATAGCTGACGATGCCGGCGAGCATCGCCGCGAGTGCGGCATTCAGCGCGACGAGGAATGGGAACTGCCGCGCGAGGAAGGTCGTGTCGCCGCTCGCCGTGGCGAGCAGGAAAATGCCGATCGCCGAAACCGTGCCGCCGATGATGAGGAGGAGCCTCATCGCTCGACCCCCTTGCGCGGCTCCCGGCTTTCCACCGGCGCGGGCAGCTGCCGCGGCGAGCGCACGGTGAACCGGTGCCACGCCGAATCGAGCTGCAGCTCGCGGCTCGTCAGCGCGGAAAGCTGGAACGGCTTCGGCAGCAGGTTGGTGTCGAGCCGCATGCGCACGGCGCCTTCGTAGTCGGCGTCCGCGAAGGTGACGGTGCGGTCGACGACCAGCCAGTTGCGGATGCGCTTCAGCACGTTCAGCGCTTCATCCAGGCTCGCGAAGCTCTGCTGCAACAGCCCTGTCGAGAGGCGATATTGGCGCGACAGCGCATGATAGGACAGCCGCAGCTCCAGTCGGCTGGACGCCGCGGTCTCGTCGAACCAGTACCAGCGCCGGCGAGTGAGCTGGAAGTCGACCCGGAAGTAGAGCGGCACGCCGTTCGAGACCACCTCCTCGAGGCGCGGCGTGAGATCGAAGCCGAAGTCGGCGTCCAGCATCAGGCCGGCTTCCGCCGGCCGCAGCCGCACATCGCTGACCGAGATCTCGTTCGCGAGCGCGGCGACGGCGACCAGCAGGCCCGTGAGACCAAGCCAAAGGGCGATGGCGCGCATCGCGCTCAAATCACGCCGATTTCTGGATCAGCGCGTAGAAAAAGCCGTCGTGTTGCGCGTCGGGCAGCCATTGTGCAGGCCCGTCATCGGGCAGCGGCACCACGCGCCGCGCATCGCGCTCGGCGGCAGCCCATGCTGCGACGATATCGTCGTTCTCCTCGCGAAACACCGAGCACGTGGCATACAGCAATTTACCACCCGGTGCGAGCAGCCGCCAAAGCGCTTCCAGCAGCGCGCGCTGCTGCTGCGCGAACCTCGCGAGGTCGCCGGCGCGCCGCAGCCACTTGATGTCCGGGTGGCGCCGCACGATGCCGGATGCCGAGCACGGCACATCGGCAAGGATGCGGTCGAAGGGTCTGCCGTCCCACCACGCCTCGGCGCTCAGCGCGTCGGCGACCCGAACCGTGGCCTGCAGGCCGAGCCGCTGCAGGTTCGGTCCTATGCGCGCGGCGCGCGCGGCATTAATGTCGAGCGCCGTCAACGCGACCTGGGCGAGTTCGAGAATATGTGCGCTCTTGCCGCCGGGCGCTGCGCAGGCATCGAGCACACGCTGACCGTCGCGCAGATCGAGGCAGTGCGCCGCGCGCTGCGCGCCCAGATCCTGCACGGAGACTTCCCCCGCACCGAAGCCCGGTACGCGATCCACCGGGAGCGGCTTCTCCAGCAGGAAGCCAGACTCGCCGCAGCGCCGCGCCACAACGCCTTCGTGCGCGAGCTTCGCCTCATAGTCCTCCGCGCCAATGCGGCGCCGGTTCACCCGCAAGGCCATCGGTGGATGACCGTTCCCGGCGGCGAGAATGGCCTGCCAGTCGGCCGGGTAGGTGTTGCGCAGCGTATCGATCCACCAGCGCGGGTGCTGGTGCGCGGCTTCCAAATCGTGCTCGAAGCGCGCTTCGAGCGCCGCGCGCTCGCGCAGCCAACCACGCAGCACCGCGTTCACGAAGGCCTTCTGCGGCCAGCGCTCCAGCGGACCGCAGGCCTTGACCGCCTGGTCGACGACGGTGTGCTCGCCGTAACGACCGGAGTCGAGCGCGTAGATGGCGCACCACAGGAGCGCTTCGAGGAGCGGCTCGGGGCGGCCGCGGCGTGCGAGCGCCGCAACTACAGCCTGCACGCGCCCGTAGCGGCGCAATGTGCCGTGCGTGAGGTCGATGAGGGCAGCGCGCGAGGCGCCAGTCAGGTGCTCCGCTTCATCGGCGAGGCTGGCGCCGGCTGCTACACGGGCGACGATGCGCGCGGATTCGGCGAGCTGCGTCGCCAGGCTTTCGCGCGCGGTCACTGCAGCCGCGTGCCGCGCGGCAGGCGCCGTCCGCGATTGAAATCGGCCGCGCTCATGCGCCGTCCTCCGGCGGGCTGCAGCTCATCGACCGCGAGCGCATCGGCGCCGCAGGCGACCACCAGCGCGTCGCCTTGCTCGAGCACCGCGCCCGGTTCGCCGAACCCCGGAACCACTCGGGCGCGCCAGATTTTCAATGGCTCGTCTCCAAGCCGCGCCACGGCCCCCGGCGCTGGCCGGAACGCGCGCACCGTGCGCTCGAGCTCGTTCGCCGGCCGCTCCCAGTTCAACCGCGTGTCCGCCTTCCCGATCTTGTGCGCGTACGTTATTCCGTCGCCGCTTTGGGGCGTCGCTTTCGCGCGTCCAGCCGCCACGTCGGCGAGCACGCCGAGGAGGAGATTAGCGCCGAGCTCGGCCAGCTTGTCGTGCAGGCTGCCAGCGTCGTCGTCTCGCGCTATCGGGACGCGCGCCTCCGTGAACACCGGCCCCGTATCCAGTCCGGCATCCATCTTCATGATGGACACGCCGGTCTGCGTATCGCCGGCCAGCAGCGCGCGTTGAATCGGCGCCGCGCCGCGCCAGCGCGGCAGGAGCGATGCATGGATGTTGAGGGCGCCGAATCGCGCGGCGTCGAGGACCGGCTGGGGCAGGAGAAGGCCGTATGCGGCGACGACCATCGCATCGGCCGCGGCCTCACGGACGCGCGCCTGCGCGCCCGGCTCGCGCAGGGTGCTCGGCTGGTAAACCTCGATCTGTCGTTCGAGCGCCCGCGTCTTGACCGGACTGGCGCTCGCGCGCATGCCCCGGCCGGCGGGCCGATCGGGTTGCGTCAGAACGAGGACGACTTCGTGCCCGGCTTCGATCAGCCGGGCGAGCGAGCGCTCAGCGAAGGCCGGCGTGCCGGCGAAGACGAGGCGCAGGAATGCGCCGCCCCCTCAGGCGGACTTGCGCAGCTGCTTCGCGAGCTTCGCGCGGATGCGCTGCTGCTTGAGCTGCGACAGGTGCTCGACGAAGACCTTGCCCTTGAGGTGATCCATCTCGTGCTGGATGCACACAGCGAGCAGGCCCTGCGCCTCCAGGGTAAAGGCATTGCCGTTCTGGTCGAATGCACGCACCTTCACGCGCTCGGCGCGCGGCACCAGCTCGTAAATGCCCGGCACGGAAAGGCAGCCTTCCTCAATGTCGGATTCCCCGTTGGCTTCGACGATTTCGGGGTTGACCAGAACGACCAGGGAGTCGCGGCGCTCGGATACGTCGACCACGATCACCTGCTTGTGCACGTCCACTTGGGTTGCGGCAAGACCGATCCCCGGGGCGGCGTACATGGTCTCGGTCATGTCGGCGACCAGCCGCTTCAGGCTCTCGTCAAAGACCTGGACCGGGGCGGCCACCTTGTGCAGGCGGGCATCGGGATAGCGAAGGATGTTCAAACTCGGCATCTGATGAGAAATTTATTTGCAAATTGAATAGATTATATGGACAATCTCACGCGCCATATAAGCTATTCGAAAAACCGGCCGATCCAGGAGCCGCAAAAAAAACGGGCGGGGTCACATGGTCCAGCAATTGCGTAAGTCTATCACAGCACTCGCTTTCTTCGCGATCTCGGCCTCCGCCGCGGCGCAGGCGCCGAGTGCCCCCTTGACGATCAAGCCGGACGCCCCGGACCGCTATGTCGTCGTCCCGGGCGACACCCTTTGGGGCATCTCGCAGAAATTCACCGACTCGCCCTGGCGCTGGCCGGAGCTGTGGGGTTTCAACAAGGACCAGATCCGAAACCCCCACCTTATCTATCCCGGGAACGTGATCGTGCTCGACCGGGCGCGCGGCCAGTTGACCGTCGGTGAAGCGGCGCCGACGTCCGGTAGCGCTACCGCGCCAGCTTCCACGTCCGCGTCGCGCGCCAGCGGCGAGCCCGGCACCGTCAAGCTTGGGCCGCGGGTGCGCACGGAGTCGATGGCGAAGGAGCAGATCCCGAGCATCCCGGCGAACATCATCGAGCCGTTCCTTTCGCGACCGCTGGTCATCGAGCCCGATGGCCTCGACAAGGCGCCGACCATCGTCGGCACGCAATCCGATCGCGTCATCATCGCGACCGGTAACCGTGGCTATGTGCGCGGGATGGGGAATTCCAAGGAGTCGATGTGGTACGTGTTCCGGCCCGGTCCGCCGCTCGTCGACCCGGACACGAACCAGACCCTCGCGTACGAAGCGATCTATCTCGGCACCGCGCAGCTCGAGCGGCCGGGTGAGCCGTCGACCGTCATGCTGACGACCTCCGTGCAGGAGGTTAACGCGGGCGACAAGCTCGTCGCCGCCGGTCGGCCGCAGCCGATCACTTATGCGCCGCACGCGCCGTCGAGCAAGATCAGCGGACGAGTGATCTCGATCTACGGCAGTCCCGGCAAGGTGGGCGAGGCCGGACCGCAGTCGATCATCAGCGTCAATCGCGGCGCTCGCGACGGCCTCGAAGTCGGCCACGTGCTCGCGCTCTACACGCTCGGCGGAACGGTGCGCGACACCAGTGGCAAGGATGCAACGATCAAGCTTCCCGACGAGCGCGCCGGCCTTGCGTTTGTTTTTCGCGTTTTCGACCGGGTATCCTACGCGCTGGTCATGAACGTCTCGAAGCCGATCGGTCCGCTCGATGTGGTGCAGACTCCCTGAGCGGTTGATGCCCGGCGCGCTGCCGCAAGGCTCGCCCCCCGCATGACGCCGGACCCGGGGCTGGCGAGCTGGCTGCAACTGTCGCTCACTCCCGGGCTCGGCGCTTCGACCCTCCGGCGTCTTCTTTCGCAGTTCGGCCTGCCGGAAGCGGTGCTCGCGCGAAAGCGCAGCGAGCTCGCGTCGCTTGTGACGCCCGCCTCTCTGGAGGCGCTCGATTCGGAGCGCGTCGCCGGCTTGGTGGCGCGCGCCCTCGATTGGGCGGGCGCGGCGGATCACGCCATCGTCACGCTCGCCGATCAGACCTATCCGCGCGCGCTCCTCGAAACGGCCGATCCGCCGCCGCTCCTCTATGCGCACGGCAGGGCGGAGCTGCTTCAGCATCCGGCCATCGCCGTCGTCGGCAGCCGCAACGCATCGGCGCAGGGCGAGTCGAATGCGCACGCGTTTGCGACGACGCTCAGCAATGCCGGGCTGACGATCGTGTCCGGGCTGGCGCTCGGCATCGATGCTGCCGCGCATCGCGGGGGCCTGGCGGGCGCGAGCTCCACGATCGCCGTGCTCGGTACCGGCATCGATATCGTCTATCCTTCGCGCAACGCCGAGCTCGCGGTCGAGATCTCGCGCCGCGGGCTGCTCCTTTCCGAATTTCCGCTCGGCACGCCGGCGGCGGCGCAAAACTTCCCGCGCCGCAATCGCCTGATCAGCGGGTTGGGGCGGGGATGCCTGGTGGTCGAGGCGGCGCTCGCCTCCGGCTCGCTCATCACCGCTCGCACGGCGGCGGACCAGGGCCGCGAGGTGTTCGCGATTCCGGGATCCATTCATTCACCGCTGTCGAAAGGGTGTCACGCGCTCATCAAGTCGGGCGCGAAGCTCGTCGAATCGGCCGATGATGTCCTCAGCGAGCTGGCCGGTTTCCGGCCGAGCGGATATGCCACCACGGCGCAACCGCCCGCGCCGGCGCCGAGCTCGGGCCTGCTTGCCGTCATGGGGCACGATCCGGTGGATGTGGATTCCCTCTGCGCTCGCGCCGGGCTAAGCGCCGAGCAGGTCGCTTCGGAACTTCTCAGACTGGAACTCGATGGCCGGGTAGCCGCATTGCCCGGAGGGCTTTATCAGCGCCTGGAGAAGACGCACCGCGGGTAAACGCCGCCGGCGTTGCCGCGTTAATAAGAAAGGAGGCTCAGTATGTACGACGTCCTGGTCTACCTGTTCGAGAACTGCCAACAGGCAGAAGTGTCGGACGATCGCGACCGCGTTGCGCGCAAGCTTTCCGCCGCCGGTTTCGAGGATTCGGACATCAGCGAAGCGCTGCACTGGCTGGCGGGCGTGGCGCGCTCGCCGCGGGCCGGAACGGCGCAGCTTCCCGATGCGCGCACCTCCTTCCGCGCCTTCGCACCGCGCGAGCTGGCCAAGCTCGACGTCGACTGCCGGGGTTTCCTCATTACGCTCGAGCAGTCGGGCATCCTCACCCCGCAGATGCGCGAGGTGGTGATGGAGCGCTCGCTGGCGGCGTCCGGGCAGTCGCTCGCGCTCGAGCAGCTCAAGCTCATCGTGCTGATGGTGCTGTGGAATCAGCAGACGCCGACGAGCCAGCTCCTCGCCGAGGATCTGTTCACGACGTCCACCGGACGGCTGCCGAACTAGCCGGTCGCCGCGCGCGCGCACGCTCGCGTGCGCGCGTAGCAAGTCGAGGGCCAGCGCGCCGGGTTGAAGCGCCCGCGCGCTTACCCTTATCATCTGCGGCCTTTCGCCGTATGGCCAAGAAACTCATCATCGCCGAAAAACCGTCGGTCGCGAACGACATTGCTCGTGCGCTGGGCGGCTTCGCCCGCAAGGGCGATTACTTCGAGAGCGACGACTACGTGCTCTCGTCGGCCGTCGGTCACCTGCTCGAGCTCGTGGTGCCCGAGGAGTTCGACGTGAAGCGCGGCAAGTGGTCTTTCAAGCACCTGCCGGTTCTGCCGCCACGCTTCGAGCTCTCGCCGCTCGAGAAGAGCGAGCAGCGACTCAACGTGCTCTTGCGACTCATGAAGCGCAAGGACGTCACGGGGCTGGTGAATGCCTGCGACGCGGGCCGCGAAGGCGAACTCATCTTCCGCTACATCGTCCAGCATGCGCGCGTCAAAAAGCCGATCGAGCGCCTGTGGCTGCAGTCGATGACGCAGCAGTCCATCCGCGACGGCTTCTCGAAGCTACGCGCCGACAAGGACATGCTGCCCCTCGCCGACGCGGCGAAAAGCCGCTCCGAGGCCGACTGGCTGGTGGGCATCAACGGCACGCGCGCGATGACGGCGTTCAACTCGAAGGAGGGCGGCTTCTACCTCACCACGGTCGGTCGCGTGCAGACGCCGACCTTGGCCATCCTCGTCGAGCGGGAAGACAAGATCCGCGCCTTCACTCCGCGCGACTATTGGGAAGTGCACGCCCGCTTCGGCGCCAAGGCCGGCGAGTATGCGGCGCGTTGGTTCGACCCGGGCTTCAAGAAGGACGACGACGGGGAGCGTAAGGCCGAGCGCCTGTGGTCCGCCAAGGAAGCGACGGCGATCGTTGCGGCGTGCGCCGGCAAGAAGGGCATCGCCACCGAGGAGACGAAGCCGGCGACCCAGCTGTCGCCACTGCTCTTCGACCTGACGAGCCTGCAGCGTGAAGCGAACGCGCGCTTCGGCTTCCCGGCGCGCATGACGCTCTCGCTCGCTCAGTCGCTATACGAAAAGCACAAGGTGCTTACTTATCCCCGCACCGACTCGCGCGCATTGCCCGAGGACTACCTGCCGACGGTCAAGGACACGCTTAAGGAGCTGAGCGACACGGACGCCTTCGCCACGTTCGCTCGCCAGATCCTGAAGCAAGGCTGGGTGAAGCCGAACAAGCGCATCTTCGACAACGCGAAGATTTCCGACCACTTCGCCATCATCCCGACGCTGCAGCAGCCGAAGCACCTGAACGAGGCGGAGCAGAAGCTCTACGACATGGTCGTGCGCCGCTTCCTCTCGGTGTTCTTCCCGGCCGCCGAGTTCCTCCAGACCACGCGCATCACCAAGGTCCAGGAGCACCATTTCAAGACCGAGGGCCGCGTGCTGCAGAGCCCAGGCTGGCTCGCGATCTATGGCCGCGCTGCAGGCGAGGACAGCCAGAACCTCCCCGCCATCGAGGCGAACGAAAAGGTGAACGTGGTGGAGATCGCCGAGCAGGCGCACCAGACGAAGCCGCCGCCCCGGTACACGGAGGCGACGCTGCTCTCGGCGATGGAAGGCGCTGGCAAGCTGGTCGAGGACGACGAGCTGCGCGAGGCGATGGAGGCGAAGGGCCTCGGCACGCCCGCGACGCGCGCGGCGATCATCGAGGGCCTGATCCGCGAAGAATATGTGCATCGCGAAGGCCGCGACCTGGTGCCGACGCCGAAGGCCTTCTCGCTCATCTTCGCGCTCGGCATGCTGCATATCGTCGAGCTCGCTTCGCCCGAGCTCACCGGGGAGTGGGAGCACAAGCTGCGCCTCATCGAGCAGGGCAAGTTGACGCGCGAGCAGTTCATGAAGGAGATCACCGAGCTGGTGCGCAAGGTGGTCGGCGTGATCAAGACCGGCGAGATCCCCGACGTCGTGTATGCGACCGTCCCGGCGCCCTGCCCGAAGTGCGGCGGCGTGGTGCAGGAGAACTACCGCAAGTTCCAGTGCCAGAAGTGCGACTTCGCGATCTGGAAGGTCACCTCCGGCCGCGAATGGTCGACCGAGGAAGTGGCCGAACTCATCACCAAGCGCAAGGTCGGTCCGCTCACCGGTTTCCGCAGCCGCATGGGCAAGCCGTTCGCGGCCGTCGTGAAGCTAACCGAGGAGTTGCGACCCGAATTCGACTTCGGCCAGGCCGACGGCGAAGGCGAGGAAGCACCCGACTTCAGCGGCCAGGAGCCGCTCGGCCAGTGCCCGAAGGACGGCGGCCGCGTCTTCGAGCACGGCATGGCCTATACCTGCGAGCATGCGGTCGGACCGAAGAAGACCTGCGACTTCCGCTCCGGCCGCATGATCCTGCAGCAGCCGATCGAGCGCGAGCAGATGAAGAAGCTGCTCGAGACCGGGCGTACCGACCTCCTCACCGGGTTCATCTCCAAGAAGGGACGCCGCTTCAAGGCCTTCCTGGTGAAGCAACCCGACGGGAAGATCGGCTTCGAATTCCAGGCGCGTGCACCGAAGGCAGGCGATGCGCCGGAAGAGAAGCCTACACGTCGAGGTTCCGCACCCCGAGCGCGTTCGACTCGATGAAGGCGCGGCGAGGCTCCACCTCGTCGCCCATCAGCTTGGTGAAGATTTCGTCGGCGGCGATGCCGTCCTCGATCTGCACTTTCAGCAGGCGCCGCGCCTGGACGTCCATCGTCGTTTCCCACAGCTGCTCGGGGTTCATCTCGCCCAGGCCCTTGTAGCGCTGCAGGCTCATGGACTTCTCCACCTCGCCGAGCAGCCACTTCATGGCGTCGGAGAAGTACGCCACCGGCTGCTTCTTGTCACCGCGCTGCACGTAGGCGCCTTCGCCGATCAGGCCGGCGAGCATCTGCGCGGTCTGGCGGATCTGCGCGTAGTCACCGGAATGCACGAACTCGGTGTCGATCGTCGTCATGCGCACGTTGCCGTGGCGCGTGCGCTCGATGCGCACCTGGTAGCGGTCCGTCTTCTGGTCGAAGTGCGGCGCCACCGCGATGCCTTCGCCGCCGATCGCCTTCTCGAGCGCCTCGGCGGACGCTTCGGCGGTGTCGCGGCGCGTGAGGTCGATCTGCACACCGCGCAGGATGGCCTGCAGGGCTTCGCGATCGATGAGGCGGGAGACGCGGTCGATCACGGCTTCCGACAGCAGATATGACTTCGCCAGCTGGGCGAGCGGCTCGCCCGTGATCGGCTGCGCGCCGGCGCGCGGGTGGAGCGCCGCGTCCACCAGCGCCTGCCGCAGCATGAACTCGTTAAGCTCGTGCTCGTCCTTGAGGTAGCGCTCCTCCTTGCCGAGCTTCGCCCTGTAGAGCGGCGGTTGCGCGATGTAGATATGGCCGCGCTCCACGAGCTCGGGCATCTGACGGTAGAAGAAGGTGAGGAGCAGCGTGCGGATGTGCGAGCCGTCGACGTCCGCGTCGGTCATGATGATGATGCGGTGGTAGCGCAGCTTGTCGGCGTTGTACTCGTCCTTGCCGAAGCCGCAGCCGAGCGCCGTGATGAGGGTCGCGATTTCCGCCGAGGACAGCAGCTTGTCGAAGCGCGCGCGCTCGACGTTCAGGATCTTGCCCTTCAGCGGCAGGATCGCCTGGAACTTGCGGTCGCGACCCTGCTTCGCCGAGCCGCCGGCGGAGTCGCCCTCGACGAGGTACAGCTCGCAGAGCGCCGGATCGCGCTCCTGGCAGTCGGCGAGCTTGCCGGGGAGGCCCATGCCGTCGAGCACGCCCTTGCGCCGCGTCATCTCGCGCGCCTTGCGCGCGGCCTCGCGTGCCGCGGCCGCTTCGACGATCTTCACCGTGATCGTGCGAGCATCCTGCGGATTTTCTTCGAGGTACTCGCGCAGCTTCTCGGCGACCACCTCTTCCACGACAGGGCGCACCTCGGAGGAGACGAGCTTCTCTTTCGTCTGCGACGAGAACTTGGGCTCCGGCACCTTGACCGACAGCACGCAGGCGAGGCCCTCGCGCATGTCGTCCCCGGTGGTCTCCACTTTCGCCTTCTTGGCGATCTCGTGCTCTTCGATGTACTTGTTCAGCGCGCGAGTCATCGCCGCGCGCAGGCCGGTCAGGTGCGTGCCGCCGTCCTTCTGCGGGATGTTGTTGGTGAAGCAGAGGACGTTCTCCTGATAGGAGTCGTTCCACTGCATCGCCACTTCAACCGTGATGCCGTCCTTCACGCCATTCGTGACGAACAGGTTCGAGTGCAGCACGCTCTTCGCGCGGTTCATGTACTCGACGAAGCCCTTCACGCCGCCCGAGAAGGCGAAGTTCTCTTCCTTGCCGGTGCGCTGGTCGATGAGGACGATCTTCACACCGTTGTTGAGGAACGACAGCTCCCGCAGGCGGCGCGCCAGGATGTCGTAGTGATAGTCGACGTTGCCGAAGGTTTCCCTGGACGCGAGAAAGTGGACCTCGGTCCCGCGCCGCTCCGTGGTTCCGGTTTCTTTGAGCGGCGCCACTGCGGCGCCACCGCGGAATTCCATCTGGTGCACATGGCCGTCACGCCAGATGGTGAGCCGCAGCCACTCGGACAGGGCGTTGACCACGGACACGCCGACCCCGTGCAGGCCGCCCGACACCTTGTAGGTATTGGAGTCGAACTTGCCGCCGGCGTGCAGCTCGGTCATCACGATCTCGGCCGCCGAGCGCTTCTCTTCGTCGTCTTCCTTGATGCCGGTCGGGATGCCGCGGCCGTTGTCGAGCACCGAAATGGAGTTGTCGGTATGGATGGTGACCACGATCTCGTCGCAGAAGCCGGCGAGCGCCTCGTCGACCGCGTTGTCCACCACCTCGAACACCATGTGGTGCAGCCCGGTGCCATCGGACGTGTCGCCGATGTACATGCCGGGGCGCTTGCGCACCGCCTCGAGGCCCTTCAGTACCTTGATGGCGTCGGAGCCGTAATCGCCTGGGTTCGGATTAGCGGCCAATTCCCTAGATCCTCATCGGCATGACGACGTACTTGAAGCCCTTCTCGCTGCCATAGCTGATGAGCGCGCTCGAGGATGAATCGCCGAACGCGCACTCGAGCTCGGTGCCGGGCACGTTGTTCAGCACGTCGAGCAGGTAGTTCACGTTGAACCCGATGTCGAGGGCGTCGCCCGAGTAGTTCACCTCGAGCTCCTCCTGCGCCTCTTCCTGGTCGGCGTTCGACGAGACGATCTTCAGGCTGCCGTCGGCCAGCACCCAGCGCACGCCGCGGAACTTCTCGTTGGACAGGATCGCCGCGCGCTGCAGCGCCTGGCGCAGCGGCTCACGGCCGGTCTGCAGCTTGTTCTTGTGGGTAGTCGGGATGACCCGCGTGTAGTCGGG
>DATMIG010000017.1:0-4850 GCA_035554335.1 Burkholderiales bacterium
TTGCACTCGAGGCCGTCAGCGGCGCGGTGGAGCGCCGCGATGCCCCATTCCTTGACCGCCTCCATGTAGACGTTGAAGGCCGGCTCGTCGAACTGGACGACGTCGACGCCGATCTTCTCCAGCTCGCGCGCCTCCTCGTTGAGGAGCTCGGCAAACGCCATCGCCAGCGCCGGGCGGCTGCCGTAATGCTCGTCGGCGATGGTGTCGACGATGGTCATCGGGCCCGGCAGGGTGATCTTCAGCTGCCGCCCGGTATGCTTGCGCGCCAGCACCGCTTCCGTCTGGTGCACGCGGCCCTTCAGCTTCAGCGGCGCGGTCACCACCGGCACCATCGCGTCGTAGCGGTTGTTGCGGATGCCCATCTTCACCTTGCGCGAGAAGTCGATGCCCTCGACAAACTCGAGGAAGCCGTGCACGAAGTGCTGGCGCGACTGCTCGCCGTCGGTGACGATGTCGAGGCCCGCATCCTCCTGCGCCTTCACCCAGAGCAGCGTCGCGTCGCGCTTCGCCTGCTCGAGCTCCTCGCCCGCCGCTTTCCAGGACGGCCACAGCTTCTGCGTTTCCGCGAGCCAGCCGGGCTTCGGCAGGCTGCCGGCGATGGTGGTCTTCAGCATGTAATTTCTCCCTGCGGCGGATTATCCAGCGTCGCGTCTATGAGACAGGTGTCGGGATCCATCTTATCGTTCATAATGCGACAGGTTTCAGGGAGGAATCTCTACAGATGGTTTTCAGCAGCATGGTGGGCGCGCTTGCGTCCCTTCTGGTAGCACTGGTTGATCCGCGCGTCATCAACAAGGCCGGCCCCGACTGGCTGTGGATGGGCGGGCGCGACGACGTGGTCCGCAACCTCTTCTTCAAGCCGAACGGCGCCTTCCGCCGCTACGGCTTCATCGGCCTGCTCGCCACCTTCGGCTCCGGCGGCGCGGCGCTCTTCTGGATCCTCCACCGCCTGGCGATGTAGCGGCTTTTGGTGACGAAATCCGCGTTCCCCTGTTGCGCGGGCGCAGCACGTCTTTTGCAAAGTCCCCCGAATTAAATCATTCTATGAACCGAGGTCGCCGCGGGATGACGGCGACCGGGGGAGAAGACAAGCGGTTCGACGCAGCCAAACTGGCCAATGAGGGGAGGTACGCATGAAACTCATCATCGCGGCACTCGCAGCACTTGCACTGAGCAGCCCGGCGTTCGCGCAGAAGAAAAGCTGTGACGAGCTGAAGGGCGAGATCGAGGCGAAGATCAAGAAGAACGGCATCGACAAGTTCTCGCTCGACGTGGTCGAGAAGGACGCGCAGGCCGAGGGCAAGGTGGTCGGCACCTGCGACGGCGGCATGAAGAAGATCGTCTACAAGCGGGGTTAACCCCGTAACGGCAGCGGCTGCCGTACCGGCAGCAGCCACGCGATCGCCGCCAGCTGCGCGGCGGCGAGCGTGGCGAAGGCAACGGTGTATCCGGTGGGCGAGTAGTGGCCGTCGACCACCGGGTACATCCTCAACACCGCACCGATTCCCCACTGCAGCACGAAGGACAGGCCGAACATCAGCATGTTCGACGCCGTGTTGACGCGCCCGGTCATCTCGGGCGGGAAGAGCGGCGTGAGGATGGCGTAGGTGAGCACCGAGGCAATGCCGGTGAACGCATAGACCGCGAGGATGGCGCCGACGCCGGTCTGCACGCCCGCGGCGATGAGCGCGAGCATGACGAGCGAGATGGACAACCCCACCTTGTAGACCACCATGCGCGACAGGCGATCGCTGGCGAAGCCGAAGAACGCCGAGCCGAAGACGTAGCCGAGCGCGCTGACGAAGAGATAGTTCGCCACCGAGGGCCGGTCCTGGCCGGCGACGTCGTAGAGCCAGGGGCCGAGCCACAGGCCCTGCAGCGCGGTGTAGATCGACTGGCCGATGACGTACGGCAGCGCCACCCGCCAGAAGACGACCGAGGAGAAGACCAGGCGGAAGGCGGCGATCTGCTTGCGCAGCGTCTGGCCGCCGCCGGACGGCGCCCGTTCCGGAACGATGAAGAACACCAGCGCCGCCGCGGCGAGCGAGCCGGCGCCGAGCATCCAGAACATCGCGCGCCAGCCATGCGCGGCGGCGAGCCATTCCGCCGGCGCGGTGGCGCTGAGCGAGCCGAGCCCGCCGACCGCGAGATAGATGCCGTTCACCGTCGCGAAGCGCCTCGGAAACCAGACCGAGAACGCCTTGATCGCGCCCATCAGCCCGGCCGACACGCCGAGGCCGATGAGCGCGCGGCCGAGCGAGAGCATGGTGAGGTCGCGGGCGAGCGCGAAGACCAGCGCCCCCGCCGCCGCCACGCACATCAGCGCCGCCACCACGCGGCGCGGGCCATAGCGGTCGAGCAGCACGCCGAGCGGCAGCTGGAACGCGGCGAAGGTCAGCAGGTACATCGAGGTGAGGAAGCCGAGGTCGGCCGGCGTGAGCGCGAATTCCTGCCCCAGGTCGCGCGAAATGACTGCCGTGACGTGGCGGAAGAAGATCGACAGGAAGTAGCCCACCGCGAACGGGCAGAAAACCACCAGTACGGGTAGGCTAGCGGCCGTGAAAAAGCGGCTCATCGTTGGCATCACCGGCGCGACCGGCGCGATCTACGGCATCGGCCTCTTGCGCGCGCTGAAGGAAGTGTCGGGCTGGGAGAGCCATCTCGTGCTCACCGACGCGGGCGTCCTCAACGTCTGGCACGAGCACCAGATGAAGCGCAAGGACGTCGAGCGCCTCGCCGACTTCGCCTACCACCCGAAGGACATCGCCGCCACCATCGCGAGCGGCTCGTTCGTGACGGAGGGAATGGTGATCGCGCCGTGCTCGATGAAGACGCTCGCCGGCGTCGCGCACGCCTATGCCGACGACCTCGTCTCGCGCGCGGCGGACGTGGTGCTGAAGGAGCGCCGCCGCCTGGTGGTCGTGCCGCGCGAGACCCCGCTCAACCTCGCCCACCTGCGCAACATGGTCGCGGTCACCGAGATGGGCGGCATCGTCATGCCGCCCATGCCCGCGTTCTATGCCAACCCGAAGTCGATCGACGACCTCGTCAATCACACGCTCGGCCGCATCCTCGACCTCTTCGGCGTCTCCACCGGCAAGGTGAAGCGCTGGTCCGGCATCAAAGGAAATCCCGCAGCGCCTGGTTGAACTTCTCCGGCTGCTCGACGTTCGCGATGTGCGCGGCCTGGGAAATCGAGACGAACTTCGCGCCGGGCACGTTCTCGCCGATGTACTTCGTGGCGCCGGCCGACGGGTCCGCCTCGCCGGTGATCGCCAGCACCGGCACCTTGATCTCCTTGAGGCGCGCGGTGGTGTTCAGCTTCATGATCGCCTGCGCGCAGCCGACGTAGCCGTTCACCGGCGTGGCGGCGATGATGTCGGCGATCTTCTTCGCCGGCGCGGTCTCGCGGCCCGCGGGCGTGAACCAGCGCTCCATGGTCGGGGGCACGAGCGCCTTCATGCCTTTCTCGTGCGCGGTCCTGATGCGGTCCTCCCACTGCTTGATCGCCTCGGGCGGCTGCGTGTGGCCGGTGTCGGCGAGCACCATCTTCTCGAACTTGCCGGTCTGCCGCAGCGCGAGCGTCTGGCCGATCATGCCGCCGATCGAGAGGCCGATGAACTTGCAGCGCTCGATCTTCAGCTCCTTCATCAGGCCGAGCACGTCGTCGGCCAGCATGTCGAGCGTGTAGGCGCCGCCGGGCACGTTGCTCTGGCCGTGGCCGCGCATGTCGTAGTTGAGGATCCGGTACTGGTCCTTGAACGCGGCGATGGTCGGATCCCACATGCGCACGTTGCAGGCGAGCGAATGGCTGAACACCAGCCAGGGCGCGCCTTCCTTGCCGGAGACTTCGTAGTTGAGCTCGATGCCGTTCACTTTCGCTTTCATGCTTCCTCCACGATAAGGGGAATCATCATCTCGTCCTCGTGCGTGCCGCCGTGGTTGCCGATGTGCAGCCAGCGCGCCTCGCCCGGGACCCAGTCCTTCACGGTGTAGCGATCGCGCATCACGATCGCCACGTCGCCGATGCGGTCCTTCAGCCGCGGATGCGGCGTGCCGGGCCCGAACCAGCCTTCGTCGACGAGCTGCGTGCTCGGCATCACGTCGGCTTTGCCTTCGAAGCACTCGCGCGCCCGCTCCATGAACTCGCGCGGTGAATGCACGTGGCAATACACGACGCGGCGCTCGCCGCACAGCGGAAAGCGCATCATTGGTGCGAGCGACGCCGGCCATTCGATGTTCTGCTCGGTGGGTGCGTCGATGAAGCCATGGTCGGCGGTGGCGATGATCAGCGTGTCGGTACCCGCCAGGCGCTGAACCAGCTCGCCGAACGCGCGGTCGATGACGTCGAACTCGGCCGCCGCCTGCGCGCTCTGCGAGCCGTGCTTGTGCGAGCACTGGTCGTAGTGCGGCCAGTACGCGTAGACGAATTTCTTTCCCGCCGACGATTTGACGGCCCGCTCGATCTGCGCGACGAAGTCGTCCGCCTTTTCGTAGCCGAGCTTCTCGGCGCCGCGGCAGTGGATGCTGTTGTAGTGCGAGTCGATGATGTCGCGATAACTGACCACCACGCTTCGCACGGGCATGGCGCCGAACAGGGAGGGCACCGTGTATATCTGTTCCGGCGTCACGCCGCGCGTGCTGAGCAGCGCCATGTCGCCGCGGCTCCTGAACGGCAGGGCCGCCGACACGCATCCCGCTTCGCCGAAATACGTGAACCATCCGGTGAGGCCGTGCTCGAGCGGCGTCGCGCCGGTGTACGAAGTGGTGATCGCGGATGCGGTGGTCGACGGAAACACCGATGTCATCGATCCGCGGCGACGCTTGCCGAGCTCGCTTGCGCCGCGACG
>DATMIG010000018.1:0-6063 GCA_035554335.1 Burkholderiales bacterium
GTGGACATGACGTGCTCGATCGGCGTCTTCGTCCAGCCGAACGGGTCGTCGGTGCCGAGCACGAGCTGCGACGCGCCGACCTGCGCCGCGAGATGCCGCAGCGCCTCCGGTGTGAAGACCAGGCTGTCGAAGTAGAGCTGGCGCAGATATTCGGTGGGCTTCTTCTTCAGCGGCACCGCCTTGCAGCGGTCCGGGAACGTCATGCAGATGTGGTCCGAGCGGTCGGCGTACGAGGGCAGATAGCCGCCGCCGTGCGCGCCGCAGATCTTCAGCCCGGGGAAGCGGTCGAGCGTGCCTTCGTAGATGAGGTGCGAGAGGGCAAGCGTGGTCTCGAGCGGGTTCCAGATCGTGTTGTCGAGGCCGCCGTTGCCCTTCAGGCGGTCGTGCAGGTCCTTCGTGCGCTGCGGATGGATGAAGACGAGGCAGCCGAGCTCCTCCGCCTTTTGCCAGAAGGGATGCAGCTTCGGGTCGGAGAGCTCCATGCCCTCGACGCTGCCGCCGATGGCGGCGCCGCGCAGGCCGAGCTTCTTCACGCCGTCCTCGAGCTGGCGCGCCGCAAGGTCCGGATACTGCAGCGCGACGCTGGCGAAGGCGACGAAGCGATCCGGCTGCTTCGCGCAGATCTCCGCCAGCTTTTCGTTTTGCAGCTGGATGGCCTTCGTCACCACATCCCGGTCGAGCGCGTACCAGGTCGGGTTGATCGACAGCGCCTGGACGTCGATGCCCATCGCGTCCATGCGCCTGATGCGATCGTCGTACGAGTGCGCGTACACGGGCGCGAGCTTCTGGCCCATGAGGGAGAGCGCTTCCGGGATCACGCAGTGCGCGTGCACGTCGATCGTGCGGACTCGCTTGGCGGCGACGGAAACGACCCGCCGCTCGGCCTCGGCCTCGGGCGCGAGCGTGCACGAGGTGAACACGACGCCGGCCATGGCGCCGAGGAAATTGCGTCGATCGGTCATGCTCGCCTCCCCGGGTGATGCCGCCATGCTAGCGGCACTCCGGGGAGACGGGTGGGGCGGGGTGAAACTACTTCGACTTCGACGACGAGCCGGCGGCGGCGCCCTTCGACAGGCGCTGGGCGAGCGCGAGGTGCTCCTTGATCTTCGGCTCGGCCTTCTGCACCGCGGCCTTGAACTCGGCGTCCTTGGCCTTGGCCGCGATGGTCTGCACGTCCTTCAGGTCCTGCTCGTGGTCCTTGACCATATGTTCCATGTAAGCCTGGTCGAACTCGGCGCCGGACTTGTGCTCCATCACCTTCATCTGGGCCATGTCCTTCATGTCGGCGTCCTGCGGCAGCGCGACGCTCTTCTTCTTCGCGAGCGAGCGCAGGTCTTCCAGCATCTTCGTGTGGTCGTCGACCATCTTCTGGCCGAACTTCTTCACGTCCGGGCTTTGCGCCTTCTCGGCGGCGGTCTTGCCGGCGGCGATCTCGTTGAGGTTGGCCTGCGCGAGCTGCTTCATCGCGGAGATGTCGCCGTTGTCCATCTTGTTCTGGGCAAAGGCGGGAGTGCACATGAACGCGCTAAGCGCGAGGGCGGTAATGAATGGGCGCATGACTGGCTCCTGGGGTCGGATGCGCCGAAAGGAGCAATGCACGTGCCCGGGTATACCGATTGCAACCGTCGCGCGCATGGACCTCGGTAACCAGCGCGCCAGCGGCAACGTCGAGGACCGCCGCGGCATGGGCATGGTGGGCGGCGGGCTCGGCGTCGGCGGCATCGTCGTCGCCGTCATCGCCTACTTCCTCGGCTTCGATCCGGGCACGGCGATCCAGGTAGGCCAGCAGGTTTCCAACAGCACGCGGCAGGAGTCGCCGGCGCGCCGCGGCACGCCCGAGGACCAGATGGGTGTCTTCGTCTCGAAGGTGCTCGGCAGCACCGAGGACGTCTGGAGCCGCATCTTCGAGCAGTCGGGTTCGCAATACCGTGCCCCGAGCCTCGTCCTCTACGACGGCCAGACGCGCACCTCGTGCGGCGTCGGGCAGGCGGCGATGGGCCCGTTCTACTGCCCGAACGACGAGAAGCTCTACATCGACCTCTCGTTCTACCGCGATCTGCAGCAGCGCTTCCACGCGCCGGGCGACTTCGCTCAGGCCTACGTCATCGCGCACGAGGTCGGTCATCACGTGCAGAAGCTGACTGGCAGCTTCAAGCGCCTGGAAGCCGCGCAGGCGCGCGGCAAGACCGAATTCAACCGCACGTCGGTGCGCATGGAGCTGCAGGCCGACTGCTACGCCGGCATCTGGGGCCACTACGCCGGCACGATGAACCAGCTCTCGCCGGGCGACATCGAGGAAGCGCTGAACGCCGCGCAGGCGATCGGCGACGACCGCCTGCAGAAGCAGTCGCAGGGCCGCGTGGTGCCGGACTCCTTCACCCACGGCACCTCCGAGCAGCGCATGCGCTGGTTCAAGCGCGGCATGGACTCGGGCAATCCCAAGTCCTGCGATACGTTCTCGGTCGCCAACCCCTAGCTATTCGGGTTTCATCCCCGCGTCCTCGAAGCCCTGCTTCCAGGCGACGAGCTGCTGCCGGACGAACGTGGCGAGCTCCTGCGGCGTCGACGCGGCGAGCGCGAATCCCTGCTTGTCGATCTGCTCGCGGATCTGCGGGCGCGCGATGGCCGCCGCCATCTCCTTCGACAGGCGCGCCGCGATCTCCGGCGGCATCTTCGCCGGACCGAACAGCGCGGCGAAGAACTCGACGCTGATCGGCGGCAGCCCGGCTTCGACGGTGGTGGGGACTTCCGGCAGCAGCGGGCTGCGCGTCGGCGTCGTGACGGCGTAGGCGCGCAGGCGGCCTTCGCGGATGTGCGAGAGCGTGGAAGTGGGCGTCGCGAACACGGCGTGGATCTGCCCGCCGAGGATGTCGGTCACCGACGGCGCCTCGCCCTTGTACGGCACGCGCAGCATGTCGACCTTCGCCGTCTTCACGATCTGCGCATAGGCGAGCTGGCTCGCGCCGCTGTAGGTGGCGAAATTGATCTTCCCCGGGTTGGCGCGCGCGTAGGAGATGAAGTCGGCCATGTTCTTCGCCGGCAGGCTCGGCGTGCTGACGAGCACGAACGTGTAGCGCCCGACGAGCGAGATCGGCGTGAAGGCGCTCACCGGGTCGTACGGCGGATTCTTGTGCAGGAGCGGCACCTGCATCATCGGCGTGTTGGTGGCGACGAAGATCGTGTAGCCGTCCGGCGGCGCCTGCATCACCTGCGCGGCCGCGATGGCGCCGTCCGCGCCGAGCTTGTTCTCCACCACGACCGGCTGGCCGAGCGACTCGCCCATCGCCTGCGCCAGCACTCGCGCGACGAGATCGGTCGAGCCGCCGACCGGGAAGTGGATCACCATGCGGATCGGCTTGGCCGGATATTGCGCGCCCGCATTGAACGCCGCACACAACAACGCCCAGAAGAACAGTCTGCGCACGTGGCTCCTCCTCAGGTGAATTAGGGCCCTGACCCCGAATTCTCGTGCACGGTATCCGCCCATGGCGACATCACTTCCGTGCAGCCCGTGTTCATGCCATTGGAACGCATCACGGCCGATGGGCGGGCGAAGGCGTCCGGGTAAATGGTGCGCCTTGCAGTCACCACCGGAAACGCGGCCTCCAGCGCGCGCAGCTCCTCCGCCGGCAGCGTGACGTCCGCCACCACGCGCTCGCCGCCGGACATGTCGATGCGCGGGCGGTGGAAGGCGTCCTCCAGGCTCGCCCCGTGGTCGATGAGGAACGAGCTGATCTGCAGCACCGCGCCGACGATCTTGCGTCCGCCCGCGCCGCCGAGCGCGAAGCGCTCGCCCTTCGGCGTCTCGCCGAGGATCGGGCAGTAGTTTCCCAGGCAGCGCTTGGACGGCCCGAGCGAGTTCGGCTTGCCCGGCTCGGGGTCGAACCACATCAAGCCGTTGTTGAGCAGCATCCCCGTCGACGCTGAAACGCAGCGCGAGCCGAACATGGACAGCAGCGTTTGGGTGACGGAGCAAAAATTTCCGTCGCGATCGACGACGGTGAAATGCGTCGTGCAGCTGTCGCCCGAGCTCTGCAAGCGCTCGCGCCACGCCTTGTCGAGCGCGCGGGCGTAGTCGGCATAGCGCGGCCGGGCCGGGAGCTCCCGCATCGCCGAAATCAAGGCCGGCCCGCCGGTCATCCCGGGCGCGGCGTAGATGCGCCCGCCGTGATACGGCAGCTCGAGCGGATCGGCGAAGCTCGCCTTATACGACGCGAGGTCGGAGAGGGCGAGCGAGCCGCCTTTCGCGCGCAGGTCCCTGGCGAGCGCGGCGCCGACGTCACCGCCATAGAGCGCCTTCGCGCCGTCGCGCGCGATGGCGTCCAGCGTCTTACTCAAATTCTGCTGATTGAGATGCCGCGAGGCGACCACCGTCCAGCCGGAGAGCGGCGCCCATTTACCTTCGTCGAGGAAGAGGGCGGCCGCATCCTCATCCATCGACAGCGCGCGCGCGGTGGAGGCGATCAGGAGGCCCGAATACCAGTCGAGCAGCATGCCGTCGCTGGCGAGCTTGACAGCGGGCGCCAGCACCTCGCGCCACGGCAGGCGCCCGAAGCGCTCATGCGCGAGCGACATGCCGGCGACCACGCCCGGCACCGCCACGGCGCTCGCGCCCTGCATGTTGCGGTCGTCTTTCACGCGGGGCCATGGGAAGAGATCCGGCGCCACGCCCGGCACAATCGGATAGTCGGCGGGATTCAATGCGGCCGGCGAGCGCATGCCGTAGTCGACGACGTACGCTTTGCGCTCCTTCTCGCGCCAGACGAGCATCGCGCCGCCCGCGGCGAGGCCGCTCATCCACGGCTCGACCACGCCGATGGCGAACGAAGTAGCGACCGCCGCATCCATCGCATCGCCGCCCGCCGCGAGGACTGCCGCGCCGGCTTCGGCCGCCTTCCGGTGCTGCGCGGACACGACGCCGCCGCGCGTGGTCGCCACGCGCTTAGTGATGAGCTGCGTCTCGGAGAAGTTGTCTTTCAATTCAGGCGCGAATTCGCCTTGGCGTACCTGGCGATGTCGGCGTGCGTGGCGAACCAGACGCCGGCATGGCCGCGCATGTGGTCGATCAGCTCGTCGAGGATCCAGATGCGAGAGCGGTAGCCGATGACGTGCGGGTGCATGGTGAGCTGGAAGACGCCGCCTTCGCGATACGCGGCATCGAACTCGCGCTTGAAGATGTCGAACACGGCCGAGGGCGAGGTGTAGGGCCGCAGCGCGGCGAAGCGGTTCATGTTGAAGTACACCGCGTCGTCGCGGATCCACTCGACCGGCAGCTCGACGACGCCGGTTTCCTTGCCGTCCATCAGCAGCTCGTAGCAGTCCACATCCGCCATGAGCGAGGAGTCATAGGCAAGCCCCATCTCCTTGGTGATGGCGAGCGTGTTCGGGCTGAAGTCCCACGACGGGGTTCTTATTCCCACCGGACGCACGCCGCAGATCTTTTCCAGCGTATCGGCGGACCGCATCTGCAGGTCACGCTCGGCTTCCAGCGGCAGCACGGAATTGCGCTCATGGATCCAGCCATGGATGCCGATCTCGTGGCCGTCGCCGACGATCTGTTGCTGCTCGTCGGGATAGAGGAGGGCGGTCACGGCGGGGACGAAGAACGTCGCCTTCACGCTCGAGCGATCGAGGACGTCGAGGATGCGCGGCACCCCCTGCCGGTTGCCGTACTGGCCCTGCGACAGGCGCCCGATCGATTCGCCGCCTTCGCGCAGCTCGTTGGTCTCGTGGTCCGAGTCGAAGGAGAGCGCCACGGCGCAGCGCGCGCCGTTCTGCCAGCGCTCGGGACGCAGCGGCCGTCCGGCGCGCACGCGCGAGACGATGCCGCGCCATTGCTCTTCCGGCCATTGCCACGGTTCAAGCTTCATTTGCGGATTTTCCGTGCCAGCTCGTTGATGAAGGCCGATTCCCGCGCCACGAAGCGCGCGAACTGCGCCGGCGGCATGCCGACGCCTTCCAGCCCCTGCTGGTCGAACTGGCTCTTCACGTCCGCGTCGGCGAGCGCCTTCACCACCTCGGCGTGGATCATGTTGGAAATCTCGGCCGGTGCGCCGGCCGGCA
>DATMIG010000019.1:0-17994 GCA_035554335.1 Burkholderiales bacterium
TCGGCCGCAAGGACCTGCCGACATCGAGCATGCGCGAGTTGGTCGATTATGCGCGCACCAATCCCGGCAAGCTGTCCATTGCCACTTCGGGCGTCGGCACGGGGCAGCACGTCAGCGCATTGCTCCTGAAGCGCTTCGCGAACGTCGATCTGCTGGTGGTGAACTACAAGGGGGCGCAGCCGGCGTATGCGGATCTCTTGCCGGGGAGAGTGGATCTTTTTTTCGACAACACCACCACGGCGCGACCATTCATCGCCGACGGCCGCGTGAAGCCGTTCGTCACCTCGGGGCCGGTGCGCGACGCGCTGCTGCCCCACGTACCGACCGCGGCGGAGGCGGGCCTGCCGGAACTCGTGCTCGACAGCTGGATGGGCCTCTTCGCGCCGGCGAAGACACCGCCCGCCGTGGTCGCGCGCCTGCGCGGCGCCACGCTAAGGCGCTCGACAACGCGGACGTGCGCCGCCGCCTGGAAGCGACCGGCTGGCGCGTGATCACGATGAGCGCGGATGAGACACGCGCCTTCGTGAAGCGCGAGGCCGACAAGTGGCCGGCCTTACTTCGCCACGCCGGCCTTCAGCCCGACTAGCGTGTCGCGGATCGCCGTTTCGGCCGCGGCGATGGTGTCCTCCAGGCTGAAGCCGAAATAGAACCGGTAGTAGTGCCAGGTGCTCGCCTGGAGGTAGTGCCGGATGTTGGCGGTGGCGATCCGGCGCTCGCGCTCGGTGCGGCGCGCGGCGAGCTCGTCGAGCAGCTTGCGCACCGCCGTCGTGCGAGGGTGGGCATGGATAACCCGCATCCGGTGGAAGAGGTCGGTGTGCAGAGCCGCGCGGGTAAGGCTCGACTGGTCTTCGAAGCGCTCGTAGAGCCCGCGCGGCGCGGCGAGGAGCTCCACCATCGAGCTCGGCGGCGGCGGGAGGCGCAGCCTCGCGCTCAGCGCGCCGGCCACCGCATCGAGGAACTCGTCGCGATCGGCGAAATAGCGGAACACGGTGCGCTCGGCGAGGTTGGCTCGTTTCGCCACCGCGCGCACGGTGAGGTCGGCGAGCGAGCCGCGCTCCAGGGTATCGAGCGCCGCGTCGAGGATCACCTGGCGAGTGAGGTCGGATTGCCGTTCGGCGAGGGTGGCTGTTGACATATATTCTGCCGTGGTGTCAGACTGTATGACATACAGCGCCGGTCAGTCAACGGCGCATCCAGCAGCAGCGTAACGAGGAGGTCGAATGAGCAAGCAGGCATCTGTGGTGAAGCACGGGCAGGCGGAAGAGCTGCGCGTGATGGGCGCGGCGGTGCGTTTTCTCTGCGGCGCGGACCAGACCGACCGCGAGTGGTCGCTGATGGAGGTCGAGCTGCCGGAGCGCGCCGGCCCGCCGCCCCACGATCATCCGTGGGACGAGGCGTACTACGTGGTGGCCGGCGAGGTTCGCTTCCAGCTCGACGGCCGCGAGCAGCTTTTCACGGCGGGCGATTTCATCTACGCGCCGGGCGGCACGGTGCACGGCTTCCAGGGCGCGTCACCCGAGCCGGCGCGGATCATCATCTTCGATGCCCCCGCGCATGCCGAGTCGTTCTTCCGCGAGGTCCATCGCGAGGTCAAGGAGATGCCGCGCGACATGCACAAGGCGCTCGCGATCGGCGAGCGCCACGAGATCCATTTCCGCGTGCCGAAGGCGGCGTGATGCGTGCGCTCGTCATGGCAGTAGCGGCCTGCGTGGCCGCGCCGGCGGTGGCGCAGAAGGAGGATCCGGCGATCGCCCGCGGCCGCTACATCAGCCAGATCGGTGGCTGCAACGACTGCCACACGCCTGGCTACGGGCCTTCGGGCGGCAAGGTGCCGGAGGCGCAGCGCCTGACCGGGGACGCGCTGGGCTGGCACGGACCGTGGGGCACGACCTATCCCACGAACCTGCGCCTGTACTTCCAGGGGATCACCGAAGGGCAATGGCTCAAGAAGGCGAAGATGCTGAGCGCGCGGCCGCCGATGCCGTGGTTCAACGTGCGGGCGATGACGGACGCGGACCTGCGAGCGCTCTATCGCTATGTGCGCCATCTCGGGCCCGCGGGAAAGCCGGCGCCCGCCTACCTGCCGCCGGACAAGGCACCGAGCGGGCCGGTCGTCGAGTTCCCGGCGCCGCCCAAGCACTGAGCGGTCAGCCGGGGTTTTTCTCCAGCCTCTGTTGGCGCTCCCAGGCGGTCTCGGACGGCTTGCCCGGCGAGACCGGATCGCTCGCGGGGAAGGTCTCCATGACCGCCGCGTCCAGGTGCTCGTCGGAGGTGGCGCCCGGGCGGACATGGATGTCGTCCATCGCGTCGCTGGCGTTGGTCGTCGAGCCGGACGCGCGCAGCGTCTGGTTCTGCCGGTAGAAGTAATAGGCCGCGCCGGCGGCGACGGCGAGAAGAAGTAGTCTCATGGTGCGGGTCTCCTGCCGGGTACATCAGCAATCCGCGTGCCCTGCGCGTCGGGCCGGGCGGGCTATTTCTCTTCCGGCGCCGGAAGCTTCAGCTCGTCGCCCGCTTCGAGCGAGTGGTCGGGCGGCTCGTCCACCGGCGTCGTGGCCGGCACGGCCATGCGGTCGCCTTCCTCCAGCCACTTCGGGAACCACATCGCGATGCCGGGGAAGATGAGCACCAGCGCCACGCAGATGCACTGGATGATCATGAACTCGTACATGCCGCGGTAGATCGTGGCGAGGCTCCATTCCTTCACCACCTGCTTCAGGTAGTACGCCGACATCGCCACCGGCGGGGAGAGGAATGCGGTCTGCAAGACCACGGCCACGATGGTGCCGAACCACACCATGTCGTAGCCGAGTCCCGTCGCCACCGGCGCGAGCATCGGCAGGAAGATGAGCACGATCGCCGGCCACTCGAACGGCCAGCCGAGCAGGAAGATGAGCGTGAGGAGCAGCGTCATCGTCCCCCAAGCCGGCAGCGGCACGGCGAGCAGCATGTTGGTGATCCACGTCGCCGTGCCGAGCCGCGCGAACACGGCGCCGAACACGTTCGACGCCACGGCGAGGAACAGCACCATGGCGGTGCTCGCGAGCGTGAGCTGGCACGCGGTGAAGAGTCCACTCCAAGTGAAGCGCCGATAGGCGATGACCAGCAGGATGGCGCCCGCCGCGCCCATGGCGGCGGCCTCGGTGGAGGTGGTGATGCCGGCGAGGATCACACCGAGCGTGGCGATGGTCAGCACGGTCACCGGCACGAGCCCCACCACGCATTCCCAGATTATTTTGCCGAAGTCCTTTTCCCTTTCCGCTTCCGGAACGGGCGGCCCGAGGCTCGGATTGAAGTAGCTGCGTCCCATCGTGTAGACGATGTACATGCCGGCGAGCAGGAAGCCGGGACCGAACGCCGCGGCGTAGAGCTGCAGCACCGACACGCCGAGCACCGGCCCCATGACGACGAGCATCACCGACGGCGGGATCAGGATGCCGAGCGTGCCGCCGGCCGTGATCGCGCCCGCGGAAAGGCGCGCGTCGTAGCCGGTCTTGATCATCATCGGCCCGGCCATGATGCCGAGCAGGACCACCGTCGCTCCGACCGTGCCGGCGGCGATGCCGAAGAGCGTCGCCGTGAGCAGCACGACGAGATAGAGGGCGCCGCGCACCGGCGCGAAGAGGTCGCGGAACGCCTGGAAGAGGCGCTCCATCAGCCCGGCCTGGTCGCAGATGTACCCCATGAGGATGAACATCGGCACCGCCACGAACTCGTCCTGCTTCATGAGGCCGACCGTGTTCAGGTAGGCAAGGTCGAACACCGTCGGCCCGAGACCGATCAGGCCGAAGATGATGGCAAGAAAGAGGAGGGTGAAGCTGATCGGGATGCCGATGAAGATGGCGCCGAGCATCACCACCAGCATCAGGAGTCCGAGCGCTTCGAGTCCCGTCAGCGCGTTGACCCCCTGACAAGGGGGTCGTGAGCCGAAGGCGAGCCGGGGGTTTGGTCTTTGAAAATCGAACGTCGCTTTGCCCCGCCGCTCATACCTCAAGCTTCTCCCGGTGCTCGAACTCGGTGCCGAACCGGATCTGGTACCAGCACTTCAGCGATTCCGAGATGCCCTGGATCATGAGGAGCACCGCGGCGATCGGGATGGCGGAGCGGAACGGCCACATGAGCGGGCGCCACGCGGTCTGCTCGGAGGCTTCCTGGATCTTGAAGGAGTACCAGGCGTCGTCGACGCTGATGACGGTGAGCGTGATCAGCGTCGGGTAGAAGAAGACGAGGTACGAGACGAGGTCGATCCAGCCTTTCTTGCGCTCCGGGAACTGCTCCCAGAGCATGTCGGTGCGCACGTGCGCGCCCTTGTGGAGCGCGTAGGCGCAGCCGAGCATGAAGGCCGAGCCGTTCGTCATGTAGCTCGACTCGAGCACCCAGATGGTGGGCGCGTTGAAGAGGTAGCGGGAGAGCGCCTCGTAGCTGATGGTCACCACGAGGTAAAGCATCGACAGCGAGATCAGCTTGCCCGTGACGTCGGAAAAGCGGTCGATCCGGCGGATCGTCGCGTAGAACGCGGGCGGGAAGTCGTGCATCTTGTTATTGGCCGGGGCATTGTAGGCCGCCTTGCTGACGGACGCCTGTTGCCGGGAAAATCGCCTCCGTGCTGCTCGCCTTCGTCATCGTCTATCTCCTCGGCACCATCGCCATCGGCCTGTGGGCCGCCAAGCGCGTGAAGACGGCCGCCGACTTCGCCATCGCCGGCCGGCACCTGCCGCTCTACATGATCGTCACCACCACCTTCGCCACCTGGTTCGGCTCCGAGACCGTGCTCGGCATCCCGGCCAAGTTCGTCGAAGGCGGCCTGCGCTCGGTGGTGGAGGATCCGTTCGGCTCGAGCATGTGCCTCGTGCTGGTCGGCTTCTTCTTCGCGGCGAAGCTCTACCGCATGACGCTCCTCACAATCAGCGACTACTACCGCGAGCGGTTCGGGCGCGTCGTGGAGGTGGCGTGCGCGCTCGTCATCATCGCGAGCTACATCGGCTGGGTGGCGGCGCAGGTGACGGCGCTCGGCCTGGTCTTCAACGTGCTCTCCGGCGGTGCGATCGGCATCGCGACCGGCATGGTGATCGGCACGATCTCGATCCTCGCCTACACGCTCTTCGGCGGCATGTGGTCGGTCGCGGTCACCGACTTCATCCAGATGATCGTGCTGGTGGTCGGCCTCGCCATCATCGCCGTCTTCGCCGCCGACATGGCGGGCGGCGCGCACCGCGTCATCTCGTTCGCGGCGAGCCGCGAGATGTTCCGCTTCTTTCCCGAGCCGAGCGCGCGCGACATCGTCTTCTTCATCGGCTCGGCGGTGACCATCATGCTGGGCTCGATCCCGCAGCAGGACGTCTTCCAGCGCGTCATGTCGGCGAAGACCGAATATGCGGCGACGCGTGGTCCGGTGATCGGCGGCCTGTGCTACCTCGCGTTCGCCTTCGTGCCGATGTTCCTCGTGGCGAGCGCGCTCCTCATCATGCCGGGCGAGGCGCAGACGCTCCTCAAGGAAGACCCGCAGAAGGTGCTGCCGTCGCTCGTCCTCGACCGCATGCCGTTCGTGCTGCAGGTGGCGTTCTTCGGCGCGCTGCTCTCGGCGCTCAAGTCCGTCGCCTCGGCGACCCTGCTCGCGCCGTCGGTCACCTTCGTCGAGAGCATCTGGCGGCCGTTGCGGCCGAAGATGAGCGACCGGGAGGAGCTCCTCGCCATGCGGATCACGGTACTCGTCTTCGCCGCCATGGTGTGCGGCTATGCCATCGCCTCGCAGGGTGAGCCGATCTACGACCTCGTCTCGGGCTCCTATGCCCTTCCGCTGGTCGCCGCCTTCGTGCCGCTGGTGTGCGGCCTCTACTGGAAGCGCGCCACCACCCAGGGCGCGATGTTCTCGATCGTGCTTGGCTTCGCCGCGTACCTACTCTTTCTCGCCACGCCGGCCGGCAAGGCGTTTCCCGCTACGCTCGCCGGCCTGCTCGCTTCCGGCGCCGGGATGGTGATCGGCTCAGTCGGCCGGCAGGCGCTGAGCGACCGCCGCGGCGCTCACTACGCCTTGCGCGCTCGCGCGAATTCGTAGGCGAGCAGCGCCACGGCGCCGCCCAGGCCGGCCCAGTCGAGGGCGCCGGCGCCCGGAAAGGCGGTCGGCGGGATGAGGATGGCGAGCGCCGCCGCACCGAGAAGCAGCCGCATCCCGGCCGTCATCGGACGGAAAGCGAAGCCGACCACGGCGGCGGTGCCGGCGAAGATGGCGAGCAGGTTGCGCGCGAGGTTCCAGGCCGAAAGCCACAGCGGCCCCTCGAGAAGCAGGCTCGGCTCGAGCACGAAGAGGAACGGAATAAAGAAGGTGCTCCAGCCGACGACTACCGCCATCCAGCCGGCGTTCCAGCCCGGCACGCGCGCGATGTTGGCCGCGGCGTAGGCGGCGATCGCCACCGGCGGCGTGATCATCGACAGCATGCCGAAGTACATGACGAACATGTGCGCCGCCATCGGCGTCACGCCGAGCTTGACGAGCGAGGGCGCGAGCAGCGTCGCCGTCAGCACGTAGACGCTGACCGTCGGCATGCCCATGCCGAGGATGATGCTGATGCCCGCGGTGAGGACGAGCAGCAGGAACAGGCTGTCGCCGGAAAGCGCGATCAGCTGCAGCGTGAGGCCGAACGAGATGCCCGATACCGACAGCACGCCGACCACCAGGCCGGCGGCCGCGCCGATCAGCACGATGTCGAGCGCCGCGAGGCCGGTATCGAGCACCGCGCGCGCCATGTCGCGCAGGCTCACGCGCTCGCCGCGGTAGCCGAAGATCCAGGAGAGCACCGCGATCATCACGCTGGTGTAGACGGCGGCCCGCTCGATCGGGATGCTGAAGAACTCCGGCCAGGCGAGCGTGGCGATGAGGAAGGCGATCGGGATCGGAAAGTGCCAGCCCGATTTGAGGATGTCGATGAAGCGCGGCTTGTCCTCGACCGGCGCGGCGCCGATCTGCGCCTTCGCCGCCTCGAGGTCGACGTGCATGAAGAGCGCCGCGTAGTAGAGGATCGACGGAATCAGCGCGGCAAGCGCGACGGCGGCGTACTTCACCTGCAGGAATTCCGCCATGATGAAGGCGGCGGCGCCCATCACCGGCGGCATCAGCTGGCCGCCGGTCGAGCCGACGGCCTCGATCGCCGCGGCGCGCGTCGGCGAGAACCCCGAGCGCGCCATGAGCGGGATGGTGACGATGCCGACCGCCATCACGTTGCTCACGGCGGCACCGGAAATCATCCCGAAGAGCGCCGAGCCGAACACCGCGATCTTCGCCGCCCCGCCGCGAAAGCCGCCCATGGCGGACAGCGCGAGGTCGGCGAAGTAGCGCGAGCCGCCGGTGCGGGCGAGCACCTGGCCCATCAGGGTGAAGGGGACGACGATGATGATGGCGACGCCGAGGATCGCGCCGATCATGCCGTTCACGTCGAGGCCCAGATAAACCAGCAGGCGCTGGGGCGTCACCTCGAGCGTGCGGAAGTCCGCCGGCAGGTGCGGGCCGATGAACACCCACGCGGCGAGCACGAGGATGATGCCGACCAGCACCGCGCCGGCCGTGCGCGCGGTGGCGATCAGCACCATCAGGATGAGGATCGCGCTGCCGACGATGCCCTCGGTCGGCAGCATGGCGAGCTCGTACGAAAGCGGCTCGTAGCGGATGGTGATGTAGGCGCAGATGCCGAGCGAGATCGCCGCCCCCAGCCATTCGAGCCAGTGCGGCGCCCGGTCGCGTCGGGCGACGAAGGACATGGCGAGCCCGAGTCCGAGGCACACGGCAAGCAGCTGCTCGGTGTAGAACGAGATGCCGAACAGCATCCGCGGCAGGTCGACGACCCAGCCGACGATGGAGAGGAGGAGCAGCGCCTGAAGGACGTCCGTCGCGAGCGCGGCGGCTCGCGACGGGATCGGCGCCGCAGCGGCGGCTTCGCTCACTCCAGGGATTTAGCCTGGATGTTGTGCTCCTTGTAGTACTTGAGCGCGCCGGGGTGGTATGGCATGTCGTACTTCTTGTAGCCGTTGGCCGCCGAGAAGGCGCGCAGCACCGGCTGCACGGCGACGAGGTCGGCCTTGTTCTTCTCGAGCGTGTCGAGGATCTTGTAGACCATGTCGTCGGAGACCTTGGCGTTGACGAGGAACAGGTTGTCGAAGCTGTAGACCTTCATCGGCTTCTCCACGCCGATGAAGATCGGCCCCGGCTGCACCTGCGTGAGGAAGCCGTAGGGCGTGACCTTGCGCGCTGCCGCCATGCCCTTCTCGTCGATCTCGAGCACGCGCAGCGGGATGCTCGCGTCGACCTCGCGCACCTTCGGCCCGCCGAAGGCGAAGAAGAACATGTCGGCCGCGCCGGAGGCGAAATCGTCGGCGCTTCGCACCACGTTCGGCACGCGCACCGCCTGCACGTCGCGCTCGGTGAGCCCGGCGGTGGCGAGCATCGCCCGCGTGAGGAGGTCGATGGTGCGCATCGCCGAGTAGCCGAGGGCGACGCGCTTGCCCTTCATGTCGGCGATGGTCTTGAGCGAGCTGTCCTTGCGCACGAAGAAGGCGGTCTGCAGCGTGTGCGCGACGGCGAGCAGGCGCACGTCGCCCTGCTTCGCCTCCTTGATCGCCATCGCCGTCTCCGGCGCGTTGGCGATGCCCATGGTCGACTCGCCGCGGTTCACCATCGGGATGATCACGTTGTCGCCGGCGGTGGGCTGCACCAGCATGTTGATGCCGGCCCTTTCCTTCAGCGTCTTCGCTACCGCGGAGGCCGTGGTGTGGTTGAGGCTGCCCGGCGGCAGCGTGGCGAAGCCGACGGCCTGCGCGAGCGCAGCAGTGGATGTCGCCGCTGCGATGGCGGCGATGATGACTTTGATTTTCATATTCCTCCTCCTAGAGGCGGCGAGTTTACCTTGTCTCAATCGACGGAAATGCCGAGCTTGCGAATCATCGGCACCCAGAACGCCTGGTCGTCGCGAATCACTTTCGCCATCTCATCCGGTGCTCCGCGCCCGACCTCCATGCCGGCGTCTTCGAAACGCTTGCGCACCTCGGGCGTGGCGAGGGTCCTCGCGAGCTCGGCGGACAACCGGCTGACGATCTCGCGCGGGGTGCCCGCCGGCACGGCGAGCCCCTGCCAGAACGCCACCTCGAAATCGGGATAGCCGGACTCCTCGAACGTCGGCACGTCCGGAAGCTGCGGCAGGCGCTTCTTGGATGCGACGGCGAGCGCGCGCACCTTGCCCGATTGCAACTGCCCTCGTGCCGCCGAGAGGTCGGCGAATCCCATGGCCACGCGTCCGCTCATCACCTCCTGCATGACCGCGGCGGTGCCCTTGTAAGGCACGTTGACCACATCGATGCCGGCACGCTGCTTGAGGAGTTCCATCGCGAGGTGGTGCGCGGTGCCGCTGCCGTTCGAGGCATTGTTCAGCTTGCCGGGCTGCGCCTTGGCCGCGGCGACCAGATCCTGCAGCGATTTCGCGCCGTCCGGCGACGTCAGCAGCAGCATGTAGCCCTTGACGATCATGCCGATGGGAATGAAGTCCTTCACCGGGTCGTAGGGCAGCTTCTTGTAGATGCCGGTATGGAAGACGAACGTGCCGTTGTCCGCCATGAAGAGGGTGTAGCCATCGGGCGCCGAGCGCGCCGCCGCCTCGGCGCCGAGAATCGCCGCCGCGCCGGGCCGGTTCTCGATCACGATCGGCTGGCCGAGATAGGTGGAGAGCGTGTTCGCCACGTTGCGCGCGATGAACTCGGTGCCGCCGCCCGGCGGATAACCGAGGATCCAGCGGATCGGCTTCGCCGGGTACTGTTGGGCGGCGGCGAGCGCCGGCCAGACCATCATTGCAACGAGCAATGCGCGCAGCATGTTTTCTCCTCCGGGTCGCTATAGTAGCCGCATGCGAATCGCAGTCATGGGCGCGGGCGGCATCGGCTCGTATCTCGGCGGCATGCTGGCGAGAAGCGGCGCCGAGGTGACGCTCGTCTGCCGCGGCGCGCATCTCGCCGCCGTGCAGGAGCGCGGTCTCGAGGTGCGCACACCGGCGGGCGCGTTTACGGTCCGCGTGTCGGCCACCGCGCCTCCGGCGGACGTGGCCGGCGTCGATGTCGTCATCCAGGCGGTCAAGCGCTACGACCTCACGCAAAGCTCGCTTGGGATGGTTCCCATGCTCGGGCCGAAAAGCCTCGTCGTGCCGATCCAGAATGGCGTCGACGCAGCGGAGGAGATCGGCGCCGTGGTGGGCGCCGAGCGCGTCGCCGCGGGCCTCGTCTTCATCAATGCTCACGTCGAGGAGCCGGGGCGCGTCGTTTCGAAGAGCGAACGCAACACCTTCGTCATCGGCGGCCGCGGCCTCGAGTCGTTTCACAAGGCGTGCCTGCAGGCCGGCCTCGACGCGCGCCTCTCGGCCGACATCCGCGCGGATCTCTGGCGCAAGTTCATCCCGGTCGCGGCGCTGAGCGCGCTCGCCTGCCTCTGCCGGCAGCCCATCGGGCCGATCCTCGCCGACGCGTCCCTCGCGCGGCTGTATCGACAGGCCATGGCGGAGGTCGCCGCGCTCGCCCGCAAGAAGGACGTCGGCCTCGAGGCCGACATTGTCGAACGCATGCTGGCCGTCGCCGCGACCTACCAGTACGATGCGCGGGTCTCCATGCTCGAGGACCTCGAGGCGGGCAAGCGCCTCGAGCTGGAATGGCTCTCCGGCTATGTCAGCCGCGAGGCGGCGCGCCACGGCGTGCCGGTGCCGTTCCACGATATGGCGTACGCCTGCCTGAAGCCGCTGGCCAAATGAAACTGCCCAAGGACCGCATCCCCTATTCCGCGATCGTCGACCGGCCGCCGCTCAAGCTGCCCGACGACGGCCGCGTCGCCGTCTGGACGATCGTCAACGTCGAGGAGTGGTCGATCGAGCGCAATATGCCGCGCACTGTCTTACCGCCGCCTTATGGCCAGCCCTTGCAGCCGGACCTGCCGAACTGGGCCTGGCACGAGTACGGCATGCGCGTCGGCTACTGGCGCTTCGTCGAGGCGCTCGCCAAGTACAAGCTGAAGGCCACGCTCGCCCTCAACGGCTCGGTCATCGACAGCTACCGGAGGGTGGTGGAGGCCGCGCGCGATGCCCAGTGGGAGTTCATGGGCCACGGCTGGATCCAGCGCCCGATGCACCACGTCGAGGACCAGAAGAAGGCGATCGCCGACACGGTGGCCGCCATCAGGAAGTTCACCGGCAAGCCGCCGCGCGGCTGGGAGAGTCCCGGACTGACGGAGACGTACGAGACCATCGATTACCTGAAGGAAGCGGGCATCGAATACGTCGCCGACTGGGTGCTCGACGACCAGCCCACGGTCATCCAGACCGCGCACGGGCCGATGTACTCGGTGCCGTACACGGTCGAGATGAACGACATCTCGATGATGGCGCTGCAGAACCATCCGTCGGAGGAATGGCTGCGGCGTGGCATCGATACGTTCGACCGCCTCTACGCCGAGGGCGAGAAGACCGCGCGCGTGATGGCGATCAGCGTGCATCCCTACATCACCGGCGCGCCGCACCGCATCGGCTATCTTGAGCGCCTCTACGAATACATCCGCCAGCATCCGGGCGCACGGCTGTGGACCGGGGAGCAAATTCTTGACTGGTACAAAAGCGCAAATCCTCTGGCAGCGCGCTGAAGCGCTGCTGCCCAAGCTGAAGGAGCGCGCGGCCAGGACCGAAGAGCTGCGCCGCCTGCCGGACGAGACGCTGCGCGACTTCCACGACGCCGAGCTCTTCCGCATCCACCAGCCGACGCGCGTCGGCGGCGCCGAGCTCGATTTCGACGCGGTGGTCACCTTTGGCGCGCTGCTGGCGAAGGCGTGCGCGTCGACGTCGTGGGTGTGGGTGAACTACGCCGCGCATCACATGATGCTCGGCATGTTCCCGGCGGAAGTGCAGGACGAGATCTGGAACAAGGACCGCGACGCGCTCATCGCGTCGTCGTTCGTCTTTCCGGCCGCCAAGGCGAAGAAGGTCGAAGGCGGCTACTCCATTTCGGGCCGCTGGCCGTTTTCGAGCGGCGTCTATCCGAGCGAGTGGAACATGCTCGCCGGACTGGCATTCCTGGACGAGAACGCGCCCCCCGAGCAGCGCGTGTTCCTGCTCCACAAGTCGCAATACAAGGTCGTCGACAACTGGTACGCCGGCGGCCTGCGCGGCACGGGCAGCATGGACGTCGAGGCGAAGGAGCAGTTCGTGCCGGAGCACCGCACGCTCTCCGTCGCCGACACCAAGGGCGGCCCGACCCCCGGCAGCGCGGTCAATCCCGGCGTGCTCTTCCAGATGCCGGTGTTCGCCCTCTTTCCGTACATGCTCTCCGGCGTGCCGCTGGGCATCGCTGAGGGTTTGATAGAAGAGTACGGGCCGCGCGCCGGCCGCATGACCGGCTCTCGCGTGGCCGAGATCCAGAGCACGCAGATCCGGCTCGGCGAGGCGACCGCGTACGCACGCGCGTCGCGCATGGTGCAGCTCGCCAACTGCCGCGAGGCGCAGCAGATCATCGAGAACGGAGAGGTCCCCGACATCAAAGCCAAGTCGCGCTACCGCCTCGAAGGCGCGTATGCCGTGGACTGGGCCGTGCGCGCGGTCGACGTGATGTTCGGCCTCTCGGGCGCGAGCGGCCTCTACGAATCCGGCGCCACGCCGCGCGCCTTCCGCGACGCGCACGCCGTGAAGCAGCACTTCTCCTTCAACACCGACATCGCCGCCACCACCTACGGCCGCGTCGCCCTCGGCCTGCCGAGCGACAACCCGACCCTGTAATTCGGGGTCAGGTCCCGAATTAGGAACGGCGCCGGCGCTTGCGTCATCCATTGGATGAAAGGAGACGCGATGAGCGCCGTACTCAAAAACCTTACCGATTACAGGGAAGATCCGATCGCCGGGCATGTCGAGGCGATCATCTCGCACCTCGGGGAAGACGCTGCGCGGCCGGGCATGCGCGACACGCCAAAGCGGTATGCCAAGGCTATGCGCGCGCTGACCTCCGGCTACGAGGGCGATCCGGCGAGCGTGGTCGGGAACGGCATCTTCCCGGCGGAGGGCGAGGGCGTGGTGCTGGTGCGCGACGCGGAGTTCTACTCGCTCTGCGAGCACCACCTGCTGCCGTTCTTCGGCCGTGTGCACGTCGCCTACCTGCCGGGCGAGCGGATCATCGGTCTCTCCAAGATCCCGCGCCTCGTCGAGCTCTTCGCGCGCCGCTTCCAGGTGCAGGAGCGGCTGACCGAGCAGGTCGCCGACGCGCTGGTCGAGCTGCTGCAACCGAAGGGCGTGCTCGTCGTCGCCGAAGCGAAGCACCTGTGCATGGCGATGCGCGGCGTGGAAAGCCAGCACTCCAGCACCACGACCCGCGCTCTGCGCGGCGTCTATGCCACCCATACCGAGGCACGCCAGGAAGCCCTGGCGATGTTGAGATCATGAGCTTCCGCAAATTCAGCTGCCAGATCTGCGATCACCTCTACGATGAGGAAAAGGGCGACCCGGATTCCGGCCTCGCGCCCGGCACGCGCTTGGAAGGTGCGACGAAGGCAGACTTCCAGGTGATGGCATGCGAGTTGTCGTAGTCGGCTCGGGTCTCGCCGGCGTGACGCTCGCCGGCGCGCTGCCCGCTCACGAGGTGACCCTGGTGACGGCCGAGGCGCAGGGCTACTACTCGCGTCCGCGGCTCTCGCACGGCGTCGCGCTCGACGATGCCGCCGCGGCCAAGATCGTGATGAAGCCGTACGCCGCGCTCGGCGTGAAGGTGCTGGCCGAAACGCATGCCGCGCTCATCGACCGCGAGCGCCAGCAGCTCGTGCTCGACGGCGGCGCGGCGCTCGATTACGACATCCTGGTGCTCGCCACCGGATCGGCCTCGCGCATCCCGCCCGCGCTCGCCACCTGGCACGCGCACTTCCTGACGCTGAACAGTTTCGAGGACCTGCTGCGACTCCGGCATCGGCGCGCGCAGGCATTGGCGCGCGGCAAACGGCCGCACTGGGCGGTGATTGGTGGCGGCCTCATCGGCTGCGAGCTCGCCTCGGACCTGCGCAAGGCGGGCGACGAGGTGACGATCTTCCATCGCGAGAAGCGGCTGATCGAGCTGCAGCTCGCCGAGCGGCAATCGCAGGCGCTGCACGAGCATTTCGCGGCACAGGGCATCACGGTGCTCTACGAGCAGGACGTGCGCGCCGCCTTCGCCGGCAGCGTGCAGACGCCGGCGCGCGACTACGGCCCCTTCGACGGCATCATCGTCTCGACCGGCTTCGCGCCGCGCGTCGAGCTGGCGCGCGACGCCGGGCTCGCCGTCGCCCGCGGCATCGTCGTCAACGAGTACCTGGCTACCGCCGACCCGGCCATTTACGCGCTGGGCGACGTCGCGGAGATCGGCGGGAAGCTCTATCCCTTCGTCTCGCCGATCCGCGCGCAGGCGCTATGGCTCGCCGAGCACCTGCAGGCGAAGACCGCTGCGCCGTGGCAGCCGCCGGCATTCAAGCCGGTGATCAAGGTGCACGGCTTCAAGCCGGATCAGCCCGAGCGCGGCGAAGCCTTGACCGCGCAGGCGAAGAGCGCCGCGCCGATCGCGAGCGGGACGAGCGCGCCGAAGCCGCCGCGCGCGAGCGCGTAGAGGAGCGACGCGGCCCCGGCGCCGCCGACGAGGGCGCGCACGCCTGGCGTCCACGTTTCCTCGAACACTTCCCACGGCTCGCCGTAGGGGCCGGTGCCCGTGCCTTGCAGCGCAGAAACGTGGTCCGCCGTCTCGTGCACGCGAAGCTGGTTGTCGACGTGCTGCACGCCCGGCACGCCGCGCGTGGCGTCCACCAGGCGCTCGAGCTCGCGCTGCAGGACGTCGCCCGTCAGCACCACGCGCCCGTCGAGCGCCGTGACTTCGATCGCGCCGGGATGAGAGCTGTAGCGGCCGATCTTCGAGTGCACGCGCGCGGACAGTACGTCGTCCGTCACCGGCTCGCCGCGCCGGCTGCGCGCCCGGGCCGCGATTCCCTGCGCCCGCCAGCGCAGGTCTTTCCGCGCGGCGTCGGCAAAGCGGCGACCGTCGTTCAGGCCGCTCACGACTTTGTCCCGCACGAGCGCGCGGCGGCGCCGGCCCTGCTGCGGATCGAGAATGAATGCACCGGTCGCGCCGAGCGCGGCTCCGACAAGTAGGGGCGACATGGGGTTCCTCCGTGGAGTGTCTCGGAGGCGGAGCAAGGAACGTGCGCGGGCCCGAACGTTTTTTGCTGGGTGCAAGGCATGGCTCTATCGCTGCTGCGTCTACCCGACCGCCCCAGCGGCGTCGTGGTCATGGCCGACGCGGCGGCCGGTATAGCGGATGCGCTGGCCGAGCTCGACTTCGCGACGCTGACCGTCGATCTCCAGGTCGAAGAAGAGGACGCGCACGATATCGGCCTCCTTGGCCGCCGCGTGGTGGACGCCGTCGACTGGGCGCGCAAGCACCCGGCGCTCGAGCAGATGCCGGTCGCCGTCGTCGGCTGCGGCATCGGCGCGGCGGCGGTCCTCGTCGCGGCCGCCGAGCGGCTGGAGGTGGTGCACGCCGTGATCTCGCACGACGGGCGGCCCGAGCTCGCCGGCGAGGCTTTGCCGCGCGTGGAAGCCCCGACGCTCCTTATCGTCGATGCCGGCGAGGCGCTCGCCGAGCTGAACCGGGAGGCGATGCGCCGCATGCGGGCGCACGTCGAGCTGGAGCTCGCCGGTGCCGGGCAGGTGGCGCGGCTCGCCGCCGAGTGGTGCCAGCGTTACTTGTGGAGCATGGCTTGAACAACACAATGGAGGATCAATGCAGAGCACACCGGAAGTGATCTTCAAGGACATCCAGCGCACTGCGTGGGTGGAGGAGCTCATCGCCGAGCGTTGCGCGCACCTGGAGAAATTCTCGCAGGAGATCACGCGCTGCCACGTCACCCTCACGCGGGAAGTGGCGTCGCACCGCACGGGCAACCGCTACAGCGTGATGGTCGAGGTGCGCATGCCCCGGCACCACGACCTCGCGGTGAAGAAGCAGAAGGACATCGTCGACATGCAGACGCAGCTGCCGGCGGTAATCAACCAGGCGTTCAGCGCCATCGAGAAGCAGCTGAAGAAGACGGTGGCGCTGCGCCGGCACGACGAGAAGACGCATGCCAACGGCCAGCCGCATGGCACGGTCGAGAAGCTGTTCGGCGACGAGGGCTACGGCTTCATCCGCACCGTCGACGACGACCGGCAGTTCTACTTCCATCGCAACAGCGTGCTGCACGACGAGTTCGACAACCTGACCGTCGGCACCGAGGTGCGCTTCACCGCGCAGGTTGGCGACGAGGGCCCGCAGGCCTCGAGCGTGCAGGTGGTTGCGCGGCACAGCGGGCAGGCCTAACCTGAACCCAATGCGTCACCCGGACACCGACGTCGAATCACTCCTGAAGCGCGAGCGGCGCGCGCAGTTGCCGCTCGCGCAGCAGATCCTGCTCTACCTCGATCCGTTCGGTCTCTTCAAGGACGCCTCGCGCGGCTCGGAGACCGCACGCCGGCTTGCGCTGTCCTACAACCGGGCGATGCGCTGGATCCTAGTCGCGTACATCCGTCGCTGGGTGATGATCGCCGCGGCGTTCTTCCTCGCCATTGCGCCCGCCGAAGCGGCGGCCGCGCAGGTCCGTCTCTTCATCATTCCGGCGGCCGCGTTCGCGGTTGGCGCCTGTATTGCAGTCACCGTCACGGTCGTCACGGCAGCGGTCTACCTCTTGCTTGGAACAAAGAAGGAATAACCCCAAGGAGAGAGACCATGAGAGTCAGCGAAGCGATGACGCGCGAAGTGCGTGTCGCCACCCCGGGACAGTCCATCCGCGACGTGGCGAAAATCATGGACGAGATCAACGCCGGCTCGCTGCCGGTGGGAGAGAACGACCGCCTGGTCGGCATGATCACCGACCGCGACATCGCCATTCGCGCGGTGGCGCAGGGCAAGGGCCCCGACACGCCGGTACGCGACGTGATGTCGAGCGAGAAAGTGCTTTATTGTTACGAGGATGACGAGGTCGGGAACGTGGCGAAGAACATGAGCGACGAGCAGGTGCGCCGCCTGCCGGTCGTGAACCGCGAAAAGCGCCTCGTCGGCATCATTTCCTTCGGCGACGTGGCGCAGAACGAGACGCGCGCGGTCGGCAAGGCCGCGAAGGGCGTCACCAAGCCGGGCGGATCGCACGCCACCTGATTGCGTAGCCACTACCCCATCGCGTTTGCCATCCTGCTCGCGTCCTGCGCCACGGCGCAGGACGTCGACCACGCCAAGGAGTCCTGGCAGGGCGCGACGTACGAGGATTTGCTGCGCGCATGGGGAGCGCCCGCGCGCAGCACCACGACTGCCGACGGGCGCTACTGGTACACGTGGGTCACCGAGTCCTACGCGCAGCCGCAATCGAGTGTCGGCGTCGGTCTCGGCGGCTTCAGGATCGGCGGTGGCGGCGGCACCGGCGTGGGGGTCGGCGTCGGCATGCCGGTCGGCTCGCCCGAGCCGCCGGCCCGCTGCGAGCGCACCATGGTGTTCAAGGACGGGCGCGTCGTCGAGCAGTACTGGCAGGGTCCGCCCAGCATGTGCGCGGACCTGAAGCGCCCCTAGCCCTTATTTGCCGGCGGTAAAGGTAAAGCCGGCTTTCTCGAACTCGCGCGACAGGCCCTGGCCGACGGCCTCGATCTTCCCTTTCGCGTCCTCGGCGAAGTCGATGTCGTTCATGTCGTGCACGCCACCGGTGATGATCACCTGCAGGATGCCTTCCGTGTCGCCGATGTTGCGGAACGCGCGGCACACGCCGGGCGGGAACGAGATCGTGTCGAAAAGCTCCAGCACTTCGCGGCACGAGCCGTCATCGTTCCACGTGACCTCGAACCGGCCTTTCAGCACGGTGAAGGTCTCATAGGTCTGCCGATGGGCATGCAGGCCGGGGCCCTGTCCTGGCGGGCAGACGGCGAGCGTCATCGTCATGCCCGCGGCGCCGACGATCGGCGCGCC
>DATMIG010000020.1:0-2429 GCA_035554335.1 Burkholderiales bacterium
CGGGTTGCCCACGTTCATCGTGATCTTGGTCGGGATCGGCGGCATCTCGCCGCGCTTGACTTCGCTCACCTCGGTTTCGAGCAGGCCGTCATAAATGTGGCCCGTGTCGCCTTCGGCGCAGCTCACCGTCACGAGCGTGCCGTCCTTCAGCCGCTCGGTCGCGTCGCCACAACCCACCACGGCGGGGATGCCGAGCTCGCGCGCGATGATCGCCGCGTGGCAGGTGCGCCCGCCGCGGTTGGTGACGATGGCGGCGGCGATCTTCATCACCGGCTCCCAGTTCGGGTCGGTCATGTCGGTGACCAGGATGTCGCCTTCCTTGACCTTGGACATGTGGGACGCGTCCGGCACCACCCGCACCGTGCCGCTGCCGATCTTGTGGCCGATGGCGCGGCCGTTCACCAGCACGCGCGAGCTGCCCTTCAGCGCGAAGCGCTCCTCGACTTCTCGCTTCTGCGACTTCACCGTCTCGGGCCGCGCCTGGAGGATGTAGAGCTTGCCGTCGTTGCCGTCCTTGCCCCATTCGATGTCCATCGGGCGGCCGTAGTGGCGCTCGATGGCCACGGCGTAGCGCGCGAGCTCCAGGACGTCGGTATCGGACAACGAAAACTTCCGCCGCTCGGCTTCCGGCACGTCCACCGTGCGGGTGGACTTGCCCGCGGAGCGGATGGTCGAGAAGACCATTTTCTGCAACTTCGAGCCCAGCGCCCGGCGCACGATGGCGGGCTTGCCGCGCTCGAGGAGCGGCTTGTGGACGTAGAACTCGTCCGGGTTCACCGCGCCCTGCACCACCATCTCGCCCAGGCCGTAGGCCGAGGTGATGAACACCACGTCCCGGAAGCCGGACTCGGTATCGAGGGTGAAGAGCACGCCGCTCGAGCCGAGGTCGCTGCGCACCATCTGCTGGACCGCCGCCGAAAGCGCGACGTCGGCATGGGCGAATCCCTGGTGCACCCGGTAGGAGATGGCGCGGTCGTTGTAGAGCGAGGCAAATACGTGCCGGATCGCGTGCAGGACGTTGTCCGCCCCGCGGATATTGAGGAAGGTCTCCTGCTGGCCCGCGAAGGACGCTTCGGGCAGGTCTTCCGCCGTCGCGGAGGAGCGCACGGCAAATGACGTTTCGCCTGAAGTTTGCTCTTCAAGCTCCTGATAGAAAGCGCGAATCTCTTTCTCCAGCGCATCCGGAAACGGCGCCTCGGCGATCCACGAACGGATCACCTTTCCGCACGCCGCGAGGGCGTCGACGTCGCTGCAATCGAGCGTCTTCAGCTTCTCGGCGATGCGCTCGTCGAGCTTGTTGGCCGAGATGAATTCGCGGAAGGCATCGGCGGTGGTGGCGAACCCGCCCGGCACGCGGATACCCGCGGCGGACAGGGCGCCGGTCATCTCGCCAAGCGAAGAGTTCTTTCCGCCGACCTGCGCGAGATCCTTGAGTCGCAGGTCCTTGAGCCAGGCTACGCGCATGAGCTTAGTATTCTAGGATATGACGCAGCGCCGCACGGTGTTCTTCGTCTCCGATGGCACAGGCATAACGGCGCAGATGCTCGGCCACAGCCTGCTGACCCAGTTCGAAGGCGTCGAGTTCAGCCAGGTCACCCTGCCCTTCGTCGACAGCGCGGAAAAAGCCGAGGAATGCCTCGCGCGCATCGAGGCCGAGAACCAGAACGGCACCCAGCCGGTCGTCTTTTCGACGCTGGTCAACCAGGAACTGCGCACCGTCGTGCGGAAAGCCAATGCGCTCTTTCTGGACTTCTTCGAGACCTTCATCGATCCGCTGGAAGCCGGGCTCGGCGTCAAGTCGAGCCACACCATCGGCCGCTCGCACAGCGCCATGGACAAGAAGGAATACCAGCAGAGGATCGAGGCCATTAATTTTGCGATGGCGCATGACGACGGCGCCTCGCACAAGGAGCTGGGACAGGCGGACGTGATCCTGATCGGTGTCTCGCGCAGCGGCAAGACGCCGACCAGCCTATACCTCGCGCTTCAATTCGGCGTAAAGGCTGCGAACTACCCGCTCATTCCGGAAGATTTCCACCGTGCCAAGCTGCCGGAGGCGCTACGGCTTTATAAGCCCAAGCTCTACGGCCTGACCATCGCCCCCGAGCGCCTGCACGAGATCCGCAAGGAGCGCCGGCCGGACAGCCGCTACGCCGCCATGGACAACTGCCGCTACGAGGTCCACGAGGCCGAGGTCCTGATGCGCCGGGAGGGCATTCACTGCATCAACTCCACGACCAAGTCGATCGAGGAAATCGCGACCACCATCCTGCGCGAGCTCAGGATCCAGCGGCAGGTCTACTAAACGCCTCGTAGAGACAGATCGCGGCCGCGGCCGCGACGTTGAGCGACTCCCCGCCCGCCATCGGGATCGTCACCCGTTCGGCGGCTTCCGCCAACACTGCCGCTGAAAGACCCGCGCCCTCGGC
>DATMIG010000021.1:0-6764 GCA_035554335.1 Burkholderiales bacterium
GGTGCCGACGAACCCGGCCTCGCAGCCGGCCTTTTCCATCACCCGAGCGAGCGCGGCGGTCGGGGGATGGAGGACCGCGAGCACGCGGTCCTTCCTCGCCAGGAGGGAGCGCAGGCGCTTGGATTTACTCGAGGCCACAGCGCGCGTAGAGGCGCACGGCGTTGTCCCAGAAGAGCTTGCGCTTGCGCTCCCTGGGCATGTCCCAGGCGAGCACCTTCTTCACCGACTCCGGGAAGTGGCTCTCGCCATGCGGATAGTCGGAGGCGTACATCAGCACGTCCTCGCCGACGAGGTCGATCACCGCGTTGGTGAGCTTCTCGCCCTCCGGAATCTCGATCGACTGGAAGTAGCGGCCGCCGGTAACGTAGTCGCTCGGCTTCGCCTTCAGCTCCGGAATCGCGGCGGCGATGGTCTCGGCGTGCTCGTCGATGCGCGTCATCCAGAACGGCAGCCAGCCGTGCCCCGCTTCGAGCGTCGCCAGGCGAAGCCTCGGATAGCGGTCCATTACGCCCGCGCCGATGATGGAGGCCATGTTGCGCATGCCGCACCACGGATGCGCCGCCGAGCGCTGCAGCCAGAGGTTTTCCCACGTATCGAGGCCGCCGGGCGCGTAAGGCGGCATGACGGTGAAGGTGTGCAGTACGACCGCGAGGTCGTGGTCCTGCGCCGCGGCCCACACCGGCTCGAGGCCCGGATGATCGAGCGGCACACCGTACGGCGCGTAGGCCATCACGGCCCACGCCCAGCGCGACTTGCCCCAGCGCTGGATCTCTTCCAGTCCCGACTTCACATCTCGCGTGCCGACGAGGATCACGCCGCCGAGACGCTTCGGATACGCGCCGCAGTACTCCTCCATCCAGCGGTGGTACGCGCGATACATCGCCATCTCGAGCGCGACGTCCTCGCCGGCGGTCCACGTGCCGAACCAGCCGGAGGGAAGGGTCAGGTTGACGTCGACGCCTTCGAAATCGAGATCCTTGATGCGCTCGGCGGGATCGTGGTCACCGCGCTCGGAGGGTTCGCGGCTTCGCTTGGCGCCGGTGAAGCCCGCCATGTATGCGCCCTTGTCGGGCGCGGCCTCGGCGGTGCCGAGCTTGCGCAGGTAGCGGCGCTGTCCCTTCGTGTAGACGGGATGGCCCTTGCTCTTCGACCTGTAAGCTTCCCAGCCGGCGAGGCGCGCCTTCTCGTCGGCGGAGAGATAGCGCTCGAGCACATCCATGTAGGGGCCGACGTGCGTGTCGGAATCGAAGATCTTGAAACCGTCTCGCATCGGATCATTCTAGTGGGGTATACATTGGCGATGCTTCGCGCTTTCGCAGTTGCCCTGGTGCTCGTTTCACAACTGGCGATGGCGCAGTCGTATCCGTCGAAGCCCATCCGCCTGGTCGTCGGCCTCGCGCCCGGCGGCGCCACCGACATCATGGCGCGCACGCTGGTGCCGCCGCTCTCGGAGGAGCTGGGCCAGCCGGTGGTGGTGGACAACCGTCCGGGCGCCGCCGGCTCGATCGGCGCGCAGATCGTGGCGAAGGCGCCGCCCGACGGCTACACCCTTTTCCTCGCCTCGAGCAGCTTCACCTCGAACCTCGTGCTTCAGCAACATGCAAGCTACGACCCGATCGCCGATTTCGAGCCGATCACCAACGTCGCATCCGGTCCGTTCCTGCTGGTGGTGCGCAACTCGCTGCCGGTGAAGTCGGTGCAGGAGCTCATCGACTATGCGAAGGCGCATCCCGGCAAGCTCAACTACGCTTCCAGCGGCATCGGCAGCACGGCGCACCTCACTGGCGAGCTCCTGAAGCGCGCCGCCGGCATCGAGATGACGCACATCGTCTACCGCGGCGCGGGACCTGCGCTCGCCGACGTGCTGGCCGGACAAGTGGACCTCATGTTCGCCAGCATCGTGTCGTCGGCGCATCACGCGCGGAGCGGAAAGCTGCGCGCGCTCGGCGTCACCTCGATCAAGCGCTCGAGCGCGGTGCCCGAATTCCCGACGGTGGCGGAAACGGTGCCCGGCTTCGAGATGACCGGCTACTTCGGGCTGCTAGCGCCCGCGCGCACCCCGGCGTCCATCATCTCGCGGGTGCACGATGCCGTCGGGCGCGCCATCCGGCGCAAGGATTTCGTCGAGCGCGTGGCAGCCGACGGCGCCGAGCCCGACGGCTGCTCGCCGGCGGAGCTGCGCGCGCTGCTCGAGCACGACATGAAGAAGCTGGGCGACCTCGCCGAGGCCGCCCACATCCCGAAACAATGAGCGAAGCAGTAAGGGTTACTTGACGGTGACGTCGTAGGACACGGCCTTCTGCGCCGCGCCCTCGCCCTCGACCGGGCGGTATTCGAAGACCAGCTTTTCGTTGCCGCTTCTCACCGGCGTGAACAGGAAGCCCTGCTCGTCGGGGCGGCCCTGCGCCATGACGGCGACGATGGTCGGCTCGACCCGGCGCCATTCGAACGCGTCGTCGGCGACCGTGAGCGGGATGCGCAGGCGCTGGCCGTGCTGGATCGAGACCTTGCCGCCGGCCTCGGCCGCGACGACGGTCTTCGGCGCATGCGGGTCCGAGGTAGTCGAGCAGCCGCCGATGGCGAGCGCCAGCGCGACAACGGCGAGCCTCATGCCGCGGCGGACTGCAGCGAAGCGCGCTCCGCGTCGATCAGCTTGCCGAGCGTGCGGCGGAAGTGCGAGAGCGGCGCGTCGGCGACGATCGCGTTCATGCGGAAGTTCGGATCGGCGTCGAGCACCTGCTGCTGGCCCTCGATGATGAACTTGTCCTCGAGGAAGCCGTCGATCATCGACTTGTTCAGCGAAAGCGCGATGTTCGGGTCGTTCAGCTCGTAGTCGTGCAGGTAGTCCCAGAAGAAGTGCGTCGAGCGGCTGGTCTCCGGGGTGAAGAACTGGCAGTTGCGGTACTGCTTCGCCCCGGCGAGGTTGCCCCTCTCGGCGCCCTGCCCGGCCGGCGCGAACAGCGTCTCCATGAAGAAGATGCCCGGCACGTACATGCGCGCGATGTTGCGCCGGTCGACCTTGCCCGGCGTGCGATCGACCTTGGCGTGGAACGGCGGCTTGTCGGCGTTGTGGTGCCAGCGCTCGACGCGGAAGCCGTCTTCCAGGCGCTCGATGGCGGTCGGCTTCGACTTGTAGGCGTACTCCTCGGAGCCGCCGAGCGTCTTCGTGTGCACGAAGGCGAGGTGGGCGAAGTCCGAGAGGTTGTCGACGATGAGGAGATAGTTCGCCTTGTAATGCATGTAGTCGGGCTTGCCGCGCCAGCTCGGGTCCGACAGATAGTCGAACTCGAGGATCTTCGCCGGGTCGGCCTTCGCCGGATCGCCCATCCAGATCCAGATCAGGTGCTGCTTCTCGACGATCGGATAGCTGCGCACGCCGAGGCCCTTGGGGATGTTGTCCTGGCCGGGAATCTGGATGCACTTGCCGTCGGGCGCGAACTTGAGGCCGTGGTACATGCAGCGCAGGTCGTCGCCTTCGCGGCGTCCGTTCGACAGCTTCGCGCCGCGATGGCAGCAGCGGTTGTCGAGCGCGACTACGCGTCCGCTGTCGCCGCGATAGAGGACCACCGGCTTCTCGAGGATCGTGCGCTCGAGGAGCTTGCCGTCGATGATTTCGTAATCCCACGCCGCCACGTACCAGCAGTTCGTGAGGAAGCCTTGCGTCTCCGGGCCTTGCGATCCGAGCATGGTTCAGCGCTCCTGCGGTCTGACAGCCTTCAGTTTAGCCGCAAAGCGCGCATGTTCCGAGAGGTCGACCGGCCGGTGCTTCACCGTCGTGCTGGCGGGGCGCTCGCCGAGCCAGGCGGACCCCTTCCACTGCCGCGCGGGCCGGATCGGCCGCGGCACGAAGCCGCCGCCGCAGTTCGGGCAGACGTCGGCGAGCAGCTCAACGCACGCGGCGCAGAACGTGCACTCGAAGCTGCAGATGCGCGCCTCGGTCGAAGCGGGCGGCAGGCTCTTGTTGCAGTGCTCGCAGGTGGGCCGGAGCTCGAGGGCCATCAGGCGGTCGCCTTGTTCTGGGTGCCCGCGCCGGGGGTGACGAAGAGCATGGTGGTCGGCACGTCGGTGTGCGCGGTGTGCCAGGTGCCGCGCGGGACGATGAGGAACTCGCCGGGCTTCGTGAGCTCCCCAACATGGCCGCGGCCCTCGAACTCGAACGAGGCGCGGCCGGAAAGGAGGCACACGATCTCGTCGCCCGCGGGATGCATCTCCCACGTGACCCAGTCCGAGTCGAAGCTGAAGCATGACACCAGGACGCGGTCCTTGAACTGATCGAAGCGCTCGTTCAGCTCCTGCCAGAGGGTCGGCGTCACCGGCACCGGCGTGGCGGACTGGTCGGGCTGCAGGACGACGAACGTCGAGTCGAGTTTCATAGCAGTTCCTTGATGCGGGCGCGAACCGTGGCGCCGCTGATGCGCAGCTCGCCGGCAGCGACCGGCAGCGTGAATCGCCGCGGCCCGGCGCTTCCCGGATTGACGTACAGCACGCCCTCGCGCTCCTCCACCTTCGGCTTGTGCGAATGGCCGGTCACCACGACGCGCGCCTTCGCCCGCAGGTCGGCGATGTCGTGCACTACATGGATGACAACGCCATCGAGCTCCAAGTTCGCGCTGTGCGGTACCTTGCGCGCCCAGCGCCCGGTGTCATTGTTGCCGCGCACCGCCGTCAGCGGCGCGATCTCCTGCAATGCCGCGAGGATGGCCGGATCACCGATGTCGCCGGCGTGAATGATGTGGTCTGCTCCGCGCAGGAACTTAACGGCCTCGGGCCGCAGCAAGCCGTGGGTATCCGAAATCAGTCCGACGCGCATGAATTCGGGTCCTGACCCCGAATTCAGAGAATGAAGCTCACCGTGCCCAGCGAGGCGAGCTCCATCGCGTCCAGGATCGCTTCGCGGCTCTGGATGCGGAAGGTTCCTTTTTCGGGGACCAGCGTGTAGCGGTAGCGGCCGACGTATTCGCGCTTGTCGTCGTTGCCGCGAAATCGGTAGACGATGAAGTTGGCTTCCACGCGCAGCGGGTTCTGCTCGACGATGCGCACGTTGGAGATGAAGCGCCGGGTGCGCGAGCGCGGGTACTCGGCGTGCGCGTGAGGGTCCTTCAGGCGCGTGACGCGCGCGCGGATGCGGCGGATGTCGTCGGCGATCATGAAGAGCGCGGTCTTCGGATCGGATTCCGGCCGGTCGTTGGACGGCACGCGGTAGGTCGCGTCCTCGGTGAGGAGCGCGAGCCATTCGTCGAGCTTCCAGGAATCGAGCAGCGCGGCCTCGTGGTAGAGGAAGGCCTCTACTGCTGCCGCATCAGTTTGTCCCATTGCGTCCAGAACGCGCGCAGGTGCGCTTCATCGGTATTGAGCTGTTCGCCCTCCTTCGCGATGCCGCGCGTGATGGGCGACCACTGCACTTCCTTGTAGCTGCCGACGCCCTGCTGGACGGACTCGAGCGCCTCGATGTCGTCGGGCGTGGCGAAGCCGCCGGGACCGTAGAAGGTGAGGAAGCTGTCGAGCCGCACCTGCCGCGCGAGCGGCGTCTCTTCGACGGGCCCGAGCGCCCAGGCGCGCACCCGCATGCGATCGGGTGCGACCGGCTGGAAGCTGCGGATGGAGACCGACGAGCCGTCGAGCAGGACGAGGTTCGGGAATATGAGCAGGTTGCGATTGGTGTCGCAAACCCGCTTGGCACGCTCGGCTCCCAGCCGGGCGGTGACCTCGGCCCGGATGCGATCCAGCTCGGGCTTCGCCTCCTCGCCATAGATCGGGATCCACGCCGCGATCGGCCGGCCGCGGAAGTTGACGTTGTCGGTCGTGCCGTGGCCGTTGCCGAGATCCTTGCCGAGGCCGTGCGACGGCAGCACGTGTCCCTTCTCCGGCTTCTTTACCTGCACGCCGGAGTTCTTCAGGTAGTCGAGCCAGGTCGAGTGCGTGGTGATGAGGTGGTAGTCGTCGAAGCTGTTCTCGACCAGCAGCTTCCAGTTCGCCTTGATGTCGTATTCCTGCGTGCCGTGGATGACTTCCATGCGGCCGGAGGGCGACTGGTCGAGGACGAGGTCGATGTACTCGCGCGCCTTCCCCAAATAATCTGCGAGGGGAACAGCCGCGCGGTCGAAATTCAGGAAGACGAAGCCGCGATATGAGTCCACCCGCGGCGGCGGTTGCAGCCCGTACTGCGCGCGGTCGAAGCTCGGCGGATACGCGTCCTGGCCGGGGATGGCGTAGAGCTTGCCGTCGCGGTCGTAGGTCCAGCCGTGATAGAAGCAGGTGTGGCGCTTCGCGTTGCCCTCGGCCTCGCGGCAGACGACCGCGCCGCGATGGCGGCAGGTGTTGAGGAAGACGCGCAGCTCGCCCTGGCTGTCGCGGCAGAAGAGGATCGGCCGGCCGCAGACGATGCGCGTGCGGAAGTCGCCCGGCTCGCGCACCTCCGACTCGTGGCCGACGTAGAGCCAGCAGCGCTCGAAGACCTTCTCGCGCTCGCGGGCAAAGATGTCGGGATCGACGAGCGCGGCGCGATTGACTTCGAAACGATGCGCCCGGGGCTCGTTCACGATCAACTGCATGCTTCCATAATAGGCGAATGCACCGCCTATTGATCCCGCTGTTTCTCGCTGCGCTGCTGCCGGCGGCGCAGGCGCAGGACGCCTGGCCCAGCCGCCCGGTCCACATCATCGTGCCCTATACGCCCGGCACCGGCGCCGACATCCTGGCGCGCGTGCTTGGACCGAAGCTCTCGGAGCGCTGGAAGGCCGCCGTCGTCACCGACAACAAGCCCG
>DATMIG010000022.1:0-12371 GCA_035554335.1 Burkholderiales bacterium
GCGCCCGCTTGCCGTCACCTCGCTCGAGCGCTGGAAGGCGCTGCCGGAGGTGCCGGCGGTGAACGAGACGCTGCCCGGCTACGAGGTGATTTCGTTCATCGGCCTTGGCGCGACCGGCGGCACGCCGGCGCCGATCATCGAGCGCGTCAACGCCGAGGTGCGCAAGTTCCTGGCGCGGCCGGAGACGGCGCAGCGGTTCATCGACCTCGGCGGCGAGCCGCACGCCACGAGTCCCGAGGAGATGCGCGCGTTCATCGAGCGCGACATCGCGCGCTGGAAGGGTGTCATCCAGGCGCGCCACATCCAGCAACAATAAATCGTTGGCGCCGCGGAATACTTCACGCGCCCCGCGCGGCGCGCGTGCGGCCTCGCCTAAACTGCCGCGCGTGTCTACAAGAAAGGAAAAGGCCATGACTGGGAGAAAAACTGCGCTGCTGGCGTTTCTTGCGCTCACCCTGCTGCCGATTACCGCGCCGGCGGAGCCGCCGTCGTGGGCGCCGGCGCACGGCTGGCGCAAGAAGAACGATCCGAACTATGTCGGCTATACCGGCAAGAAGTGGGAGAAGGACTACGGCGTGCTGGAAGGCACCTGCAACACGCAGGAGGTGGGTGCCGTCGTCGGTGCCGCCGTCGGCGGAGCGATCGGCTCGCGCCACGGCAACGACTCGAACCGGCCGGTCGCGATCCTCGTCGGGGGCGTCCTCGGCGCGGTGATCGGCGCCAAGATCGGCCGCACCATCGACGACGCCGACCGCGCCTGCATGGGCCACGCGCTCGAGCTCGCCGGCGAGAACACCACCGTGCGATGGAAGAGCAGCGCCGGCCTGCAGTACGAGCTCACGCCGACGCAGAACGTCGGCGACCGCAAGAGCCCGTGCCGCGAGTTCGTGACGCGCGTCTCGAACGGTCGCGCGAGCGAAAACGTCAAAGGCGCCGCCTGCCGGCGCGCCAATGGCGAGTGGGTCTTTAAGAGCTAACCGAGCGGACCGAGGAAGGGCTCGCCCAGAAACGTGTCGCTCTGGGCGGGCACGCTCGCCGGCCAGTTCGCGTTGTCCACCTTAGGCCGCAGGTGCGCCGGGCGCGGCTTTCCGTCCCAGCCGATCTGCTCCATGTAGTAGTAGAGCTGGAACGCGTGTCCGTCGGCGTCGATGGCGAAGGCGCTGTAGTCGATGCCGGGGAAGAGCTCCGGCGGCAGGTGGCGCACCTTCACGCGATTCGCCTGCAGGAAGGCGATCGCGTCGCGCAGCTGTCGGTAGCTGCCGACCTGGATGCCGAAGGACATCAGCGTCGAACCGGGACTGAGCTCGAGCTCGTCGCGCAGCGCGACGGGGTAGAGCGCCATGCTGTGGTGCTCGGTGTTCGCGCGCAGGAACACGCAGCGATGGCCGCGGTACTCGACCTCTTCGGTCACCGTCAGGCCGAGATCGTCGCGATAGAAGGCGGTCATGCCTTCCAGGTCGGAGACAAACAGGCGCACCGGCCCGTGCCGCACGATCTTGAACGGACGCGCGAGCAGCACGCCGCCGACGTCGTACTTCTCCTCGGCGGTCTCGGCCGCGCGCAGGCCTTTCTGGACGGCAATGCCTTCGGCCGCGGCCTGCATGACCTCGGCGAGCTCCGACTTGTGCGGCAGCTGCGGCGGCTTCGTGTAGCGCACGCCGTACATGTCGCGCGGCTTGGAATAGCCGTCCCAGCCGATCTGCTCGATGCCGTAGTAGAGCTCGTTCACGTGGCCTTCGGGATCCGGCGGATAGAAGTGCCAGTTCGATCCCGGCAGGTCGCGGCCCGAGCGGCTGATGCGCTTGCCGCGCTGCGTGAACCAGTCGAATGCGTCCGACACCTCGCGCAGCGAGCCGACCTGCCACGTGATCTGGTTGATCGCGCCCTGCGGCTTCTTCGCCCACTCGTTCAGCGCCGAATACGCGCCGCGCGGGAAGAAGACGAAGGAGTGGTGATCGGTGCCGTGCCGCGCGAAGTAGCCCACCGTCGGGCCGACGTTCGCGCGCAGCGCTTCCGGCAGGCGCGGCGCGAAGTCGAGCGGATCCGAGATGCGGAAGCCGAGCAGGCGGCAGTAAAAGTCCTTGCTTCGCTCCGGCTCGGCGACATTCACGCCGAAGTGGCCGAGGCGGCGGATGCGAAAGGGGCGTGCAAGCTTCACCCCGCCGACGTCGAAATGTGTTTCAGCCTCGTGCATGGTCCCTCGTGTCGCCGCTCGTGTCACCGAATGGCCTCGCCGCTGTCACCGTTCCGGGCATGGCGACGTGGCACGTTCCACCATTTTGCGGCCGCGGGCGGCCGCGCGACAACAGCGGCGTATAAACGGACGATGCAAACCTGCAAGATCGTCTACGTAAAACAGGCCGGCAACACCGGCTGGCGCTGGCAAAGCCTCGCCACGAGTGGCAAATCGAAATCGTCCGAGCGCACCTACGCGCTCTATTACGAGTGCGTCACGGCGGCGCGGGCGCACGGCCTTACGCCCAGCCCGGCGCTGAAATGCACCTGAGCCTGGGCGCGCCGCCGGCGGCCTTCCTGCATCGGCTGCTGCGGCATTGCCTCGATATTCGCGCCATCTGGTCGATCGGACACGGCGCCGGGCTCGCCGCGGGCGAGGCGCCGGACGGCGCAGCCGAGCTGCTGGTTTTCGCGGACGCGGCCACGCTGCAGTGCCTGCGCAAGTCCGATGACCTGCACTGCGACGAGGTCGAGCTTCTCGTCGTGGTCGACGGCGACGCCTTCGAGAACGCCTGGGGCGACGAGCACCTGTCCGGATCGCTCTCGCGCTGGGCTTGGCGCGAAGTGTCCGCCGACCAGGCCTTCTACGACGAATCGCGCTGGGCTGCCGAGTCGGGCGGCGCGGGCGCCGTGACGCGGGTCCGGCGCGAGGCGCACCTTATCTGGCGCCTGGCGGAGCCTCCAGCCCGCTCGTAGCTCAGGGAACGCGAGTTGCAGAGGCGGCCGGCATGGACGTCTCCAACGCGCGCGAGCACGGCCTCGCCGGCAACGGCACGACCAACGACCAGCCGGCGCTCGCCGCGCTGGTGGAGAAGCTCGGTCATGCGTATGCCAAGGACGGGCTGCCGCGCATCATCTACGTGCCGCCCGGCGAATACCTGATCGCTGATTACCAGACCATCTGGAAGAGCGGCGTGTCGCTCATCGGCGCCGGACCCGGCGCGACGCGCTTCGTGTTAAACGCGACGAGGGCGGTCTCCCTCGCGCGGTTCCTGGAGTCCGACGGCGCGAGCGCGCAGTATCCGCTCGCCGACTGCACCTTCAAGCTGTTCGAGATCGACGGCTCGCGCGTGCAGACCGCGGCCTACGACCCGCGCGCGAAGGGACTCGACCTGCAGTACATGGTGCGCGCGATGTTCCGCGACCTCTACATCCACGACACCGCAGCGACCGGCTTCGGCTGCGACCACCTGCAGGACAGCACCATCCAGGGCGTGATCGCCGAGCGCTGCGGGCGGCTCAACAACGGACGGCAACCCGGCGGCGCGGGCATCGGCATCGGTATCGGCGGCTGGGGCGCGATCGAGCGCCTCGACATCATCGACTGCATCGCGAACGCCAACATGCGCCACGGCATCTTCGTCGAGCTGCAGGCGTCGAAGCCCATCCGCCCGCGCGGCATCAAGATCCTCGGCTGCCATTGCACCGGCAACCGCTACGGCATCTCCGACTGGGGCGCCGAAGGCCTGGTGGTGGTGAGCTCGATCATCTGCGAGAACCATGAAGTCGGCTTCGACGTATCGGCGGAAGGCACGTCGAAGAAGGCCGGGCGCGGCGGCATGATCGCCGAGTGCCTGATCGACGGCAACGGGCGCGACGGCGTGAGCATCGGCAACACGCACGGCGCCTACACCGTCCGCTCGTGCCGCATCAGCCACAACGGCCGCTACGGCTACTACGAGCACAACATCCAGGACGATCCGCAGCCCGGGCGCGAGATCGTCATCGAGGCGAACGAGATCTGGAAGAACGGCCTCGACGGCATCCATATCGCCGCGCCGATGGTCGATCCGTCGATCGTCGGCAACCGCATCCGCAACAACGGCCGCCGCCGCGCGCCCGCCGCGCGCGGCGCGGGCATCTATACCGAGATGACGCTCAAGGACGAGAACGCCCGCTGGCCGCGCGACGGCCACAAGGGAAAAAGCGTGCTCGCCGCCGGCATGCAGGCGCTCGTCGCCGCGAACAGCGAGAACGAGCTCTTCCTCTTCCCGCACAAGCCGGGCGCGAAGCTCGCGTGGGAGAAAGGCCCGCCGCCCCCAGGAACGCTGTACATCCTGGACGACGCGCCGCCGGTGCGCGCCGGCATCGCCATCGCCTCGCGCGTCGAGGGCGCCTGGATCCGCGCCAACCGCATCTGGGACAACCAGGAGCAGCGCACGCAGAACGAGGACCTGCACCTCGCCGACGGCGGCGAGCTGAATGACGCTAATTAGATTCGCCGGGTCGCGGCACGGCGGCGAAAGGGCTGAGCAGCAGCCATTGCGGGAACTGCCGCGCGAGCGCTGCGGCCCCGGTGAGGCGGATCTTCTTCGCGCGCACCGCCTCGGCGAAGGACTCGTCGCCCAGCCAGACTCGCGCCATCGCGCCGATGTCCGCGTCGATAAAGACATCCACCTCGAAGCCCGGGTCGCTCAGGCAGAGGTCGACGCCGCTGCGCTCGAGGATCATCCAGAAGCGGCGCGCGCCGCGGTAGGTCGCGGGAAAGCCGGCGTAGTTGAAGTGCAGCACCACCTTGTGCTCGGGCAGCCGCTCGACGGCGACCCGCCGGCGCATGTTCCACATGAGCAGGCCCGCATCCAGGTTCTGCGGCTGGACGCGCACCGTCCAGCGCTGTCCCCACGTGCCGAGGGCGTCGATCGCCGCGCGGAATTCCCGCCCGGCCGGCGTGAGGTGGTATTCGCCCGGCCGGCCCCTGCCGGCGCGCTTGCTGACGATGACGCCGGCCGCCTCCAGCTCGCGCAGCCGCCGCGCGAGCAGGGCGCGCGAGATGAGCGGCATGCAGCGGTGGATCTCGTTGAAGCGATGGCTGCCGGCGAAGAGCTCGCGCAGGATGATCGGCGTCCAGCGCTCGGCGAACACCTCGCACGCCATGGCGACCGGGCAGAACTGTCCGAATCCTCGCTCCATGCAGCCGCACGGTAGACCGCCGCCGCCCGGGGCGCAAGTTCACTTCTTGAACTGGATGTGCGGCTGCGCGAGGCGCATCTTGCGGCCATGAGCGCTATCGACAAGGTCTTCGCCGGCTCCATCCCGGAGCTCTACCAGCGGCACCTCGTGCCGCTCATCTTCGAACCCTACGCCGAGGACCTCGCCGCGCGGCTGCGCAGCCGGCGCGTCTCGCGTGTCCTCGAGCTCGCTGCCGGCACCGGCGTGGTCACGCGGGCGCTGGCGCACGAGCTGCCGCGCGACTGCGAGATCGTCGCTACGGACCTCAACCAGGCGATGCTCGACCAGGCGGCCGCCCTCGGCACCGCGCGCCCGCTGGAATGGCGCCAGGCCGATGCGATGCAGCTCCCGTTCGCCAACGCGAGCTTCGACGCGGTGCTCTGCCAGTTCGGCGTGATGTTCTTCCCCGAGCGAGCGAAAGCGTTCGCCGAGATGCGGCGCGTGCTCAAGCCGGGCGGCGCGCTGCTCTTCAACACCTGGGATCGGATCGAGGACAACGAGTTCGCCGACGGAGTGACGCAGGCGCTGGCGCGGCTCTTCCCGTCCGACCCGCCGCGATTCATGGCGCGCACGCCGCACGGCTACCACGACGTGGATGCCATCCGCCGCGATGTCGCGGCGGGCGGCTTCGGCGCCGCGCCCCGCATCGATACCGTGGCGGCGCGCAGCCGCGCCGACTCGCCCCGCATTCCCGCCATTGCGTACTGCCAGGGCACGCCGCTGCGCAGCGAGATCGAGGCGCGCGGCGCGGGCCGGCTCGCCGAAGCGACCGAATCGGCGGCGGCGGAGATCGCGCGTCGCTTCGGCACCGGCGCTGTCGACGGCAAGATCCAGGCGCACGTGGTGACTGTGGACGCCTGATAATTGGGGTCATATCAATATGTCCTGTAATGTTGATCTGACCCCAAATGAGACTCGGCTTTTTCACGATGCCGCTGCATCCGCGGACGCGCAATCCGACGCAGACGCTGCAGGAGGATCGCGAGGCGATCATCCTCGCCGATCGCCTCGGCTTCCACGACGCGTTCGTCGGCGAGCACCTCACCGATCCGGAGGAGAACGTCACCAACAGCTTCATCTTCCTGGCGACGCTCCTCAGCGAGACGAAGACCATCAAGCTCGGCACCGGGACCTCGAACCTCTCGCATGCGCACCCGACGCTGGTCGCGGCGCACGCGGCGATGTTCGACCACCTCGCGAAGGGGCGCTTCATCTTCGGCGTGAGCCCGGGCGCGCTGGCGTCGGACGCCGAGGCGCTCGGCATCCTCGGCGAGGACCGCAACCGGCTCTTCGCCGAAGCGATCGACGTCATCCTCGCCATCTGGGAGCGCGAGCCGCCGTACGACATCGACTTTCCCAATAACCGCTTCAAGGTGACGACCGGCAAGACCCAGGTGCCGAACGTCGGCCGCGGACAGATGTACAAGCCCTACCAGAAGCCGCGCCCGGAGATCGTCGGCACCGTCGTCGCGCCGCACTCGAAGGGCGTGATCGCGATGGGCGAGCGCGACTTCCATCCGCTGTCGGCGAACTTCCTGCTCCCGCACTGGCTGCCGAGCCACTGGGCGAACTACCAGGAGGGCAAACGGCGCGCCGGCGCGACGGCGCGGCCGGAAGAGTGGCGGGTGGCGAGAACCATCTTCGTGGCCGATGACGAGCGCACGGCGCAGCGCTATGCGCGCGAGGATCCGAACAGCCCGTACCGCTACTACTGGGACAAGCTGCGCCAGAACATGATGCGCGCGAAGCGCCACGTCATCTTCAAGAAGCATGAAGCGGAAGACGACAGCACGGTGACGGTCGAGCGCCTGCTCGACGAGCTCGTCATCTGCGGCACGCCCGACAGCGTTGCGGAGCAAATCATGCAATTAAGGGAAAAAGCGGGCCCCTTCGGCGAGATCGTCTACGCCGGCATGGACTGGGTCGATGCCGAGCTCGCCAAGCGCTCGATGGTGCTGATGGCCGAGAACGTGATGCCCAAAATTAAATAGGGACAGACCCTATTTATTTTTTAATTAGGGTCCGTCCCTATTTATTTGAGCGCGCGGTAGAGAAACGGCAGGCTGACGTCCATCCGGTAGTCGATATCGGAATGGTCGTCATCGAACTCTTCGTAGGTGTGCTTGATGCCGGCGGCGGCGAGACGGCGCGAGAGGATGCGCGTCCCGTACTGGATGTGGTACTGGTCGCGCCAGCCGCAGTCGATGTAGATGCCGCGCAGCGATTTCAGGTTTTCCCGATAGCGAGTCACCATGTTCACCGGATCCTGCGCGCGCCACTTCGCCCAGCGCTCGGCAATCAGCTCGCCGGTCTCGAGGTTGAACGGCACGCGGAAGCCGTTCGGGGCGCGCGGGTCGGGGTCGTAGCTCGCGGCCATGCACAGGTTCATGATGGCGTGCACCTCGCGGCCGCCGATCTTGTCCTTCTTCCAGAACTGCTCGAGGAAGCGCTGGATGCGGCCGTCGTCCCGGCCCTCCGCGCTGCGCTTCGCTTCCCTTGGCGCGTCGTAGGCGCCGGCGCTCCGGCGCGGCACGCGATGCCGGCCGAGCTCGTTCAGCGTGTTCGGCCAGTCGTGCAGGTAGCAGAACTCGAAGTACGAATCGCCGGAATGGTCGGCCACCGCTCCCCAATAGCGCGGATATTTCATCCCGTGCACGATCGCTCCATAGCCGCCTGACGATTTGCCGAAGCAGCCGCGATGCTCGCGCGCGGGCAGCGTGCGGAACTCGCGGTCGACGAACGGGATGATTTCGCGCGTCAGGTAGTCGGCGTAGTTGCCGATCGCCGATGAATTGACGTACTGGTTGCCGCCCAGCGCCGTAAAGCAGTCGGGGAAGACGAGGATCGCCGGCCCCATCTTCTGCTCGTGCACGAGGCGCGCCGCGCGCTCGGGCAGGTTCTCGGAGAAGTTCTTCCAGTTGACGTGGCCGAGGCCCGAGCCGGTGAAGCCCGCCAAATCGTAGAGGACGGGAAAGCGGCCGCCTTTCTCGTACTGCGGCGGCAGCCACACGGCGAGCTTGCGCACGTGCGGGTCGCCGAGCGGGTTGTCGCGCAGGATGCGCGAGTCGTGCTCGAGGACGACGACGCTGCCGGCGGGACCTTTGGGGCGCTTGAGAGCCATGGCGGAGGTGAATTTCGCACAATTCCGGCCGGTCGCCCGTTACAGCCTGTCGAGTGGACGAGCGCCACACTCGCCGCCATGAGAAAGCTCACCCTCGTCGAGATCCAGGCCGATGCAGCGCGCCGCGGCGGGCGCTGCCTCTCCGAAACCTACGTCGACAGCCTGACGCTGATGGACTGGGAGTGCGGGCAGGGACACCGCTGGCGGGCGGTGGCGCACGCCATCCGCCAGGGGCACTGGTGCAAGAAGTGCGCGGACGAGCGGCTGCGCTTCCCGCTGCAGGCGGTGAAGGACGTCGCCGCGGCGCGCGGTGGCGCCTGCCTGTCGGACTACTCCAACAGCCAGACCAAGCTCGAGTGGCAGTGCGGCAGCGGCCACATCTGGTGGGCCACCTTCAGCTCGGTGAAGCAGGGCAGCTGGTGCCCTCAATGCAAGGGGGAAAAGCGCGCGAGGCGCAGGATCAACGGCAGCGCGATGGCGCACACCATCGACATGATCCAGAAGGCCGCGCCGCCGAGCTCGGCGTAGAGGGCGCCGGCGCTCATCATCACCGCAGCGCTCACGGCACCGATGCCGGTGCCGTAGAGCGCCTGCGCCGTTCCTTCGAGACCCGGCGGCGCGATGCGCGCGATGAGCCGCATGCACGAGAGATGCAGCAGCGCGAAGGTGATGCCGTGCAGCGGCTGCACCATCGCGAGCCACGCCACATCCACCGTGGTCGCCACCACCGCCCAGCGCGCGATGCCGGCGACGGATGCCAGCGCAAGCGCGCCGGTCGGGCTGAGGCGAGCGATGAGCCGGGGTCCGAGGAAGAAAAACACCACCACTTCGGCGAGCACCGCCTCCGACCACAGCACGCTCACCGTGCCCGGTGAAATGCCGGACGCCGTCCAGCGGATCACCGCGAAGCCGTCGTGCATCGCGTGGCTGCCGAGGACGAGGGCCGCGATCGCCAGCATGGTGCGATAGGCGGGTATGCGCAGGAGAACCATCACCCCGGCCCGACGGGCGCTGCGCTCCGCGTGCGGGATCTCCGGAACCCGCGTGGCGGCGAGCGCGGCGACGACCAGCAGCATCGCCTGCAGCATCACGGCGGCCTTCAGCCCGCTGGCGGCGACGAATTGCCCGGAGACGAGCGTGGCGACGATGAACGCCGCCGAGCCGGTGCCGCGCACCCAGCCGTATTCGAATCCCGCGCGACGTGCATTGCCGAGTGCCAGCGCATCGGCCAGCACCGTCATCGGCGCGAGCGTCAGCGCCTGGACGAGGCTCACGGCGAAGAAGGCGCTGAAGCCGTGCGCCGGCAGATAGAACAGCGTTACCACCGATGCGAGCCCCACGCACACGACGAGCGTCGTGCGCAGCGCCTGGAGGAAGTCGGCGAGCCGACCGACGAAGGTCACCGATATCAGCCGCATCGCCGTCCCGGCGCCGAGCACGAGGCCAAGCTGCTCCGCCGGAATGCCGCGCGCGTTGACGTAGGCGGGGAGGAAAGGCGATGCGACCCCGTACGCGGCGTACATGGCCGCGTACAGCGAAACAAATGGGGTCAGATCAGAATTACGGGACATTCGGAGCAAGTTATCCGCGAATCCGCAATTGTTGATCTGACCCCATTTAAGACGCGCGCGGACCGGGCCTCGGCGGCGAGCTCCTGCCGCAGCTCTGGAAGCGCCGCGACGCTACCGTGCGGACCAGCGAGCGGCGGTAACGCGCGAGGCCGATAGCACCACGCGGTCGGCCGAGTCCGACAGCAGCGTCCGGCTCTGCGCGATGAGCCGGCGCGCATCGCGTGCGGAATCGCGGCTCGACTTAAGCGTGTCGCGCGATTGCTCGACGAGGCCGCGCGAGCGATTCATGGAATCCTTCTCATGCAGTCTGCGTGCCGGGCGGTATGCTGGGGCCATGGGAAAGAAGAACTTCGTCATTATCGGCGCGATCGTCGCCGTCCTGGTCGCCGGCCTTGCCTACCTGGCCTTCGCCGCGTCGCAAAAACGCAGCCAGCAACGCCAGGTGAAGGAGCTCGTGGTCGACACCACCGAGAAGCTGCGCGAGGTGCTGGTGGCGCAAGGCTCGCCGAAAGCCGCGCCGGACATGGTCGCGCCGCTCGACGCGAACCTCAAGCGCGTCAAGGCGCCGCGCGATCCGCTGCTGACCGACGCCGCCGAGTCCTACATCATCAGCGCGCGCGAGATCGCGCGCCGCCGCGCCCAGGTCGATCGTCTGACCCGCCAGGCGGCGGCCAGCCGCCAGGCGCTCGCCCGGCACATGGCGCATGCCGCCCACCGCAACACCGCGTGGCTCAACGAGGCGATCACGCTCAAGAAGCGCGTCGAGGACGACCACTTCAGCCTCGGCGTGGAGCTGAAGGCGCTGGACGAGCTCCTCTACACGCTGCCGGAGGCGGAGAAGACGCTCGCGCCGCATGTCGGCCGCGCGGTCCTGATCGACGACGCGCTGCGTGACTCCGCGCGCAAGCAGACGCAGGACGAGATACGCCGCGCCGCCGACGACCTCGCGGGCGCCCGTCGCCTCAACTTCCGTTGATTCGGGGCCGGTTTCTCTTGCCGCGCAGGCGTTCCCACGCGACGCCAAGCAGGTAGAGGACCGGCGGCACAGCGATCATCAGCAAGAGCGGGCGCCACGCCTTCTCGTGTTCCTCCGAGAAGGCGAGGATCGTCGCGACATTGAGGCCGGACACCACGACCCAGATCACCGTAAAGAGGAGCCAGAACTTCCGCCAGGTCAATTAGCGCCCTGACCCCGAATTCAAGCTGTTGCCGGCGTGGCGGCGGCGAGCGAGATGATGAGCTTCTCGAGCTTGCGCGCGTCGGCGTCGAAGCGGCGGATGCCTTCGGCGAGCTTGTCGGTCGCCATGGCGTCGTCGTTGTGCATCCAGCGGAAGGTCTTCTCGTCCATCGCGATCTTCTCGACGGTCTGGGCCTTCGCGCGCTCGGGCGAGAGCTTCCTTTCCACCGGGCCCGGCGCCTTGGCCAGCTTGTCGAGCAGATCCGGCGCGATGGTGAGGAGGTCGCAGCCGGCGAGGGCGAGGATCTGGTCGGTCTTGCGGAAGCTCGCGCCCATCACCTGGGTCTTGTAGCCGTGCTTCTTGTAATAGGTGTAGATGCGCGTCACCGACGCGACGCCCGGGTCTTCCTCGACCGGGATGTCGTCCACCTTCTTCGCGCTGCGGTACCAGTCGTAGATCCGTCCCACGAACGGCGAGATCAGCGTGACGCCGGCATCGGCGCAGGCCACCGCCTGCGCGAACGAGAAGAGGAGCGTCATGTTGCAGTGGATGCCTTCGCGCTCGAGCTTCTCGGCGGCGCGGATGCCTTCCCAGGTGCTGGAGAGCTTGATGAGGACCCGCTCGCGGCTGACGCCCTGGCGCTCGTAGAGCTGGATGAAGCGCCGTGCCTTCGCGATCGAGCCGTCCACGTCGAAGGACAGGCGCGCGTCGACCTCGGTCGACACCCGCCCCGCGACGTGCTTGAGGATCTCGCAGCCGAACTGCACGAAAAGGTTATCCATCGCCGCCGTGGTCTGGCCCTTCGCGTCGTTGATCGCCTGGTCCACCAGGTGGCGAAAGCGCGGGTCCTCCGCCGAGGTGAGGAGGAGCGAGGGATTGGTCGTGGCGTCTTGCGGCTTCCAGCGCGCCACGGCCTCGATATCGCCGGTGTCGGCGACGACGAGCGATTGGCTGCGCAGGGATTCGAGTTGGGAGGTCATGGGACGGATTATCGCGCCCCGTCGTGACTTTTGACACAGATTGACAGCAACGGCATGGAATCCCGCTAGGCTGGCTGCCCATGCAGCGCACCGGCACGCGCATCGGCACGCATCCGATGGCGCGAATCAATTACGCCATCCGGGCGGGGTCGTTTGCCTTTTCGTTCCTCGTCCTCGCGATCCACGGCTGGGAGCGCGGCTTCGGCCCGCTCTACTGGACCGCGCTCGCCCTGCAGTTCGTGCTCTACCCGCACCTCGCGTACCTGCACACGCTGCGCGCGGAAAACTCGCGCCGCGCCGAGGGGATCAACCTGTTCGTCGATGCGGCGCTGCTCGG
>DATMIG010000023.1:0-9379 GCA_035554335.1 Burkholderiales bacterium
GTCCATCAGCATCGACACGCCATGCGAGTCGACGCCGGCGAGGTCGGTCTCGATCATCACTTCCGCGGTGGTGTCGACGATCTCGCGGTCCATGCCCCAGGACGTGAGGACGGAGACGACCTGCTCGCGCACGCGAGCGGCCGGGCAGTGCCTGAATTCGCTCATTGCTCGGCCCGGATGCCGGCGGACTTGATGATCTGCGCCCACTGCGCCGATTCGGCGCGCATCGCGGCGCCGAATTCCTGCGGCGAGTTGCCGACCACGTCGGCGCCGAGCGCGGCGATCTTCTTCTGGATCTCGTCCTCGCGCAGCACCGCCACGACGTCAGCGTGCAGCTTCGCGATGCGCTCCGGTGGCGTCGCGGCGGGGGCGAGGAGGCCGAACCAGTTGGTGAGCGCGTAGCCCGTCAGGCCGGATTCGGCGACGGTCGGCACATCGGGCAGCAAAGCTGAACGTTTCGGGCCGAGCACCGCCAGCGCCTTCAGGCGCCCGGCCTTGATGTGGGGCAGCGATTGCACGAGGCTGTCCATGGTCAGCATGACGCGGCCGCCGATGAGATCGGTGATGCTCGGCGCGCTGCCTTTGTAGGGAATGTGCGTCAGGTCGACGCCGGCTTGCTGCTTGAAGAGCTCCATCGCGAGGTGCGGCGCTCCGCCGGCGCCCGACGAGCTGTATGCGATCTCGCCGGGCTTCTTCCTGGCGAGCGCGATCAGCTCCTGGACGTTGTTGGCGGGCAGCGTTGGATTCGCCATGAAAACGAAATGCACATCGACCACTTTGGTGATCGGCGCGAAGGCACGCAGCGGATCGATCCCCATCTTCGGGTAGAGATGCTGGTTGGCCGTCATGTTGCCCATCGTCGCCATGAAGAGCGTGTGGCCGTCGGGCTCGGACTTGGCTGCGGCTTCCGTGCCGATCACGCCGGCCGCGCCGGCGCGGTTCTCGACGATCACCGGCTGGCCCCACGTGTCGCTCAGGCGAGGCGCGATCAGGCGCGCGACGATGTCGGTGCCGCCGCCGGGCGGGAAAGCGACGATGATCTTCAACGGCTTGGTCGGGAAGGCGTGGGCCGTGCCGATGGCCAGCAGCACCGAGAGCAGGAGGTTTTTCATTCGGCGGAGATCCCCGCGTCCTTGACCAGCCTCGCGAAGCCGTCCGCTTCCGAGCGGATGTAGGAGCTGAACGCCTCGGGCGATGGGCTCGCCACGATCTCGATGCCGCGCTCCAAGTATTTCCTGCGGAACTGCGCCTGGTTGGTCGCGCGCGTGATCTCGGCGTGCAGGCGCATGAGGACGTCGCGCGGCGTGCCGGCGGGCGCGACGATGCCGTTCCACGTCACGTCCTCGAAGCCCTTGAGGCCCTGCTCGTCGAGCGTTGGCACGTCCGGCAATACGGCCGAGCGCGTGAGCGTCGTCACGCCGAGTCCGCGGATCTTGCCGCCCTTGATGTGCCCGGCCGAGGTGCTGACCTGGTCGAACATCATCGCGATCTGGCCACCCATCACGTCGATGAGCGCCTGCGCGTTGCCCTTGTAGGTCACGTGCAGAAGCTTCACGCCCGTCATGCGCATGAACATCTCCGCGGCGACGTGGCCGGTCGAGCCGTTGCCGGAGCTGCCGTAGGTGACCTTGCCCGGCTCGGCTTTCGCCTGGGCGATCAGCTCCTGCACGGTGTGGGCGGGATTGGCGGCGTTGACGACCAGCACCTGCGGGATGCGGCAGACGAGGCTCACGCCGGCGAAGTCGGTGCGCGGATCGTAGCCGGCGGCCTTCACAACTGCCGGGACGCGCGCGAAGGTGACCGCGACCGAGAGCAGGGTGTAGCCGTCGGCGGGCGCGCTCTTCACGAACTGCGTGCCGATGATCGCGCTCTGGCCCGGGCGGTTCTCGACCACCACCTGCTGGCCGAGGCCCTTCGACATCTCCTCGGCGACGGCGCGGGCGACGATGTCCTGGTTCCCGCCCGGCACCAGCGGCACGACCAGCCGGATCGGCTTCGTCGGAAACGGCTGGGCGAGCGCATGGGCGGTCGCCAGCAAGGCGAGGAAGAGCAACCTACGCACGCAACACCTCGGTCAGCTCGCGCACATCGCGCAAATTCTCCAGGCCGCCGACGAGGGAGATGGTCCGCTTCACCGCGTCGGTGCTCAGGTGGCCGGCGGCTGCCGTGCGCAGCTTGTCTTCGATCTCGGCGCGGCTGAGCGGATCCGACGGATCGCCCTTCGGCGCGGCACGGCGATCGCTATGCACCTTTCCGTCCGTGGTGCGCACTTCGACCGCGGCACCCGTGCCTTCGATTTGCGGATCGATCTCGACCTTCACGCGCTCGCGCGCGAAGGCGCCGACCGCCGCATCCTGGTAGCGCTGCGGCTCGAACTGGTCGAGCCAGCAGCGGCGGTCGTGCAGCACGATGGCGGTCACGTACGGCGTCGAGAGCAGCGCCTTGAACTTGTCGTTCCACGGCAGCGTGCCGTGCATGTCGTACACCGTTTTGGACAAGCCGACGCGCACGCTGGCAACCCGGGCCGGTGTCAGATCATGCGCGCGCATGAGCGCGAGGAGGCTGGTGATCACCCCCTGGATCGAGCTCGCCGCGGGCCACAGGCGCAGGCCGATCTGCTCGAGCTCCCAGCGCTCGCCGAGCGCGGCCGTCACTGCCTGCGGATTGCCGCCGTCGGAGTAAGCATTGAAGAGGCCGCCGTCCTTGTGCGCGAGGATGTCCGGCGAGGAGGTGAAGCCCTGCTCGGCGAGGAGGCCGGCGAGGAGTCCGGAAAGCGCGCCGCGCGACTGGTGGAACTTGATGGTCGGCGTGCCCCAGTGCGCAAACGTGCCCGCCGACTGGCTGCCGGCGAGGCCGAATGCGTTGCGCTGCCGCTCCGCATCGAAGCCAAGCAGCTTGCCCACCGCTGCGGCGCCGCCGAATGGACCGATCACGCCGGGCGAATGCCAGCCCTTGGCCCGAAACGCCGCGTACTTCGTGCCGAGACCGACGCGCGTGGTGGTTTCCAGTCCTGCGGCGACGGCGACGAGCAGATCGCGTCCGCTTGCCCCGTTGCGCTCGGCTATGGCGAGCGCCGGCGGCAGCACTTGCGGCGTGGTATGGCAGAGCGTGGGGCGATGCACGTCGCACACCGTGACGGCGGTGATCAGGTAGCCGTTCAGCAGCGTTGCGCCCGCGAGGCAGAGCTGCCCATCACCGATGACCGTCGCCTCTTTTGATGCGCCCAGTGCGGCGGCCAGTGCGCGAATCTGCTTCGACTCGTCGCCCTGGCGTCCCGCGATCGCGCTCGCCAGCGTGTCCAGTATCACGTCCTTCACCCGCTCGCGTGTCGCGGCGGGCAGGTGCTCGTACTTCAGGCCGGCGATGAACTGCGCCAGCTCGGCGGTGATGGTCATTCCACTCATTATTCCAACTTGGCTCCGGAATCCTTGACGGCCTTGGCCCACTTCACCAGCTCGGACTGGACGAGCGCCGTGAACTCTTCCGGCGTCGATATCGCCGGCTCGGCGGCGAGGCTCACCAGGCGCTCGCGCATGTCGGGCATCTGGTAGATCTTTGCGACCGAAGCATGGATCTTGTCCAGCGCGGTTTTCGGAATCCCGGCCGGTGCCACGAGTCCGTTCCAGCCGACCGCGACGTAGCCCGGGAGCGCCGCCTCATTCAGCGTCGGCACATCGGGCAGCGCGCTCACCCGCTGTTCGCTCGTGAAGGCGAGAGCCCGCGCCTGCTTGTTCTTGACGAGCGGCACGGCCGCGGGAGCGGTGGCGAAGGTCACGTCGACCTCGCCGCTGATGACGGCGAGGAGCTGGGGGCCGGCGCCTTTGTACGGGACGTGGAGCAGGTCGACGCCGGCCATGGACTTGAAGATCTCGGCGGTGAGGTGAGGCTGCGACCCGCTGCCGGCCGAGCTGTACTTGAGCGCGCCGGGCTTCGACTTCGCCAGCGCGATCAGCTCCTGCGCGGTCTGCGCCGGCACCGACGGGTGCACGATGAGGAGCGTCGGCAGGTTGACGAGGTTCGTGATGAGCGTGAAGTCCTTGAGCGGATCGAAGGGCAGGCTGGGATAGATCGCCGGGTTGATCGCGTGCGTGCCGACCGTGTTGATGAGCAGGACGTGCGGATCGCCTTTCTGCCTGGCGACGTACTCGCAGGCGACGTTGCCGGCGGCACCGGGCCGGTTTTCCGCGATCACCTGCTGGCCCCATTCCTCGGTCAGCTTTTGCGCGAGCGTGCGCGCGAGGATGTCGGAGGTGCCGCCGGGTGGAAAGGGGATGACGATGCGAACCGTCTTGCTGGGAAATGCCTGGGACCAGGCCGGCAGGCCGACGACGGCAAGCGCTAACAGCAGCACGCGAAGCATGGCTGTCTCCTCCTCGGCGCCACTTTACCGCCGGACGACACCGCGCAAGGCCGCGTATCGCACCGCGAACCGCGGGTGGCAGAATGAAGCATGAGCAAACCCTCGATCCGCAATGTGGTGGAGGAGCCCTGGCAGCAGTTTCCCGGGCATTACGGCGGCGCGCTGTCCAAGGCGCTGGTGCGGCCCGAAAACGTCGGCTCGGAGCGGGTCGACTACCGCATCTCGACTTACCAGCCGATGGCGTACGTCGAGACGCACGCGCACAAGGTGCAGGAGCAGATCTACCACGTGCTGGAGGGCGAAGGCGCGATGGAGATCGACGGCAGAGTGAACATCGTGCGCCGCCACGACGTGATCTTCATTCCGCCGGGCGTGAAGCATTCCATCCGCAACAACGGCCTCACCGACCTCACCTTCATCGTGGTGACCACGCCGGTCGATGACCGCTGAGCGCTACACGCGCACCGCCATGGTGCTGCACTGGCTCATCGCGGCCGCGATCCTCGGGCAGATCGCCTTCGGCTGGTACCTGCAGAGGGTGCCGCGCAAGACGCCGGAGCGCACGGTGTACGTGAACTTCCACAAGTCGACCGGCATGCTGATCGGCGTGCTGATCCTCGCGCGCATCGCCTGGCGCCTGCGGCACCGGCCACCGCCGCTGCCGGCGTCGATGCCGGCATGGGAGCGGCGCGCCGCGCAGGCGAATCACGTGCTGCTCTACGCCTGCATGATCGTCATGCCGCTTGCCGGCTACGTGGCGTCGAATTTCAGCAAGTTCGGCGTCAAGTTCTTTAACGCGATCACGCTGCCGCCCTGGGGTATCGACGATCGCGCCCTATACGGGTTCTTCAACGGTCTGCACGTCGCGACGTCGTACGTATTCGTCGCGCTGATCGCGCTGCACATTGCCGCGGCGGTGAAGCATGCGTTCTTCCCGCAGCAGGCGATCCTGCGCCGCATGCTGCCGCTCGCGCTATTGCTTGTCGTGCCGGTGCTCGCCATCGCGGCGCCTTTTGCGTATGTCTCGAACGAGGGCTCGGGCACCGTGAGCGTCATCGACACGGCGAGCGACACCGTCGTCGGAACCGTCCGGACCGGTGGCAAGCCGCGCGGCGCGGCGGCGGGCGCCGACGGGCGGCTCTATGTGAGCGACCAGCCGAACAATCGCCTGGTGGTCATCGATCTCGCGCAACGCCGGATTGCAGGATCCATGGCGCTCGGCGTCTCGCCCGAGGGCGTGGGCCGATCCGCCGACGGCCGCTGGATCGCCGCGGCGAGCGAGCAATCGAACAGCGTGACGTTCGTCGATACACAGGTGCAGCGCGAGGTGTTCATCGTGAAAGTGAAGGGCGAGAACCCCGAGCACGCCATGTTCAGCCCCGACGGGCGCTTCGTATACGTGAGCTCGGAAGACGGCGACACGGTCGAGGTGATCGATTTCGCGCGCCGCGCGCAGGTGGCGCAGGTCAAGGTCGGCGCACGCCCGCGCGGCATCGGTTTCCTGCCGGACGGCAGCCGCGCTTACGTCGCCGCGGAGAATGCCGACACGGTGTTTGCCATCGACGCCCATACGCACAAGGTGCTCGCGAGCATCCCGGCGGGCAAGCGCTCGAACGGCATCGCCGTGCATCCGGACGGGCGCCGGGTATACGTGTCGAACGGTGGCGACGGCTCCGTGTCCGTGATCGACACCTCGTCCAACCGCATCGTCGCCACCATTCCCGTCGGCCAGCGGCCGTGGAACATGGCGCTCACGCCGGACGGCGCCAAGCTGTACGTGGCCAACGGACGCTCGGGCACCGTGTCGGTGATCGATACGGCGAAGAACACGAAGCTGCGTGAAGTGACGGTCGAGAAGCTGCCCTGGGGCGTCGTCGTTCACTGAAAACGCGGCTCGCCATTGGCGTCGCCGCGGGCGTCGCGCTCTTTTTCGCGCTGAACTGGGTCTACCAGGTGGTGCGCAAGCCGGCCGAGCTCTTTTTCCCGGTCAGCGGGGTGCTGGCAAAAACGCCCGCCGAGACATGGCGCGAATACCGCCCCATCTTCCTGCAGCACGCGACGGCGATCATTACGCCGGAATTGCTGGCCGCGCTCGCGCAGGTCGAGAGCGCCGGCAATCCGGTCGCGCGCACCTACTGGCGCTGGCAGCTCACCGCGCAGCCGATGGAGGTCTACCGGCCCGCATCCAGCGCGGTCGGCATGTACCAGATCACCGACGCCACCTACGCGGAGGCGCGCCGACTTTGCATTCGCGACCATGCCGTGAGCGAAACGTGCTGGTTCAATCGGCTGTACCTGCGTGTCGTGCCGAGCCACGCGGCGGAGATGACCGCGGCGTATCTTCACCGCAGCGTCGTCGGCACGCTGGAGCGCACCCAGGTCGGCCAGGCGACGCTCCAGCAGAAGCAGGATCTCGCGGCCATGATCCATCTCTGCGGCGCGAGCGCGGGCGATGCGTACGCCCGACGGCATTTCCGGCTCGCGGCCGGGCAGCGTTGCGGCGACCACGATGCCGGCGCCTACCTGGCGCGCGTCAACCAGCTGAAGCGATCGTTCCTTCGGATGGCGGCGGAAGCGACCTAGTCCTTCACGTCTATCTCGCTGCGCTTCAGGAGATAGTCGAGGCCGCCGACGCGATACCAGCGATAGCCGTACGGCTCGAGCAGCACCGTGTGCCGGCCGCGCTCGCTGCCGCGGCTGTGCGCCTCCGTGAGGAGGTTGACGAGCAGCTTTCCCAGGTTGCCGGTCAGGCCGACGAAGAAGGTCACCTCGCGCGGCTTCGAGTCGAGGTTGTGGAGGAAAAGCACCGAGTTATTGCGCCAGTCGTAACGCATCGCGAGCACCGCGTGGGTGCCGGTGTTCAGCACCTCGAAGTCGCCCCAGCCGACCTCCGGCACCTCCTTGCGCATGCGCACGATGCGCTCGGTCCAGTTCAGCATGGAGTGCGGGTCGCGGCGCTGGACCGCGGCGTTGACGTGCTCGTAGCCGTAAGGCCCCTTGTCGATCACCGGCAGGATCGGCTTGTCGCTCTTCGTGAAGCCGGCATGGGGCTCGGTGGACCATTGCATCGGTGTGCGCGCGCAGTTGCGCTCCGGCAGCTCGAGCTCGTCGCCCATGCCGAGCTCGTCGCCGTAGCGGATCACCGGCGTGCCGGGCAGCGTGAACATCAGGCTGTACGCGAGCTCGAGATGGCGGCGGTCGCCTTCCAGCATCGGCGCGAGGCGGCGGCGGATGCCGCGCTCGTAGAGCTGCATGCTCTTGTCCGGTCCGAAGCGCTGGAACACCACCTTTCGCTGCTCGTCGGTCAGCCGGCCGAGGTCGAGCTCGTCGTGGTTGCGCAGGAAGAGGCCCCACTGCGCGGTGGCGGGGCGCGGCTTGGTCTTCTCCATGGCGCGCACGAGCGGGCGGCAATCGGCCGAGGCGAGCGCATAGAAGAGGTTCTGGTTCACCTGAAAGTTGAACATCATCTGCATCCGCTCGCCTTCGTCGCCGAAGTACTCGAGGTCGGTCTTCGGCAGCACGTTCGCCTCGGCGAGGATGATCGAGTCGCCCTCGCGCCACTGCAGGAACTCGCGCAGGTCGCGCAGCATGTCGAACCGCTCGACCGGCTTCTTCACGCCCGCGCCCTTGGTGCCGATGACGAACGGCACCGCGTCCATGCGGAAGCCGGAGACGCCGAGCTGGATCCAGAACCCCATGATCTTGAGGATCTCGGCCTGCACGTGCGGGTTGGCGGTGTTGAGATCGGGCTGGAAGTCGTAGAAGCGGTGGAAGTAGTAGAGGCGCGCTTCCTTGTCCCAGCTCCACGTGGTCTTCTGCACGCCGGGGAAAACCATGCCCTGGTCCGCGTGAGGCGGCTTCTTCTTCGACCAGACGTACCAGTCGCGGTACTTCGAGCCCGGATCGCGCCGCGCTTCTTGGAACCACGCGTGCTCGTCCGAGGTGTGATTGACGACGAGGTCGATGATGACGCGCATGCCGCGCTGCTTCGCGCCGTGGGTGAACTCGACGAAGTCGCCGAGCGTGCCGTAGCGCGGATCGACCGTGTAGTAATCGGATATGTCGTAGCCGTCGTCGCGGCACGGCGACTTCTGGAACGGCATCAGCCAGATCGCGGTCACGCCGAGACCGTGCAGATAGTCGAGTCGCCGCATCAGCCCCTGGAAATCGCCGATGCCGTCGGCGTTCGAATCCATGTAGGTGCCGACGTTCAGGCAATAAATGACGGCGTTCTTGTACCAGAGATCGTTGATCATCGAAGCGGAATAGCACGGCGCGCTCGACGATGTCGACCGCGCGCCCGAGACTTGCTAAGGGGACGGCATGGAACGGTCTTGGGAGGGAACTCACCTCTGGTGGCAGCGCGGCATCGTCTACCAGGTGTACCCGCGCTCGTTCATGGATTCGAACGGCGATGGCGTCGGCGATCTGCCGGGCGCGCTATCGCGGCTGGATTACCTGCGCTGGCTCGGCGTCGACGCGCTGTGGCTCTCGCCCATCTATCCGTCGCCGATGAAGGACTTCGGCTACGACGTGGCCGATTACACCGGCGTGCATCCGCTCTTCGGCTCGCTCGAGGACTTCGACCGCCTGGTGGCGGCCGCGCACGCGCGCAAGCTCAAGGTGATCCTCGACTTCGTCCCGAATCACACCTCGGACCAGCACGCCTGGTTCCGCGAGTCGCGCAGCTCGCGAAGCAATCCGAAACGCGACTGGTACCTGTGGCACGACCCGGCGCCGGACGGCGGCCCGCCGAACAACTGGCTTTCGTGCTTCGGCGGCTCCGGCTGGCAGCTCGATGCGCGGACCGGCCAGTACTACTACCACGCGTTCCTGCCCGAGCAGCCGGATCTCAACTGGCGCAACCCCGAGGTGGTGGAGGCCATGCTCGGCGTGCTGCGCTTCTGGCTCGATCGCGGGGTGGATGGATTTCGCGTCGATGTGCTCTGGCACCTGGTGAAGGACGAGCATTTCGCCGATAACCCGCCGAATCCGGCCTGGCGCGAAGGCATGGATCCG
>DATMIG010000024.1:0-3306 GCA_035554335.1 Burkholderiales bacterium
TTCACCGCCATCGGCGCCGTGCCGGTCACGGTGGCGCCGACCGACATCTACGAGGCGCTGCAGCACGGCACGCTCGACTATTCGTTCATCAATCCGGGCAACAGCGTGGCGTTCAAGCTGGTGGAAGTGGGCAAGACGAGCTGCGGTCCCGTGATGGCGATCACCGGCCACAACGTGACGATGAGCAAGCGCACCTGGAACCGCCTGCCGAAGAACATCCAGCAGGCCTTCATGGATCAATCCGAGAAGACGGCCAAGGACTATCTCGCCTGGGTCGGCGATTACGAAACCAAGGCCGTAGCGACCATGAAGTCGCAGGGCGGCGTGTTCAAGCCGTTCCCGGCCGACGAGCTGAAGAAATGGCGCTCGACCGCGCCGGACTTCCTCGCGCAATGGGAGAAGCAGACGGCCGAGGCCACCAAGGATGCGGCGATGCCGAAGAAGGTCGCGGCGCGCTGGAGACAGCTGCTCGCCGAGCCGCAGTAAGCAGCAGCAAGGCAGACAAGGCGCCGCATGCGATGGCTTAGCGAGACCGTGCGGCGCCTGGCGGTGTTCATGGTCCTGCTCGGCTCGCTCGGCATGCTGGCCTCGATGTTCATCTGCGCGGCCGACGTGGTCGGCACCAATTTCTTCGACTGGCCGGTGCCGGGGACCCTGGAATTCACCGAAAGCACGATGGTGCTGATCGTCTTCGGCGCGCTCGCCTTCACGCAGGAGAAGCGCGGCCATATCCGCGTCGAGATCCTGTACGCGCTCTTCAGGCCCGCGGTGCAGTCCTTCCTGGACATGCTGACGCATCTCGTCGCGCTGGTGTTCTTTGTCCTCCTCGCCTGGTACAGCTTCGGCGAGCTCTCCTACAGCCTGGAGATCGACGAGTCCACCATGGGCACCATCCGCTTCCCGCTGTACCCCGCGCGCATGCTGCTCAGCGCCGGCGCCGTGCTCCTCGTCGTGCAGCTCGCGCTCGACGTCGTCGCCGACTTCGGGCGCATGCGGCGCGGCGAAGGACCGCCGCATCACGGCCCCGCGCCGGAAGACACGGCAAAGGTGAGCTGACCGGCGATGGAACTGCTTTCGGCGCAGGCAGCCGGCTGGATCGTGATTCCGTTCCTCATCGCGTGCCTGGCGCTCGGGGTGCACATCGGCGTGGCGCTCGGCCTCGCCGGCTTCATCGGCATCCTGCTCACGGTCGGGCCGGATGCCGCGGGGGCGCAGTTCGCCGCGATACCGTTCAGCACCACCAACAACTTCAACCTCGCCGTCATCCCGCTTTTCATCCTGATGGGCTCGTTCGCCACGGCGGCGGGCATCGTCACCGAATGCTTCCGCGCGGCATATGTGTGGCTGGGCAAGCTGCGCGGCGGACTGGCGATGGCCACCGTCATGTCGTCCGCCGCGTTCGGCGCCGCGTCGGGCTCGACCATCGTGAATGCGGCGGTGTTCACCAAGATGGCGATGCCCGAGATGACGCGCTTCGGCTACGACGTGCGCCTGAGCTCGGGCTGCATCGCCGCCGCCGGAACGCTCGCCGCGCTCATCCCGCCCAGCATCCTGATGGTGATCTACGGCGTGATCACCGAGCAGTCGATCGGCAAGCTCCTCATCGCCGGCATCATCCCGGGCATCGTCACGGCGCTGATCTATTGCGGCGGCATCTACGCGGTGGCGCGCTTGCGGCCCGATCTCGCGCCGCGCGCGGAGATCGACATCGACTGGTCGGCGCGCTGGCGTTCGCTTTACGGCGTGTCCGGCATCGCGATCCTCTTCTTCCTCGTGGTGGGCGGCATCTATGGCGGCTACTTTCCCGCCACCTACGCCGGCGCGATCGGCGCCTTCGGCGCCTTCGTCATCGCCCTCGTCAAGCGCAAGCTCGGCCTCGGCACGCTGACCGAGGTGCTGAAGGAGGCGGCGGTCACCACCTCGGTGATCTTCATCATCGTCGTCGGCGGCATGCTCTTCGCGCGCTTCCTCACCTATTCCGGGCTGGTCGACATCATCTCCAACGGGCTGCTCTCGCTCGGCACCGGCAAGTACACGTACCTCATCGGCTACGTCGTCCTCTTCACGATCCTCGGCTGCTTCATCGAGCCGATCGCCATCATGGTGATGACCCTGCCGATCATGTACCCGGTGATGGTGGCGCAGGGTTTCGACCCCATCTGGCTCGGCGTGGTCTCGGTGAAGCTCGCCGAGATCGGCGTGCTCACGCCGCCGGTCGGGCTGAACGTGTTCGTGGTGAAGAGCTCGTCTCCGGTGCCGGTCACGCTCGGGCAGGTGTTCACGGGCGTGATGCCCTTCATCGCGATGGATTTTCTATCGCTGGTCCTCTACGTATTCTTCCCCGGGATGATCACGTGGCTGCCTAACTTGATGGCGAAGTAGAAATGCCGATCCTGAAAGCCGAAGGCCGGAAGTTCCCGACTCACACGCAAGTCCTCGTCATCGGCGCCGGCGCCTGCGGCACCATCGCCGCGCTCGCCGCCAAGGAGCATGGCGCCGACGTCGTCATCCTCGAGCGCGATGCCAAGCCCTCCGGCAGCACGTCGCTCTCGAGCGGACAGATCCCGGCGGCGGGCACCAAGCTGCAGCGCGCGGCCGGACTCATGGATGACACCCCGGATCTTCTCTACCAGGACATCCTGGCGAAGTCGCACGACGAATGCGACCACGCGATCGCGCGCCTGATCGCCGACGAGGCGAAGAACACGGTCGAGTGGCTGGTCGAGCGGCAGAAGGTGCCGCTCACCTGCGTGCTCAACTTCCAGTATCCCGGCCACAGCCGGCCGCACATGCACGCGGCGAAGTCGCTCGACGGCGCGGAGCTGCACGCGGCGCTGCTCGCGGCGGTGGAGCGCGAGGAGATTCCGCTCGCCACCTCGGCGCACGCCACCGACCTCTACGCCGACGCCGACGGCCGCATCCGCGGCGTGCGCGTCACGCGGCCCGATGGCAAGACCGAGGACATCGGCTGCGATGCGCTCGTCCTCGCCTGCAACGGCTACGGCGGCAGCAAGGAGATGCTGAAGCGCTTCATTCCCGAGGCGGCGGAGCTCTTCTACGAAGGGCACGTCGGCAACCAGGGCGACGCGGTGCGCTGGGGCGAGGCGCTCGGCGCGTCGCTGAAGGACATGGGCTCCTTCCAGGGCCACGGCGCGATGGCCACGCCGCATGGCGTGCACCTCAACTGGGCCACCGTCACCGAGGGCGGCTTCCACGTCAACGCGAACGGCAAGCGCTTCTCCAACGAGAACGCCGGCTACTCCGAGCAGGCGCTGAAAGTCCACCGCCAGCCCGGCTCGGTCGCCT
>DATMIG010000025.1:0-5259 GCA_035554335.1 Burkholderiales bacterium
ATCTTGACGAGCGCATTGAGAACCTTTTCCTCGCGGGCGAGGCGGTGCGCGATGAGGCGCCGGATCTCCTTCTGCGGCGCGCCGATGAGGTAGCCGTGTCCCGGCGCGATGATGGCGACGTTCTCGTCGAGCAGCCGCTCGAGCGACTGGAGGTAGGCGCGCATGTCGCCATCGGGCGGATTGATCACCACCGTCGATCCCTGCATGACGTGGTCGCCGGTGAAGAGCATGTGCGTCTCTTCCAGCAGGTAGCAGAGATGATTGGACGCATGGCCCGGCGTGTGGATGGCGCGGAGCGCAATCTCTCCCACCTGGATGCGCTGCCCGTTCTCGACCACGAAGTCGGGCCTGAAGCTCGCATCCTGTCCTTCCGGTGCGGGGCGTCCAAGCACCTGCGCGCCGGTCGCCGCCTTGATCGCCGCCGCGGCCGGCGAGTGGTCCATGTGCGTGTGGGTGCAGATCACCCACTTGATGTTCGCGAACGCGAGGATGCGCTCGATGTGCGAGCCGATGTCCGGCCCTGGATCGATCACGGCGCGCGCGTTGTCCGAGCCGACGAGGTACGTGTTGGTGCCGGGGCCGGTCATCATTCCCGGATTCGGCGCGGTGAGGCGCGTCACCCATTGGTCGAGGCGCTTCGGCTCGCCGGCGACGATGTCGTAGGTGGTGGTGCCGGTCTCCTCGCGATCGCTCCAGTGGATCTCGAAGTACGGCGGGTCGGCCCGCCTGAAAACCCGCTCGCCATCCTTGCCCAAGGCGATCACCGCGCGGTTCTCCTCGATCTCCTTCTTGCCGCGCACGTACTGCACCGCCTCCGCGGCGGTGGCGAAGGGCTTCAGCTCGGCGAGCGTGGTCTCGGTGGCGTAGACCAGCTCGATCTCGCGGCGCGCACCGCGCTCGAGCGCCTGGCCGGGCGTGATCCACAGCGTATCGACCATCTCGCCGGCGTCGTGGCGGCCTTCCTGGCCCTGCGGCGCGATGGCGACGAAGAAGCGCGTATCGAAGCGCCGCGGCCGGTTCGGCGCCGTCACCCAGTGGCCGATGTAGGCGAGCTCGCCCGCCGGGATATAGAGGTCCTCGCTCTCGAGGAGCTCGATGAACGGCCGCGTCCGGTCCTCGGCCAGGCGCGCGGCCCGCGCCGGATCGATGGGCGCGCCGTCGTTGTCGCACGCGAGGAGGATGCCCGCTTCCTCGAAGCATTCGCGGATCGCGGCAATCCAGTACGCGATCGGCGGATGCTCGGACGGCAGGTCGCGCACGCGCGCGACGAGGCGGGGATCGGTATCCGCGGTGTCGAGCGAGCCGCCGGGAAAGACGTACGCGCCGCCGAGGAACACGGCGCTCTTCGTCCTCTGCAGCATGAGCACCTCGGGGCCACCCGGCGCGTCGCGCAGCAGGGCGAGGGTTGCGGCGGGCCGTGCCTTCACGTCGTTCGCGCGGCGCGATCTTTGTCGTTCTGCGCCTTGATCATCGCGCGCATCTTCTCCCAATCGGCATCGGACAGCTTGTCGAGCTCGGTGAAATAGGCGCCCGAGCCGGTGGCGAGATACCCGGCGCCGTCGATCGCGATCGTCTCGCCGGTCAGCCATTCGCAGCCGTCGGCCATCAGGAAGGTGGCGAGGTTCTGCAGCTCTTCCATCTTGCCGACGCGGCGCATGGGATTCATCTGCGCGGAATCGCCGAACCCGCCGCCCGGGCGCAGCCGCTTGGTCGCGCCTTCGGTCGGAAAAGGCCCCGGCGCGATGGCGTTCAGGCGGATGCCGAAGCGGCCCCATTCGACGGCGAGCGATTTGGTCATCACGTGCAGGCCGGCCTTGGACATCGCCGACGGCACCACATACGGCGAGCCGGTGTGCACCCAGGTGACGAGGATCGAGAGGACCGTGCCCTTCTGCCCTCCCGCGATCCAGCGCTTGCCGACGGCCTGCGTCACGTAGAACGTGCCGTGGAAGACGATGTTGGCGATGGCGTTGAAGCCGTTCGGCGTCAGGTCCTTCGTCGGGCTGATGAAGTTGCCGGCGGCGTTGTTGACGAGGCCCGTGAGCGGACCCGATTCGTCCCAGATCCGCTGCACCATCGCCTCGACGGCGGCCGCGTCGCGGATGTCGACCGAATGCGTCTTCACGCTCACGCCGTAGCGCGAGCTCAGTTCTTTTGCCGTCTCTTCGACCACCCCGCCGCGCCGGCCGGCGAGCCAGAGGTCGGCGCCGAGCGCGGCATAGCGGGCGGCGATTTCCTTCCCCAGGCCGGTGCCGCCGCCCGTGACGAGGACGCGCTTACCTTTGAGGAGACCTTCTCTGAACATGGGCGCTCCGCGGAGGAAGCGCCCATTCTATGCGCGTCAGGCGCTCTGCTTCTGCGGAACGACCTCGGGTGCGTAGGAGGCGAGTCCCAGACCGAACGACCAGTTCTCTTTCGCCACTTCGACCAGGTTGATCCACACGTCTTCTCGACGGACGTCGAGCGCGGCGAGGTTCTCCGCGATGCGGCGGAAGAGCGCGCGCTTCTGCGCCGCGGTGCGGCCGGTCGAGAGCGTGATCTGGATGATCACGATGTTGTCCGTGCGCTTGATGTTGAGGTACTCGCGGTCGTACACCAGCTCCGACGCGCTGTGCTCGGTGATGAGCTGGAAGCGGTCGCGCTCGGGCACGCCGATGGTCTCGACGAGCGCGCGGTGGACGGCGTCGCCGATGCGCTGGCGCTGCTCCACCGTGCGGCCGTGCAGCAGTTCGATGCGGACCAGCGGCATTACGCGAGCCTCGAGCGCAGGGGCGCGGCGGTAACGGCCGCCGCCGGACGCTTCTTCAGCAGGCGGATCACCGGTGCGATCAGCAGCCGGTAGACCATTTCGGCGCGCTCGCGGCGCGCCCGGGCGTGCAGGATTTCGAGCGACGGATAGTCGATTCTCATACCGCCTCCTCAGCCGAGCGCCACGGCAGCGGCGCCGCCGAGCGAGTTGACTAGGGCGATGCCGCGCTCGCGCAGCGTGTACTTGCCGCCGGGGCTGAGCACGATGTCGTTCGGGCGGTTCTCTTCCGTGATCCAGACCGAGCCTTCGACGGCCGTCACGGTGCTGCCGGCGCCGTCCACCACCTTGAGGGTCTGGTTCGGGCCGAGCTTGACGTTGCCTTTGATCAGTTCGAGTTTCATGGGGTCTCCTTTTTGCATGCGTAGAATGCATCCTTCCGGGCCCCTGCTCAAACGGTAAATTCTCAAGGCACACATGAGCAAAAGGAATGTCTATGCCGATGCGTAGCACCCTGCCGAGCCTCGACCTCCTGCAGGGCTTCGAGGCGGCCGCGCGGCACCTGTCGTTCACCAAGGCCGGGGAGGAACTATTCATCACCCAGTCGGCGGTGAGCCGGCAGATCAAGGAGCTCGAGGACCAGCTCGGCGTCGAGCTCTTCCACCGTCGCCACCGGGCGCTGGTCCTGACCGACGCCGGCCAGCAGCTCTACGCCGCGGCCGCGCAGGTGCTGACGACGATGCGCACGGCGACGAGCCGCCTGCGCTCGCAGAAGGGCAAGCGTCCGCTTGCCGTCACCACCACCGCTTCGTTCGCCGCGCTGTGGCTCATCCCGCGCCTCGCCGGCTTTCGCCGCACGCATCCGGACGTCGACGTGCGCATCACCGCCGACACGCGCGTGCAGGACCTCGAGCGCGACGGGCTCGACCTTGCGATCCGCCACGGGCCGGCGTCGCTCGCCGGGCCGAACGCGGTGCGCCTGTTCGGCGAGAAGGTGTTCCCGGTCTGCAGCCCGAAGCTCCTCAAGAAGCTGCCGCTGCGCGAGCCGGCCGATCTCAAGAACCACACGCTCCTCCAGTACGACGATCCGGACGCACGCCATCCGTGGCTGAACTGGAAGACTTGGCTCGAGGTGGCGGGCATCGCGGACTTGAAGCCGGCCGGCACGCTCACCTTCTCGGGCTACGAGCAGATCATCCCGGCCGCGGTCGCCGGACACGGCGTCGCGCTCGGCCGCGCTCCGCTCCTCAAGGACATGCTCGCGTCGAAGGAGCTGGTCGCGCCGTTCAAGTCGAGCGCGGATCCCGCGCGCGCCTACTTCGCCATCATCTCGAAGAACGCCGAAGGCCGGCCGGAGGTGGCCGACTTCGTGACCTGGCTGCGCGAGGAGTCTTCTATCGCGTAAGGCCGGAATTCGGGGTCAGTGCGCTAATTCCCCAAATGGCGCGCGAATGAGCAGGGGCATTAGCGCCCTGACCCCGAATTCCTACAAGGTGAGGACGATCTTGCCGATGTGCTGCGAGGATTCCATCAGGCGATGGGCGTCGCCCGCTTGCTCCAATGCGAACGTTTTATAGACCTGGGGCTTGATGCGCCCGGACTCGATCAGCGGCCAGATCTTCTCGCGCAGGTTCTCCGCGACGTAGCCCTTGAACTCGGCATTGCGCGGGCGCAGCGTCGAGCCGGTGATGGTGAGCCGCTTCGACATCACGTCGACGATCGGGAGCTCGGTCTTCGGCCCGCGCAGGAAGGCGATGAACACGAGGCGCCCTTCCTCGGCGAGGCACTTGAGCTCGCGCGGCACGTAGTCGCCGCCGACCATGTCGAGGATGACGTTGACGCCCTTGCCGCCGGTGGCGGCGCGCACTTCCGCGACCCAGTCCTGCGTCTTGTAGTTGAAGGCCTTCTCCGCGCCGAGCCGCACGCAGGCCGCGACCTTGTCGTCGCTGCCGGCCGTGGCGAACACGCGATTGCCGAGCGCGGCGGCCATCTGGATCGCGGTCACGCCGATGCCGGAGGTGCCGCCCTGCACGAGGAGCGATTCGCCCGGCGCGAGGCGGCCGCGGTCGTAGACGTTGCTCCACACGGTGAAGAACGTTTCGGGCAGCGAAGCCGCTTCGGCCATCGAAAGGGTGCCGGGAACCGGGAGCGCCTGGACCGCCGGCACCGCGCAGAACTCGGCATAGCCGCCGCCGTTCGCGAGCGCACAAACCTTGTCGCCGACTTTCCAAGTCTTAGCTTCGCTACCCAGCTGGACGACCTCGCCCGCGATCTCGAGGCCCGGCAGCGGCGAGGCGTCCGGCGGCACGGGGTAGAGCCCCATGCGCTGCAGCACGTCCGGACGGTTTACGCCCGCGGCGGCGACTTTGACGACGATCTCGTTCGGCTTCGGAGCGGGCTTCGGAACATCGGTGAGCTTCAGCGCTTCCGGCCCGCCCGGCTGGCTGATCTCGACTGCGCGCATGGTGCGCTATTATCGCGCGACGAGGAGGAGCACCGATGGCTCAGTTTCG
>DATMIG010000026.1:0-1738 GCA_035554335.1 Burkholderiales bacterium
CCTCACCGGAGAACTTGGCGTGCGCGCAGGCCATGAACGCAGCGAGCTCCTCGTGCCGCGCCTGGATGAATTCGACGTCCTTGGTGCGGCCGAAGGCCCCCATGATGCCGTTGATGCCGTCGCCGGGATAACCGTAGACGCGCTTTACGCCCCACTGGCTGAGCCGCTTGAGAAGGAACTCGCCGACCGTCTGCGCCATTTGCTTCGCCTCCTGTCAGCAAATGGGACACGCGCAGCGCGCCTCGCGTTCCTCCCTTAAGGCGGGCTTACGGGAATGGGGCTTGCAGTCTCAGCGAGGGTTTTTCTTGAGACGTGACTCGAGATGCCGGCGCACGTCCGGCCACTCGGCAGCGAGGATGCTGTACATCACCGTGTCGCGGATCGTGCCGTCGCGCCGAGTCGCGTGCTGGCGGATGACGCCGTCCTTTTTCGCGCCGAGCGCCTCGATCGCGCGCTGCGACGCGAAGTTGAAGTGGTCGGTGCGCAGGCCTACCACTCCGCAGCCGAGCTCGTCGAACGCGTGCGCGAGCAGCATCAGCTTGCACGCCGTGTTGACGTGGCTCTTCTGCCAGCGCTTCGAATACCAGGTGTAGCCGATCTCGACGCGGTTCGCCGGCTTCACGATGTCGTGGTAGCGCGTGCTGCCGACGATCGCGCCGCTCGAGAGCTCGCGCACCGCGAAGGGCAGCATGTGCCCGGCCTCGTATCCGCTGAGCGCGGTCGAAATATACGTCTGGGTCTCGCCGGGCGCCGGCACCGAGGTGACCCACAGGTTCCACAGCTCGCCGTCCGCCGCCGCGCTTCCGATCGCATCGGCGTGCTCGCGCGTCAGCGGCTCGAGGCGAACGCCGTGCTTCTCCAGCGTGACGGGGCGCGGGTCTTTCATGGCCCCATAATAAAGGAGCATGGACAAGGAGAAGACAAAGCAGGCCATCGACAAGGTATTCCGCGACATGGCCGGCGCGATGAGCGCCGGCATGGCCTACGTCGGCACGCGCACCGGGCTCTTCCGCGCGATGGCGGGGAAAGGGCCGATGACGCTCGAGCAGGTGGTACAGGCATCGGGGCTGCAAAGCCGCTATGTGGGCGAATGGCTCAAGGGCATGGCGGCGGCCGGCTATCTCGAGTACTCGGGCGGCAAATACACGCTGCCGGAAGAGATGGCCTATTTCGTCGCCTCCGACGGCACCGATCATTTCGTCGGCGGCATGTACGCCATGGTGCCGCCGCTCCTCAACGTCGCGCCGAAGGTGGCGGACGCCTTTGCGAAAGGCGGCGGCGTGCCGTTCGAGCAGTTCGGTCCGGATTGCATCACCGCGCTCGACCTCATCAACCGCGGGCAATACGAGGAGCGCTTCGCGAGCTACTGGCTGAAGTCGCTGCCGGAGGTGACGGCGAAGCTCGCGGCCGGCGGGCGCATGCTCGACTTCGGCTGCGGCTCGGGACGCGTGGCGATGGCGATCAAGAAAGCGTTTCCCGCGGCGCAGGTCGAAGGCTACGACGTCGACGCCCAATCGATCCTGCGCGCGCGCGAGGCGGCGAAAAATCTCGACATCCGCTTCGGCACGGAGGTGCCGAGCGGGCAATTCGACCTGGTCACCGTCTGCGACTGCGTGCACGACCTCGCCGCGCCGGTGGAGACGCTGAAGCGCGTCCATTCACTGGTGAAGCCGGGCGGCACGCTCTTCATCATCGAGCCGAAGGCCGCCGACCGGCTGGAAGACAACCTGAATCCGGT
>DATMIG010000027.1:0-20671 GCA_035554335.1 Burkholderiales bacterium
CTTCACGCCGGCGGCCTTGACGATCTTCGCCCAGCGGGCGATGTCGAGCTTGATCTGATCGGCGAACTCGGACGGCGTATTGCCGACCGGCTCGATGCCGTCCTTCGTCAGCCGCTCCTGGAAATCCGGGCGCGCGATGACGGCGCAGGCATCGTGGTTGATCTTGCGCACGATGTCGGCCGGCAGCTTCGCCGGCCCGAGGAAGCCGTACCAGGCCGTGATGTCGAAGCCGGGCAGCGTCTCCGCGATGGCCGGCACGTTCGGCATCGCCTTCGCCCGCGTGGCGCTCGTCACGCCGAGGGCTTTCAATTTTCCGGAGCTCGTATAAGCGATGGATGCGGTGATCCCGCCGAAGATGAGCGGCACCTGGTTGGCGAGCACGTCGGTCACGCCCTGCCCAAAGCCCTTGTACGGCACATGCACGACGTCGATTCCCGCCATGGTGCGTACGCTCTCCATCGCGAGGTGCTGCTGGCCGCCCGCGCCGGAGGACGCGTACGCAATCCTGCCCGGCTCCTTCTTGGCGAGCGCGATGAGCTCGGCCATGTTGTTCGCCGGAAACGCCGGATTCGCCATCAGCACGAACGGACCGGCCGTCACGTTCACGATCGGTGTCAGCTCGCGCACCGGGTCGTAGGGCATCTTCGCGATCACCGACGGCGCCAGCGTGATGGTCGCGTCGGCCGCGAAGAGCAGCGTGTAGCCGTCGGCCGGCGCCTTCGCCACGAAGTCGGTGCCGATCGTGCCGCCGGCGCCGGTGCGGTTCTCCACCACCACCGGCTGCCCCCAGATCTTCTGCAGCTCCGCCGCCATCACGCGCCCGTAGATGTCCGGCGTGCCGCCGGGCGGGAACGTCACCACCACCCGCACGGGCCGATTCGGATACGCCTGCGACCATCCCAGGATGGGTATCAGGAGCAGGAGGACCGCTACAGCCCGACGCATAAACGTGGTCTGTCCCTGATTAGCGCTTTTTCTTGGCTTTCTTCGCCGGCTTCTTCTTCGCGGCAGCGGCCTTCGGCTTCGGTAGCGAGAGCTTGAGCAGGTTGGCCGCGTTGCCGAAGTAGATCTTGCGGCGGTCGTTGGGCTTGAGCTTCAGCTGCTCCATCGCCTTCATGATCTCGCGGATGAAGAGCGGGCCGCCCTCGGGGTCGAACGGGCAGTCGGTGCCGAAGAGGACGTGGTCGGAGCCGAAGAAGTCGATGCCGGTGCGCATGCCGCTCGCCCAGCCGTTGATCGAGGTGTCGTTGTAGAACTTCTTGAAGTAATCGACCGGCCGCATGCCCTTCGCGAGCATCTTCTTCAGCTGCCCTTCGTAGTCCTCGTCGGTGGTGCGGCTGCCGAACTGGTCCATGCCGTAGCCGACGCGGTGCGAGAGGAACGGCACCATCGCGCCGAGATGGTGGGTGATGATCTTCAGGTTCGGCAGCTTGTCGAACATGCCGGAGAACACCATGCGGCCCATGAAGACGCTCGTCTCGTAGGGCCAGCCGAACAGCCACCACAGCTCGTACTTCGACTTCGGCTCGCCGGGATAGTCGGCGAACTTGGCCGTGCGCACCGGGTGCACCCAGATCGGCAGGTCGTACTTCTTCGACATGCGCTCGAAGATCGGGAAGAACTCCGGGTCGTCCATCGGCCGGCCGTTCATGTTGGTGAAGATCTGGATGCCCTTCGCCCCCATCGTGCCGACGGTGCGATCGATCTCTTCGAGCGCGGCCGGCACGTTGTTCATCGGCAGCGAGGCGACGAAGCACGGGAAGAGGTCCGGGTGCTTCTGCACGATCTCGTACATGCCGTCGTTCGCGAGGCGCGCGAGCGCCGGGCTCTCGTTCTCGTCGGCGAGGAACTCGATCGCCGGCAGCGACAGCGTCAGCACCTGCTGGTAGCCCGGCCACTTCTTCATCATCTTGACGCGCGCATCGAGGTCCCACAGCACCGGGATGTTCAGCCAGCGCTTGATGTTCGCCGCGAGCGCCGGCTTCTGCTCGGCGATGCCCTTCATGCGATCGAAGAACTCGCGCGGGAAGATGTGGGGGAAGATGTCGAGTCGTTGTTCTGCCTTGGCCATTAGTTTCTCCAGACTTTGCCGGCGACGGAAACGATCCGCGCCAGCTTGGCTTCCTGCTCCGCCTGCCCGAGTGGGTTGCCCTTGATGGAGCTCGCGAACCCGCACTGCGGGCTGAGCGCGAGCTGCTCGAGCGGCGCCACCTTCGCCGCCGCCTCGATTTTCTGCACGAGCTCGGCTTCCGTCTCCACGCGGGCGCTCTTGCTGGAGACCAGCCCGAGCACGACGCGCTTCGGCCCCTTGGGCAGGAAGCGCAGCGGCTCGAAACCGCCGGCGCGCGCGCTGTCGTACTCGAGGAAATAGCCGTTCACGTTGATGCGGTTGAACAGCACCTCGGCCACCGGCTCGTAGCCGCCTTCGGCCGCCCAGTTGCCCTCGCGGTTGCCGCGGCACTGGTGCAGCGTGATGGTGACGTCGGACGGCAGGCCGGCGACGGTCTCGTTGATTTTCTCCGCGTACGTCTCGAGCAGGCGCATGGGGTCTTCGCCCCAGCTCTTCACGTACTCGCGATGCACGGGATCGCAGATGAAGGCGATGCTCGTGTCGTCGAGCTGGATGTAGCGGGCGCCGGCGGCGACCAGCTCGGCGATCTCCTTGCGATAGGCGGCGACCAGGTCAGCCCAGAAGCGGTCCTTGTCGTTCCGGTAGAAGCCGAGCTTGCCGCCGGTGTAGTAATGGACGCAGTTCGGCGCCGGCATCGTCACCTTCGGCACCCGGGTGGTGGTGGCCTTCAGAAACTGGAAGGCGCGAACCACCGAGCTCGGCCCCCAGCGGATCGGGCCGACGACGTTCAGATCGGAAAATCCCTGCGTGGGGCCCGACGCGTCGCGCCATTTCAGCTTCGCCGATCCGGTGCGATCGGCCTCGAATCCTTCCCAGCCGAGGATCAGCTCGAGCCACCAGCTGCGGCGGCGGAACTCGCCGTCGGTCACCGCCTGGAGGCCGACGCGCTCCTGCATGGCGACGACTTCGCGCACGCACTCATCCTCGACCGCGCGCAGGTCGGCGTTGTCGTGCGGGCCGATGGCGCTGGTCGGTGTCTGCGGGCCGAGGAACTTCTCGCGCGCCTGCTTGAGGCGTTCCGGGCGCAGAAGGCTGCCGACCTGGTCGGCGCGGAAGGGAATCGCCATGAAAGGCGGCGATTCTAATTCAGCGTGGCGAGGAAGGCGGCGATGTCGTTCGCATCGCGAACGCGCACCGCAAGGTCGGGCATCGCGTTGCCCGGCTTCACTTCCTGTGGCGCAGCGATCCAGTGCGCCATGTTTTCGCGAGTGTTGGGCAGGACGCCGGCGATGAACGCGCGGCTCGCGACGTGCTTGAGCGACGGGCCGACCGGCGAATTGGAGCCGACCACGCCCGGAATCTCGTGGCCCGTGACGCAGGCGTACTGCTCGAGGGCCTTCTTGCCGCGCTTCGGGTCCGGCGTGCCGTCCGCGCTCGCATCGCCCCTGGGCGCCGCGGGCTCGAGCGCGGCATAGCCGGCGGGGGAGAGCTGCGGAAGCTGCTTCACGAACGCGGCCACGTCCCACATCGCGCCGTCGTCGAGCCGGTATTGCCAGGCCGGCATGCCGGTCATCTTGAGGCCGTTGCGCACGGTCCAATAGATTTCCGCGGTGCTGCGTTTCCGGCCGACGAGCGCGAGGTTCTCCGGCACCGGCAAGAGGCCCAATGCAAAGGGCTCGGGCGCTACGCCCGGCGCGCCGTGGCAGCGAACGCAGTGATCGCGGTAAAGCGAGAAGCCACGCCGGCGAGCCGCATCGTCGAGTGGCGGCACCTCGATGCGCCTCGCGCGCACGGCGATCGAACGCTCCATCGCCGCGCGCAGCGTCCAGTAGGTCGGCCAGAGGTGCTGGTCGGTGGCGGAAACGTCATAGACGCCCGAATAGACGACCCCGCCCGCGGCGAGCGCGGCGCCGACCATGCCCGCCGCCGTCCACGCGACGACGCGGCGGCGGCGTGTCAGTCGAGGCGCGCCCCCGACGCCTGCACTTTCCGTTGTGCGAGCTCCCGGTCGCGTTGGAGGAAGCCCGCGAACTGCTCCGGCGTATCGCCCACCGGTTCGAAGCCGAGCGTGGTGAGGCGCTCCTTGAACTCCGCCGTGTTGATGATCTTCGCCGACTCGCTCGCCATCTTCGCCACCATCTCGCGCGGCGTGCCGGCCGGCGCGGCGAGCGCGAAGTAGAACGAGGCGTCGAAGTTCGGCATGCCGCTCTCGGCGAAGGTCGGCACCTGCGGAATGAGCGGATGGCGGTTCTTGCCGGAGACGGCGAGGCCTTTCATCTTGCCGGCCTTGATCTGCGGCGCGGCGCCGCCGATGACCGCGAACATGACGTCGAGCCGGCTGGTCATGATGTCCTGCAGGCCGTTCACCAGGCCCTTGTAGTGCACGGGCTGCATCTCGAGGCCGTTCTGCGTGTTGAACCACGCCATCGCGAGGTGATTCACGCCGCCCGCGCCAACCGTGCCGTAGTTGAGCTTGCCCGGATTCTTCTTGGCGTGCGCCACCAGGTCCTTCGGCGTCGAGGCCGGAAAGTCCGGTCGCGTGACGAGCATCAGGTTCGCCGTGACGAGGCGCGAAACCGGCGCGAAGTCCTTCACCGGGTCGTACGGCAGCTTCGAGTAGAGATACCCGTTGAGCGAATAGACCGCGTCGGAGGCGAGCAGATAGTTGTAGCCGTCGGCCGGAGACTTGGCGATGTCCTGCGCCGCGATGATCTCGTTCGCGCCGGGCTTGTTCTCCACGATGATCTGCTGGCCCCAGGCGTCGGTGAGCTTCTGGCCGAGCGCGCGGACGAGCAGATCCGCCGGGCCGCCGGCGGTGTAAGGCACCACGATGCGAACGGGCTTCGAAGGATAAGACTGGGCCGACGCGGCGCCGGCGAAGGCGAAATAGAGAATTAGCGCCCTGACCCCGAATTTCCTCATTTTGCTCACTGTACCTCCGAGTAGTCCACCAGCTTGACCTTGTAATCGGACCGCGGCAGCGACTGCGGCCGCACCATTTTCACTTCCGCGGTGAAGAGCAGCGCGCTGCGGATTTCCTTGGCGATGCGCTCGCCGAGCACGGCCTCGCCTTCGACGAGGATCGGCACCGGCGGCTCCTGCTTCACACCCCTGGCGCGCGGTTTGATCAGGATGGCGCCGGTGACCTTCGGCTGGAAGCGCGCCACGACTTCGCGCACCGCCGAGGGGAAGACGTTCACGCCGCGCACGATCAGCATGTCGTCCGTGCGGCCGATGCAGCGCACGCGCGGCGTCGTGCGCCCGCACGCGCACTTCGAAGTGGTGACGGTGACGTGGTCGCGGCTCCTGAAGCGAAGGAGCGGCGCCGCCTCGCGGTCGAGGTGCGTGTAGACTAGCTCGCCGGTCTGCCCATCCTCCCACTTCCGGGCAACGCCGGTATCCGGATCGATCAGCTCGACGTGCACGAACTCCGTCGCCGAGAAGTGCATGCCGGCCTGGTGCTGGCACTCGCCCCACAGCGAGGCCGCGACATCGCCGATGCCCATGATCTCGAAGATCTGCGCGTCCCACAGGGTCTCGAGCTTGCGGCGCATGCCCTCCTCGCCGCCGCCCGGCTCGCCGCCGACGATGATGCGCTTCACGCTGCGGAGCGAAATTTTGCGGCTCGACGCGACCTCGGCGACGTGCAATGCATACGACGGCGTGCAGGCCACCGCCTCCGGCTGCAGTCTCTCGATGGCGGTGAGCAGGCGATCGGTGTTGCCGACGCCCACCGGGATGTGCACGCAGCCGATCGCCTCGAAGGCGGCAAGCGAGGCGCCGGCGACGAAGGGGCCCGCGCCATAAGTGGTGACGACGCGGTCGCCGGCCTGCAGGCCGTTGCACGAGTACGTGCGCCGGCCGATCTCGCGCCATTGCTCGACGTCGGCCTTCGACAGCGGGATGTAGAGCGGCGCGCCGCTCGTGCCGCTCGTCGAGTAGACGCGCGCCGCCTGCGAGATGGCGATCGCGGCGTGCGCGCCGAGGGGCGGATGATTGGCCTGGCTCGCGCGCAGCTCGTCCTTCTCGGTGAACGGCAGCCTGGCGATATCGGCGAGGCCGGGGGCATCGGCGGGTGAAACAAACCCGGCGGCGGAGAGCTTTTCGCGGTAGAACGGCGAGCGCTCGAACAGCCGCGCGATTTGCCTGCGGTAGAGCGTCTCGGCGTGCGGCATGGGCGGCGGAAGATAACATAGGGATTTCTCCCACCCTAGATGGATTCGCAGCAAAACCCGGTTCGCGGCGTGCTCTGGATGATCGGTGCCGTGCTGTCGTTCGCGCTGATGGCCGTCGCGGTGCGCGAGCTGCTCCGCCACATGAGCGTGCTGGAGATCCTGGCGCTGCGCACGCTGGTCACGCTGCTTCTCATCAGCGGCCTGGTGCTGCGCTACGGCGTCGCGCCGCTGCGCACGCGGCGCTTCCCGGCGCATGCGGCGCGCGCCGTGCTGCACCTCGGCGGCCAATGGTGCTGGATGTACGCGATCGGCGTCCTCGCCCTCGCCACGGTGTTCGCCATCGAATTCACCATGCCGGTGTGGGTGGCGATCCTCGCCGCCCTGTTCCTCGGCGAGCGGCTGAACCAGGGGCGCATGGTCCAGCTCGCCCTCGGCCTCACCGGGGTGCTCATCATCCTGCGGCCGGGCCTCGGCGCGTTCAATCCGGGCGCGCTCGTCATGCTGGTCGGCTCGATGCTCTACGCGAGCAGCATGATCCTGACCAAGCGGCTGTCCGCCACGGATAGCGCGCTGGCGGTGACCTTCTGGATGTCCGTAGTGCAGTTCCCGATCACTCTGCTCGGCGCGCTGCCGGCCTGGGTAACGCCCATGCTCGTCGACGTGCCGTGGATCATCGCCATCGGCGCCGGCTCCTTCGCCGCGCACTACTCGATGACGCGCGCGATGAAGCTCGCCGACGCGACCGTGGTGGTGCCGGTCGACTTCATCCGCCTGCCGCTGATCGCGGTGGTCGGCGCCGTCTTCTATGCCGAGCCGTTCGACCCGATGGTGATCGTCGGCGCGCTGATCATCTTCACCGGCACCTACTACAGCCTGTCGCGCGAGCGACGCTAGCCGCTGGCAGCCCAGCGCGGCTAATGGAGCGAGCTCACCGCTCGCGCAAGGGTTTCCGGATCGACCGGTTTGACGAGATGCTCGTCGAACCCGGCCTGGCGCGAGCGAGCGCGATGGCTTTCGAGCCCGTGCCCCGTGAGTGCAACGATTCGCACGCCCTTCAGGCGTGCGTCGGCGCGCAGGCGCGCGGCGACTGCATAGCCATCCAGGCCCGGCAGGCTGAGATCGAGCAGCAGCACTTCCGGCGGCTGCTCGTACACGGCTCGAAGCGCGGCATGACCGTCGTGCACAGTGCGCACCTCATGGCCCACGTGCCGCAGGATGAGCGCCGTGGTGCTGGCGGCGTCGATGTTGTCGTCCGCGATGAGGACGCGGCGTGGCGTAACGGCGGCTGGCGCAGCGTCCGCTCGCGCCGCCGCGGGCAGCGGCGCCTTGCTCCGGGCGAGCGGCAGGCGCACGACGAACTCGCTGCCCTTTCCGACACCGTCGCTGCGCGCCTCGATGTCGCCGTCATGGAGCCGCGCGAGGCTGCGAGCAATGGCGAGTCCAATGCCCAGTCCGGACTGGCCGCTCAGCTTGCCGGCGCCCGCGCGCGAGAACATTTCGAACAGCTGGGGCAGTGCGGCAGGGTCGATGCCGATGCCGGTGTCACGCACGGATATGCGCGCTTCCTCGCCGGCGAGCGACACGTCAAGGGTTATCGCCCCCTCGGACGGCGTGTATTTGGCCGCGTTGTTCAGCAAGTTGGACAGCACCTGCGCTATACGCATTGGATCGGCATGCAGGACGACGGGTGGCTCGGGCACGACGACGGTGAGCCGATGCCGCGCGCCATCGATGAGCGGCCGGCTCATCTCGACTGCGCTTTGCACGATATCCGCGAGAGCCACATCGCGCTTGTCGGGCGTGAGCATGCCGCGCGAGACACGGGTCAGCTCCATCAGATCGTCGACCAGCTTCGCCATCTGCTTCACCTGGCGATCGAGGATCGCCTGCGCGTCGCGCCTGATGGCCGGGTTGTCGCCGACCTTCGCCAGCAGGTCGACCGCGTTGCGAATCGGCGCGAGCGGATTGCGCAGCTCGTGCGACAGCGTGGCGAGAAACTCGTCCTTGCGCCGCCCTTCCTCCTCGCGCTCGGCCTCGGCGCGCTTGCGCTCGGTGATGTCGCGCGCCACGCGCGACGTGCCGATGATGGCGCCATCGCCGCCGATGATCGGGGAGACGGCAAGCGAGACGGCGATGCGGCGCCCATCCTTCGCCCGGCGGCTGGTCTCGAAGTGCTCGAGGTGCTCGCCGCGCCGCAGGCGCTCGAGCGCGTTCTCCTGCTCGGCGACGAGCTCTTCGGGAATGATGAGGGCAATGTGGCGCCCGACGGCCTCGTCGGCGCGGTAGCCGTAGAGCCGCGCGGCACCCCGGTTCCACGAGGTGATGATGCCGCGCAGGTCGGTGCCGACGATGGCGTCCTCGGATGATTCGACGATCGCGGCGATGCGGCTGCGCAGCTCCTGCGCGCGGCGCTGCTCGGTGATATCGCGCGTGAAGCACTGGGTATGGACGAACTTGCCTTCCTCCCAGTAGACGCTGGAATCGATGAGCACCGTGCGCACCGAGCCGTCCTTGCAGCGCAGCCGCGCCTCGTAGTCGCGCAGCTTCTTGCCTCCGCTGAGGCAATTCAATATGTCGCTGATCACGCTGTGGTCGGCGTGAAACTCGGCGATGTGGTGACCGATGTACTCTTCGCGCGGGTAGCCGAGCATCTGCAGCTCGGCCTCGTTCGCCCACAGGATGATGCCGTCCGGGCCGACGCGGTGCAGGGCGATCGCCGCCGTCTCCAGGAACGCGCTGAGCTGGCGGGTACGACGCAGCAGCTCGTTCTTCGCCTGCTGTAGCGCCGTGGTATCGAGGAACACATTGACGGCGCCGCGCACGGCGCCGTTCTCATCGCGCATCGGGTCGATGTTGACGAGGACCGGCACGCGGCTGCCGTCAGGGCGTTCGATCACCGCATCCACATTGCGGAACGAGCGGCCCTCGCGCATGGCGAGCGCCATCGGCGTGTCCTCGTGCCGCAGGGCGCTGCCATCCGGACGCCAGAGGCGAAACGAGCCGCAGAAGCGCTCGCCGTCATCGCCGGTGCGCGGACGGCGGCCCCATATCTCAACCGCCTTGTCGTTGAAAAACGTGATCCGCGCGCTGCTGGCGTCGGTCGTGTAGACGCCCGCCGGCATCATCGCGACCAGCTGCCGGAAGCGTGCTTCGCTCGCGAGCAGCGCCGCCTCGACGCGCTTGCGCTCGCTGATGTCGAGCAGCATGTTGACGCCACCGACCACGCGCCCGGCATCGTCCTTGAGCGGCGTTGGGAACGGAAGGAAAGCGATGCGCCGGCCATCCGGGCGCTCGGCAATGGCTTCCACCCCGCGGATCGGACGTCCCTCCTTCAAAGCGACGGCCATCGGGCACTCGTCGTGGGGCAGCGGCCGCCCATCGGCGTGATACAGCTTCCAGGTCACGCACCACTGGTCCGTGCCGAGGGTCGGCACGCGGCCGGAAAATTCAACCGCGGCGCGGTTGAAGTGCGTGAGCCGCCCTTGCGCGTCGGTTGTGTAGACCGCGGCCGGGATGGCGTCCAGGATTTCGGCCAGGCTCTGGGAGTCGAGGGTCCGGGCCGCCTGCGCGGCGTGCGTGAGCAGCGAATCGATGAGGGGCGAGTTGGGTTCTTGCAAGGCACGCGCAGTATAGCCGCCGCTGTTCCGCAGGGAACGTAGCGACCCTGCTACATGGCGTCGTTATCCGATGACGGTCGCACTAGAGCGCGCCGCAGGTCTTCCATCTCGACCGGTTTCACGAGGTGCAGGTCGAAACCGGCATTCCGCGTGCGCTCCTTGTCGACGTCCTGCCCCCAGCCGGTCAGCGCCGCGATGACCGGCATGGGATCGAGTCCGGCGCCGCGCAGCTCGCGCGCCACTTCATAGCCGTCCTTTCCGGGCATGCCGATGTCGAGCAGCACGACGTCCGGCCGCCACTCGCGCGCGGCGCGCAGCACCTGTTCGCCGCTGTCGATGACGAGGCTCTCGCAGCCCATCGACTGAAGCAGCGCGCCGAGGCTCTCGCCCGCGTCCAGGTTGTCGTCGACGACGAGCACGCGGCAATGCGGCGGCGCCGGCGGCTCGGCGCCGCCCCGCTGGGCGGCCGGCGCGGTTTCGGCGCCGGCGAGCGGCAGCCGCAGGAGGAACAGCGCGCCGCGCGCCACGCCTTCGCTGTGCGCGGAAAGCGTGCCGTGATGCAGCTCGGCGACCGATTTCGCGAGCGCGAGGCCGAGGCCGAGCCCGCTGTCGCCGGCGTGCAGCTGCTTCTTCTGCGACTGCACGAAGGGCATGAAGATCTCGCGCAGCGCCGCCGCGTCGATGCCGCGCCCGGTGTCCTTGACGGCGAGAACGGCGCACGCGCCCTGCGTCTGGAGAGAGAGCGTGACCTCGCCGCCCGCCGGGGTGAACTTGGCCGCGTTGTCGAGCAGGTTGGAGACGAGCTGCGAGAGCCGCGCGAAGTCGCCCATCACCTCGACCGGCTGCGGCGGAAGCGCGGCGGTAAGGCGATGGCCGCGCGCCTGGATCGCCGGGCCGGCCGTCTCGAGCGCATGGCGCGCGACGACGCGCAGGTCGATGCGCGCGAGCTCGAGCGACAGGCGGCCGGCGCCGATGCGCGAGACGTCGAGCAGATCGTTGACGAGGCGCGTGAGCTGCTGGCTCTGGCGGTCGAGCATGTCGACGATGTCCTTCGTCGATGCACCGGGCTTGCCTTCCAGCGCGCGCAGCAGGTGCACGCTGGTGCGGATCGGGGCGAGCGGATTTCTCAGCTCGTGCGAGAGGAGCGCGATGAAGCGGTCCTTCATGCGGTTCGCCTCCTCCGCCTCGCTCTTTCGCGCCTCGGCCACGAGACGGCTCTCGCGCTCGCGCGCCTCGGCGTTGCGCGCGAGCTGCGAGGCGGCGAGCGCCTGCTGCAGCTGCTCGAGCTCCACCGTGCGAAGGCCCGTCAGCCTGGGTTGCTCGTTGCGGCTCGCCGCGCGCGCGAGGCCGACGAAGGATTTGCGCAGCCGCGCGGCGAGGCTCATGGCGAGGAGAACGCCGACCGTCAGGCCGAGCGCGGCCAGCGCGAGCCCGACGGCCCAGATGGTATGCACCGTGTGCTCGACGGCGTCGCGCTCGGCGCCGACGTAGATGCCCCAGCCGTTGGCGGGCGAGCGCGCATACGAGTAGTACACCTTGCGGCCTTCCAGGGTCTCGCCGCTGCCGGTGCCCATTTCGGCGTCTTTCATGCGCTCGTAGGAGCGCACGCGGTTGCCGACGTACCGCCCGGCGTTCTCCCAGCGCCCGACGATGTACCCCTTTCGATCGAAGATGACGGCCGGCACGCCGCGGAACGTCGGGTTCTCGCGCAGGAGCCGAGTCATCACCTCCGGCTCGAACGCGGCGTTCAGCACGTACTCGACTTTCGCGCCGCGCTTGATGGGCAGGTTGACGACGAAAATCAGCCGGCCCGCCACCAGCCCGTAGGTGAGGTCGGAGACGTTCGGCTCTCCCGTCTCGAAAGCGCGGCGGACAAAAGTCGGGTCCCCCACCGGCGGCTTGTTCGCCCCGTCGACCTGCGCGCGCGGGTCCTGGTACGGCGTCGGCAGCGAGTCGCCGGGCGCGCGCAGCGTATTGAAGACCTGGCGCCCCTCGCGATCGAAGAGCGAGATGAAGGTGGCGCCGTGGCGCCGGGCGGCGCGGGTGCAGAAGAGCTGGAAGGTCTTCAGGTCGCCGTGCGAGAGCGAATCGGACTCGGCCAGCGTCTCGAGCATGGCGCGGTAGCCGCCGAGCTGGCGGTCGACGGCGACGACCAGCGCGAGCGCGGTCTGCTGCAGGCTCTTCTCGGAGATTTCCTGCTGCAGGTCGCTTTGCCGCCAGACGAGGATCGCGCTGATCGCGACCAGCGGCACCACCGCCAGCAGGATCAGCGCGATCAGGTAGTAACCGATGCCGCGCGCGGCGCTCTGGTCGGGACGGGCTCTCAAGCCGCGGACGTTACGCGCGAGCCGGCGCCCGACGATACGTCCGTTCGGCGGTAGCTACACGCGGCGCGCGGTAAGGCCGAGTGCGCTGGAGAGGAACTCGGCGACCTTCGCCAGCGAGCAGCTCGGGTAGAAGGTGATGGCGGCCGCCGCCACGGCGTCCGCGGCGCGCTGCATGTCGTGGCGCGGAAACTTGCGCGTCCATGGGGTGCCGCCCGCTACGGGGTAGGCCATGAAAACGATGAGCTCGTTACCCATCATCCGGGCACTCGCGTCGATGCCCTCTTTCTGCAGCATGCGCAATGTCTCGAACAGGCTTCGCCGAACCATGCCCGGCAAAACGCAAGCGGCATGCCGAGCGCGGACGCCGGCCCTATGCCGAGCGGGCTACCCCGGAGCGCTGGTATTCGGCTTCCAGCATGGCGGCCAGTTCGATGTTCATGAACATCGTGCCAAGGGTGAAGCGCGCGCCTTGCGTTACCTGCACGCGCCCCTGCGGCAGGTCCAAGGTGGCCGGCGACACGCACACCCAGACCCCGACCTCCTCCCGCCGGAAGTGCTTGATGAACTTGTCCATAAACTCCCTCGGCGCGGAAGATATTTTCCGCGAGGGCGATTTTCAAGTCGGGAAAGCCCCCGACCGGCTTACTTTTTCGGCGCGGGCGCGCTTCCGCCCACCGCGGCCGGCGGGACGTTCTTCTGGGTCAGGCGCTTGATGAGACCGTCGATGCCTTCCTGCTTCACCACCGCATCGAACTCCGAGCGATAGGTGAGCACGAGGCTCACGCCCTCGACCGTGATGTCGTAGACCTTCCAGCTTTCACCGGTCTTGCGCATGGCGAAGTCGATCGGCAGCGGCTGGCCGCCGGGGCGCTGGAATTGCGTGCGAACGGTGGTGTCTTCCGGGTCCTGCTTGCCGCGCGAGGGCAGCACCTTCAGCGTCTGCCCCTGGTAGGCGCCGATGCCGTTGGAATAGGTGCGCACGAGCATCTGGCGGAATTCGGCGACGAGCTTCTTCTGCTGCTCGGGGCTCGCCTGGCGCCAGGCGCGACCGACCGCGAGCCGCGTGGCGTGCTCGAAGTCGATGTAGGGCAGCACCTTCTCCTCGGCGAGCTTCAGCGCCTTCTGCTTGTCGCCGGCGGCGAGGTCCTTGTCGCTCTTGATCGCCGCCAGCACGTCGTCGGTGATCTTCTGCACGAGCTGGTCGGGCGGCAGGTTCTGCTGCGCGAGCGCAGCGCCGCTCAGGAAAAACGCCGCGATGAATGCCAGTACCTTGGTCATGCGGTGGCCTTCTCCTTCTGGGCGCTACCCTTGAACATACCCGGTTCGAGCGAATGGCGCTCGAGGAGGCGATAGAACTCCGTCCGGTTGCGGCCGGCGAGGCGGGCGGCTTTCGTCACGTTGCCGCCGGTGATCTTCAATATGCGCACGAGGTAGTCGCGTTCAAAGGCCTTGCGCGCTTCGTCGAGCGGCGTGAGCGCGGTATCGGCCACGTCGAGCGCCTGGCGCACGAGCGATTCCGGAATCACCTCGGTGGCGGCGAGCGCGACGGCCTGCTCCACCACGTTGAGGAGCTGGCGCACGTTGCCCGGCCAGGGTGCCGAGACGAGCACCTCCATCGCCTCCGGCGCGAACTGCAGGCGCCCCCTTCTGTATCGCTCTGCCAGCTTCGTGAGCGAGTGATTGGCGAGAAGCGGGATGTCTTCCCGGCGCTCGGCGAGCGACGGGATGTAGAGCTTCACCACGTTCAGGCGGTAGTAGAGGTCTTCGCGGAACTCGCCCGACTGGATGCGCTCCTCGAGCTTGCGGTGCGTGGCCGAGATGACGCGCACGTCGATGTCGTGCGACTCGTGCGAGCCCACCGGACGGATTTTTCTTTCTTCCAGGGCCCTCAAGAGCTTGACCTGGAGGGACAAAGGCATATCCCCGACTTCGTCGAGGAACAGCGTGCCGCTCTGCGCAGCCTGGAACAGGCCGCGACGATCCGCGACCGCGCCGGTGAACGAGCCCTTCTTGTGGCCGAAGAGCTCGGATTCCAGCAGTCCCTCGGGGATCGCGCCGCAGTTCACGGCGATGAACGGGCCTTCGCGCCGAGCGCTCGCCTTGTGGATGGCGCGCGCGAGAAGCTCCTTGCCGGTACCGCTCTGGCCGAAGATGCAGACGCTCGCGTCGGAGGCGGCCACGCGGCGCGCCTGCGCGAGCAGATCCTGCATGGCGGAAGAGCGCGTGATGATCTCGGCGTTCCAGCTCTCGCGTTCGCCGGTCGGCGGGCTGGACAGACGCATGGCTTCGGCCACGGTGTCGAGCAGCACCTTGGGCTCGAACGGCTTCGTCAGGAAGCTGAATACGCCACGGCGCGTGGCCGAGACGGCTTCCGGGATCGTGCCGTGCGCGGTGAGGATGACCACCGGCAGCGACGGCGAGTCGCGGTGGATGGCGTCGAAAAGCGCCATGCCGTCCATGCCTTGCATGCGCAGGTCGGTCACCACGCACTGCGGGCGCGCGACCGCGAGGCTCGCGAGCGCGGCCTCGCCCGATTCGACGGCCGTGACGTCGTAGCCCGCCGCCGTGAGGCGCATGGCGATCAGCTGCAGCAGGTCCTTGTCGTCGTCGACCAGCAGGACCTTGGGGTTCTCACCGCTCATTTTTCAGTCTTCCTCTCCTCGAAAACCGGCCGATTTTCGCCCGCGCGTCGTTACGCGGCGTCGGCCAGCGCACGCGCCGAACGGCGCGGCAGAGTTACACGAAAGTGCGCCCCGTTGGCGCCCTGCTTGCCCGGCACTACGGCAATCTGCCCGCCGTGCGCCTCGACCAGCTCCCGGGCTATGGCGAGCCCCAGGCCGCTGGATTTGACCCGTCCGCCGTCGGCCTTGGTACGGCCGCGGAAGAACAGATTGAAGATCGACTCGCGCTCCTCGGGCGGCACGCCCGGGCCGGTGTCCTTCACCTCGATCACCGCCTCGCCCGAGAGCGCCCGCGCGCGCACTTCGATCGAGCCGCCGCTCGGCGTGAACTTCACCGCGTTCGAGATCAGGTTGTCGACGATCGAGCGCAGTTTCTGCGGATCGGCCTCGAGCGACGCGGCCTGCGCGTCGATGCTGAGCTTCAGGCCCTTCGCCTGCGCGGCGAGCTCGTGGGCGCGCACCGCTTCGCGCACCAGCTCATCGAGCATGATCGGCCGCACCTCCAGCGACGCCGCGGCGTGCAGGGCGCGCTGGTAATCGAGCAGCTCCTCGATCAGGCGCTGGAGCTTGACGCTATTGTCTCGCATTATCGAGACGATCTGGATCTGCGTCGGCGCGAGCGGTCCGGCAACCTTGTCGTTCAAGAGCTCGGCGCCCTCCCTGATGGCGGCGAGCGGCGTCTTCAGCTCGTGCGACACGTGGCGCAGGAACCGGTTCTTCTGCGTCTCGAACTCTTCCAGCCGGCGGCGCAGCCAGTCGAGGCGCCGCCCGAGATAGCGCAGGTCTTCCGGCCCGCGCACCGCGATCGGCTTCGAGAAATCCGCGCCGCCGAGCTGGCGGATGGCGCCGTCGATCTCCGACACCGGGCGCGCGATGTAGCGCGTCAAGGCCAGGGCGATCGTCAATGCGACGGCGGTGCTGAGGAATACCAGCACGATGAGCCCGCGCTGCACCTGCTCCGCCTTGACGCGCAGGCGGTGCACCTCGCGGTCGACGAGGCGGTTGTTGATGGCGAGCACTTCGCGCGCGTTCTCGATCAGGCCGTCCATGCGCTGGCTGACGGCCTTCGTGTCGATCTTGCGCCGCGGCTGCTCGGTGAGGAGGTCGTAGAGGCTTTGCTCCTGCTCGACCGTGCGCGAGAGCGCGGCGGATTGCGGCTCGTCGAGCGGCAATTGCGCGATCTCCTCGGCGAGACCCTTGAAGCTGCGATGGATGCGCGCGTAGTCGACGGCGAGCTCCGGATCGTTCAGCACCGCGATCTGCTGCGCGACGCGCTCGATGGCGGCGATGCGGTCGACGAGCGAGCGGCTGGCACGGGCGGCCTGCGAGGCGTTGAAGACCGCGGTACGGCTAAGGCCGGCCAGGCGCTCGGTGTTCCAGGCCGCGTAGGCGAGCGCCGCCACGAGCGGCAGCATCACCAGCGTGAAGGCGGTGAGCAGCAGCCCGAGAAAGGATCGCGGGTACGGCAGTATCCGAGCAACCGCCCCTGCGGCGCTCTTGAGCCCATGAAGCATCGTGGAATCGTTCCATGACCTTGGACCGCGGCCAATGTCACGTGTTCACGACAGTCGCCTCTTCTCTTCGTCGTGCTGCGGCGACAGCCGGTTCTTCAATTCCGAGAATTCGGTTCGCGCCGACGACCGTGCAATGCGAAGGCACGTCGCGCGTCACGACCGCATTCGCGCCCACGGTGGCACCGCGGCCAATGCGCACCGGGCCGAGCACCTTGGCGCCCGCGCCGATGAACACGTTATCCTCAATTACCGGCACTTGGGAACCGTGTTGCCCTTGCCCGACAGAGGCTGTTCGGCCTATGTGCTTACGGCCTATGGTCACTTGGTGCATGACCGTGACCCGGCTGCCGATCCGCACCCCCCGCTCGATCACGATCCCCATCGGCACCGGCATCAGCACCGGTGCGCCGACGTGGCACTCGATGCGGCAGCCCGTCAGCCAGCCCACCAGCGGCCCAAGGGGCGTCTGCAGGAGCCGCGCCGCGAGCGGATTGTCCCCGACGAGCGCATCCGGATAGCGGCGCTCGACCCGGCATTCCAGCCAGCGCAGGATGCCGGCCTCCACCCGCGCGATCATCGCCGTCATCGGCTCGTCGGCGCGCACCACCACCGCCGCGGGATGGTCGAGATCGGGCGGGCCATCGAACACGATGCGGAAATTCGCGCCGCGCGCATTGCCGGCGCGGTCCTCGAAGATCTCCAGCCCCAGGGGCGCGAGCCGTCCCTGCACGTGCGTCATGAGGGCGGCGCGCGTGGCGGCCTCGCGGCCGGTGAAGAGAACCGACGGGCGCCAGGACGGGAAGTCCGGCAGCCAGAAGCGGCCGAGCCCGCCGCGCAGCCTGCGCAGGTTCGTGCGCACGGCCGCCCACTCGCCCGTGCGCGCCGCCTGCGCAAGGAGCCGCGCCTGCGCCTCGTCGCGCCAGAATTCGCCGATGCGGTCCGTCGCCGCCTGCGGCTCCTCGCGGAAGAGCGTGGCGAGCCACCGGGCGCGGTCTTCCGCCAGCGAGCGGCGCTCGATCGCATCCACCAGCCCGGCGATGAAGAGCGCGTCGGCCGAGACGCCGTTCTCCACGGCGACGAAGAAGCGCGTGGCGAGGAAGCGCGGCCGGCCCACTTCGTCGCTCCACGCGTAGACCGCGCGCCATTCGCGCCGCGCCGGCTTCTCCAGCGCGACCAGGCGCAGGTCGAATTCGCGTGCGAAGGCGGCGGCGAGCCGCGAGATGCGCGGCAGCTCGGCCGCCGGCACGGCGAGGTCGATCTCCGCCGGCGCGGTTTCCGGAAAACCGCTCGAGTCGCCGATCAGCCGGAAGGCGACGCCTTCGGCTCGCAGGTGCTCGAGGAGCGCCTCCACTACATAGCCGCGCTCTTCCATCAGCGGTTGAACACCGTCGCGACCGGCCGTGCCCTGCAGAACGTGAGGCGCTGGCGCAGGCGGGAAATGCGCGCGGCGTCTTCGCCCGGGCGCACGACGAGGAGCGCGCCGCCGGCGAGCGCGGCGAAGATTTCGTGATCCGGGCCGCGCTGCGCCGACGGCGTATCGATCAGCACGACGTCGAACGGCCTTGCCGCCGCGCGTAGGAAGTTCAGGAGGCGCGGACGGCTGAGAAGCTCGAGCGGATCGTCCGCCACCTGCCCCGCCACCAGCACGGCGAGGTTTTCTTCGACAGCCGCGAGCTGCACGGGACGATCGACGAGCAGCTCGGCAAGGCCGCGCTGGTTCGGCAGCCGGAATGAACGGTGCACGGAGGGCGAACGCAAGTCCGCGTCGACGAGCAGCGTGCGCACGCCCATCTGCGCGAAGTGCCGCGCGAGCTGCACCGCGACGCGGCTGCGGCCGTCACCCTGCCCCGCGCTCACCACCGGCAGGAGCTTGCGCCCCGCGCCGAACCAATGGTCGCCGAGCTGCCGCGCGAGCGCGCGCAAAGCGTCGGGTTGCGCGGGCCGCGCGGCGAGAAGCGGATTGCCGAGCAGCGGAACGAGCTCGCGCTCGATGCGCACCTGACGGCGGCGGCGCTGCTGCCACAACGTTAGGCCGGCGCCGAACGCGAGGCCGAGGCCCGCGCCCAGCGCGAGGTCGAGCGGCAGGCTGCGGCGCGCGCCCACCAGCGTCGGCGCGTCGAGCACGGCGGCGTCCGGATACTGCGAAAGCTTGCTGGAGAGGTGGGAGCGCGCCTCGACCGGATCGAACGCCGCGCTTTCCAGCTTGACGATGCGATCGGGCAGCATGAGGCGCGCGCTCGCCACGTACGTGCGCGGCGCGAGCGCGTGGCACGCGCCGGCGATCGCGAGAGCGATGGCGAGGACGCACGAGGCAAGGCGCAGATCGAAGGTCCGCTTCATCCAAGGGAGAACGGCAGGAGCAATCCGTGTGCCACGCTGTGAAATCAAGGACTTCAAGCGAGCGAGGCTTATTGCGCGGGATAGTCCTGTTGCCCTGCGGCGACACAGTCGCGCGTCATATGCGCTGCCTAGAATCGCCGCAAACAATCTCCAGAAAGGGCCTGCGCCTGATGTGTCGCAGCATTGAACCCTTGTATCGCCGCATTGCACGCCTGGCAGGGCTGCTGTTGCTGCTGCCCATTGCCGCTTTCGCCCAGAACTTCGACGCCGTCGACACGCTGTTGCCGTCGAGCGCCGGGCAGTTCGTCGCCTATCCGACCGAGCCGATCCCGCCCTACGAGCTATGGGCGCAGTTCGGCATGGACTACGACACCAACATCCTGCGCCAGCCCACCGGCGACAACCACGAGCTGCTGAGCCGCGCGAGCGTCGGCGGCCGCTGGGACGGACGCATCGCCGGGCGCCAGGGCTTGCACCTCGCGGGGCGCCTCGACGGCTACCTGTACAACCGGTTCAGCGAGCTCGACAACATCGGCTACTCCGCGCTCGGCGAATGGCGCTGGGAGCTCGGCAACTCGCTCGCCGGCGCGGCGGGCGTGTCGAGCCGCCGCTGGCAGGCGAGCCTGTCGGAGATCCAGCGCGCGGTGCACGACCCGATCACCGAGAACCGCGTCTATGCGAACGGCCGCTGGGCAATCGGCCCGCACCTCGGCCTGCGCGGCGGCGTCGACTTCGCCGACTATCACCGCCCGGAGCGCCTGCCGGCCGAGACCAAGACCGTGGCCGGCACCGCGGCGCTGGACTGGATCACCGACCTCGGCAACATGGTAGGCCTCGAGGTGCGCCGCACGAGCGGCGATGCGCCGGCCAACGAGCAGGTCGATCCCACCGGCCAGTTCATCAACAACGACTTCGAGCAGACCGACGTCGCCATCGTCACCACGTGGTTCGTGAGCCCGAACATCCGCTTCGCCGGCAACGTCGGGCGCTCGCACCGCACGTACACCGACCTCCCCGGTCGCGACTTCACCGGTCCGATCTGGCGCGCGGCCGTGCACTGGACGCCGCTCGCCAAGGCGTACTTCGATTTCGAGACCGCCAAGACCGTGTCTTCCATCATCGATATCGGGGCATCGCACGTAGTGGTGCGCACCGTTTCCTTCGGCCCCGGCTGGGCGCTCACCGCGAAGACCAACGTCAGCGCGCGCTTCATCCACCAGAAGCTCGACTACGGCGGCGACCCGGCGGCCGCCGCCGGCGTCACCGGGCTGCGTTCGGACACCGTGCGCACCCTGCGTCTCGGCCTGTACTGGGAATACACGCGCCACCTGCACGTCACCACCGCCTGGGACCACGGCACGCGCGCATCCAACGAGCTCGGCCGCGACTTCCGCTACAACGCCTACATGGCGAACGTCCGCTACATCTTCTGATCGGGTTTTTCGCCGCCCCCCTGTCAAGGGGGGCGTGAGCCGAAGGCGAACGGGGGGTTAGGTTTTTCGGCTTTGTTAACTTGAGCGCGTCCCATGCGTTGTGGATGCATGGGCATGCGCGACCGCGGGATCGTTCCCTATCGTAAAGCGCTGACGACTTCTGCCCGCCGGCTGCGGCGCGATCCCACGCCCGCGGAGCGCAAGCTGTGGTTCGAGTTCTTGCGCGACGCTCCGGCGAAGTTCACGCGCCAGAAACCACTCGGCGCGTTCGTCGCGGATTTCTACTGCTCGAGCTCGCGGCTCGTCATAGAGCTGGACGGCGATAGCCACTTCAACATGGCAGGGGAACGGTACGACGAGAATCGGACGGCCAGCCTCGCAAAGCTCGGATTGAGGGTGTTGCGTTTTACCAATGCCGACGTGCTGGAACGGTTCGAAGCCGTTTGCGGGCGGATAACCCGGGAAATCGCCAAGTCCTAACCCCCCGCTCGCCTTCGGCTCACGACCCCCTTA
>DATMIG010000028.1:0-3240 GCA_035554335.1 Burkholderiales bacterium
GTGCCGCAGATCACTGCCATCCAGAACGTCGCCGACGCGCTGGCGAAGTCCGGCGTGCCACTCATCGCCGACGGCGGCATCCGCTATTCCGGCGACGTGGCGAAGGCGCTGGCTGCCGGCGCGCACGCGGTCATGCTCGGCTCCCTCTTTGCCGGCACGGACGAGTCCCCGGGCGAACTCGAGCTTTACCAGGGCCGCTCATACAAGGCTTACCGCGGCATGGGCTCGCTCGGCGCGATGCAGAAGGGCGCCGCCGACCGCTACTTCCAGGATTCCGACATGAACGTCGACAAGCTGGTCCCGGAAGGCGTGGAGGGGCGTGTGGCGTACAAAGGCAGCGCCGTCTGGGTGATCCAGCAGCTGATCGGCGGCCTGCGCGCCAGCATGGGCTACACCGGCTGCCCGACCATCGACGAGATGCGCACCAAGCCCCAGTTCGTCGAGATCACCACCGCGGGCATGCGCGAGTCGCACGTGCACGATGTGCAGATCGTGAAGGAGGCGCCAAATTACCGGGTCGAGTAAGCACCAGAAGGTACTCGTCCTCGACTTCGGCGCGCAGTACACCCAGCTCATCGCCCGTCGCGTGCGCGAAGCGGCGGTGTATTGCGAGATCCATCCCTGCGACGTGTCCGACGGCTTCGTGCGCGAATACGCGCCGGCCGGCGTGATCCTCTCCGGCAGCCACATGTCGGCATACGAGGAATCCACCGCGCGCGCTCCCAAGGCCGTCTTCGAGCTCGGCGTTCCCGTGCTCGGCATCTGCTACGGCATGCAGACCATGGCGCAGCAGCTCGGCGGCAAGGTCGAACCCGGCAAGGTGCGCGAGTTCGGCTACGCCGAGGTGCGCGCCCGCGGCCATACCAAACTGCTCGACGGCATCGAGGACTTCCGCACGCCGCAGGGCCACGGCATGCTGAAAGTCTGGATGAGCCACGGCGACAAGGTCGTCGACATGCCGCCCGGGTTCAAGCTGATGGCCTCGACCGAGGCGTGCCCGGTCGCCGGCATGGCCGACGAGACGCGGCGCTTCTATGCGGTCCAGTTCCATCCCGAAGTCACGCACACGCGTCAGGGCGCGAAGCTTCTCACGCGCTTCGTGCGGGATATCTGCGGCTGCCGCGGCGACTGGAACATGCCGGACTACGTCGGCGAAGCGGTCCGCCAGATCAAGAGCACCGTGGGCAAAGACGAGGTCATCCTGGGCCTTTCCGGCGGCGTGGACTCGTCTGTCGCCGCCGCGCTGATCCACAAGGCGATCGGCGACCAGCTCACCTGCGTCTTCGTCGACCACGGCCTGCTGCGCCTGAACGAAGCGAAGCAGGTGATGGATACGTTCGGCCGGCACCTGCGCATGAACATCGTGCATGTGGACGCCTCGAACGAGTTTCTCTCCGCGCTGCACGGCGTCGAGGACCCCGAGCAGAAGCGCAAGATCATCGGCAGGCTTTTCGTCGACGTTTTCCAGCGCGAGGCTGCGCGCCTCGAAGGCGCGAAGTGGCTCGCGCAGGGCACCATCTATCCGGACGTCATCGAGTCCGCCGGCGCCAAGACGAAGAAGGCGCAGAACATCAAGTCGCACCACAACGTGGGCGGCCTGCCCGAGACGTTGCACCTCAAGCTGCTCGAGCCGCTGCGCGAGCTCTTCAAGGACGAGGTGCGCGAGCTCGGCATCGCGCTCGGCCTGCCGCGCGAGATGGTGTTCCGCCATCCGTTCCCGGGGCCGGGATTGGGCGTGCGCATCCTCGGCGCGATCGAGCGGCCCTACGTCGAGCTCCTGCAGCGCGCCGATGCCATCTTCATCGACGAGCTGCGCGCCGCCGGCTGGTACGACAAGACCGCGCAGGCGTTTGCCGTCTTCCTGCCCGTGCGCTCGGTCGGCGTGATGGGGGACGGCCGCACTTACGAAAACGTGGTGGCGCTGCGCGCGGTGCAGACCACCGACTTCATGACCGCGGACTGGGCGCCGCTGCCGCACGAGCTGTTGGCGAAGATCTCCAACCGCATCATCAACGAGGTGCGCGGCATCAACCGCGTCACCTACGACATCTCCTCCAAGCCGCCGGCCACCATCGAGTGGGAATAAGCGCGTGACGGAAAAGATCCCTTCCGAGCGCCTGCGGGACGTGAACGCCGAGGTCGCGGCTGCCTTCAAGGCGATGCGCCAGGCGATCGAAAAAGCCGGCCCGCTCGACTACGCGACGCGCGAATACATCATGCTCGCCGCATTCGCAGCGGCCGGCTACGAAGAGTCGTTCGGCATTCACGTGCAGCGGGCCGCCGAGCGCGGCCTGCCGCTCCCGGCCGTGCGCCAGGCGGTGCTGATTCCCTTCGGCGCGACGACGGCCATGCTGCCGATCGTCAACGCGCTGCAGTGGGCCGACGAGGCCTATGCGGCGTACAAACCGCCCATCGCTACCGTCGCTTCGCGCGACGGCACCGCGATCGGCTACTCGCGCACCGGCGACGGCCCGTCGCTCCTGCTGGTGCATGGCTCGAGCTCCGAGCGCTCGCGCTGGACACCGGTGCTGCCGCGCCTGCAGCGCAGCCGCACCGTGCTCGCCGTAGATCGGCGTGGGCGCGGAGCGAGCAGCGACGCCGCGAACTACCGCATGGAAGCGGAGTTCGACGACGTGGCCGCCGTGCTGGACTCGCTTTCTTCACCTGCGGACGTAGTGGCGCACTCCTACGGCGCCCTCTGCGCGCTCGAAGCCAGCCTGCGCACGCGCAACATCCGGCGCCTGGTGCTGTACGAGCCGCCCATCGCGGCGCGCGCCGCGAGCGCAGATGAGGCGAAGGGCTTCGAAGCGGTGGTGGACGAGATCGAGGCGTGCATCGGCCGCAACGAGCGCGCGGCCGCACTGGAGACGTTCTTCACCAAGGTGCTGCGCATGCCGGAAGCCGAGATTGCCCGCGCACGCGGGCTGCCGAGCTGGCCGGCGCGCCTTGCGCTCGTCCATACGCTGCCGCGCGAATTGCGCTCGAGCCGCGCCTACAAGTTCGACGCGGCGCGCTTTCGCGACCATCGCATACCGGCATTGATCGTGCTGGGCGGCGAAAGCCCCCAGCGCCACAAGGACACCACGGCGCTGCTCCACGAATCGCTCGCCGGCAGCAAGGTCGCAGTGCTCGCCGGGCAGGGCCACGGCGGCATCGACGGCGCGCCGGAGCTCTTCGCAGCAACCGTCATGGACTTTCTGGAAAGAAACTAGATGGCCGCGATACTCGAGAAGTCGACCA
>DATMIG010000029.1:0-3258 GCA_035554335.1 Burkholderiales bacterium
ACAACACAAGGAGTCAACCATGCACAAGTTGCAAAGAGTTGCCGCCGCCTCGCTTCTCGCGACCAGCGCCGCGGCGCACGCCGACGCCACGTTCAAGGTGCCCGACTCGGACACCACGCTCGTCTTGCGCGGCTACGTGAAGGCCGACGCCATCCTGAGCAACCACAGCGCCGGTGTCGACAGCGTCGGCGACCAGGAGCTCGTGCCGGGATCGATTCCCGTCGGCCCGGGCGCGGGCGAGCACAAGCGCAACCAGGTGACGTTCCACGCGCGCCAGTCGCGCCTCGGCCTCGGCACCACCACTGCGACGGAGTACGGCGACCTAGCGACCTACGTCGAGGGCGACTTCTTCGGCGCCGACGGCAACGAGTCGTCCAATTCGCAGGGCTTTCGCCTGCGCCATGCATACGGCTCGCTCGGCAAGCTGCTCGCCGGCCAGACCTGGACCAACTTCTTCAACGAGCAGGCCTACATCGAGACGCTGGACTTCGGCGGCCCGACGGGCGAGATCTTCGTGCGCCAGGCGCAATTCCGCTGGACCGAGAAATACGCCGGCGGCGACTGGTCGGTTTCGGCCGAGAGCTCGGAGTCGGTGATCGCGGTGCCCGGCAGCGCGACGCCGTTCCGCTCCGACAGCGACCACGCGCCGGACTTCACCGCGCGCGTGCGCCGCACGATCGGCCGCGCCACCTACTCGGCGGGCGCGCTCGCCCGGAACGTGCATGTCGATTCGGCGGCGCTCGGCGCCGACAGCGGCCGCTGGGGCGGCGCGCTCACGTTTTCCGGCATCGTGCCGCTCGGCGCGCGCGACGACCTGCGCTTCGACGTCAACGCCGGCAACGCCATCGGCCGCTACCAGGTCGGCGGCTTCTTTCCCGACGGCTATCTCGACGCCAGCGGAAACCTGAAGCTCGCGCACCAGGCAAGCGGCTACGTAGCGTACCGGCACTTCTGGACGCCGAAGCTGCGCAGCACGGTGGAGTACTCGGCAGCCAACTCCACGCCGCCCGCGGGCACCGCCGTCGGCATCAACAAGTCCGACCGCTCGCAGCACCTGAACCTGATCTGGAGCCCGGTCCCGGCGGTGAACCTCGGCGGCGAATTCGTCCATGCGCAGCGCACGGTGGTCGGCGGCGACCAGGGCACGCTCAACCGCATCCAGTTTTCAGCGCAGTACAGCTTCTAACCTCACCCAGGAGAAACACATGAAGACCTTCGTCACCACCGTGCTGGTCGCGCTTTCCCTCTCGGCCTGCGCCGGCCTCGCCGACTCGAGCCGCGGCTCGACCGCGTTCCCGTCCGACGGCGCCGCCACGCCGTCGACGGACTACGGCTTCCGCGACGCGACGCGCGACTATCCGTACAACCCGGAGCAATACTGATGAAGCTCGCGTCCGTCATTCTTGGCGCGGCGCTCGCCGCCGGCGCGGCGCAAGCCGCACGCGCCGGCGAAGACTCGACGCACCGATGGCACGGCGTCGGGCCGGCGTGGTACGAAGTGGAAGGCGGGCTGCGCCGCTTCGCCGCCGGCGAAGAGTACGACCCGCTCCGCAACCCGGGGCGCCATCGCGCTGAGCGAATTGGGCAGGCACCGGGGACTTCGGGCTCTCTCCCTCCTCCTCCCGAAGGCTCCTGGTGCCCTGCCCAGCCACCGACCAGGAATACATGCTCGACCCTGCAATGTTGAAGCGCTGGGCGCCGCTGCCGCTGCGGCTGATCGTGGGCTATGGCTTCCATGGTGCACGGCTTCGCGAAGCTCTCGCGCGGCCCCGAGACGTTCGCGTCGCTTCTGCACGCGCTCGGCATCCCCCTGCCGTTGCTGTCCGCGTGGCTCACCACGCTGGTCGAGCTGGCAGGCGGCGCGGCCATCCTCGCGGGTGCCTTCGTGCCGCTCGCCAGCGTGCCGATGGCGGTGGTGCTGCTGACGGCGCTCTTCACTGTCCATTTGCCGTACGGCTTTTCTTCGGTGAGGCTCCTCGAGCTCACCGCGACCGGCGCCCGCTTCGGGCCGGTCGGCTACGAAGTCGTCCTGCTCTATCTCGCCGGCCTCTGCGCTTTGGTGGCGGGCGGCGCCGGTCCGCTGTCGATCGACCAGTGGCGCCGTAAGGAAACGCGCAAAGCCTTGACCAAACCCGCAGCGGCCGCATCCGCCGCCGCACATTCAAAAGAAAAGGACCTCACTTGATACGCATCGCCCTGGTCGCATCCGCTCTTTGTCTTGCGCTCGGCGCCTCGAGCTCGTTCGCCGAGGACAAGATGGACAAGATGGAGAAGACGGATCACATGCAAAAGCAGGACCAGATGAAGCCCTCCGGCAAGAAGCACGGCATGCGCAGCGACAAGATGGACAAGACCGACGGGATGAAGAAACCGGGCGCGATGCAATAGCGCTCTTGCGGCAACGACGCCCGCCGTGTCCCCCGCATGGCGGGCGTCATCACGCTCGAAGATCGATGGCAACCATTGCAGTCCAAGTCGGCGAGGCGCCGGAGTTAGAAGCTTTCCTCGCGCAGCGCATCTACGAATACAACGCCTCCGCTACGGGCTATGGCAATGCCGAGTCGTTCACTGCTCTGAGCGACGAGGGTGGAACGGTGGAAGCCGGCGTCTGCGGCTATACGTGGGGCGGCTGCTGCTACGTCTCGTACCTCTGGGTGGTCGAGTCGTCACGCCACAAGGGGCTCGGCAGCGACCTGCTCGCTGCAGTGGAGCATCGCCGACCATCCCATCGGCTATTCCAGCGGCGTTTACGTCAAGCGGCTGTCGGTTGCCAGAGTATGATTTCCACATGAACACCGAACAGCTCAAGGAACTGCAGGCGCCGCTCAAGGCGAAGTATCGCGAAGCGCCGGAGGCGGCCGTCATCACACTGAAGGCGGACGGCACGCTCGGCGAGGGAATTACCTGCAGCGTCCAGACCGGCAAGGCGCTGACGGCAGCCGGATTGCACCCGGCCACGGGCGGCAACGGTCTGAGCGCGTGCTCCGGCGACATGCTGCTCGAAGCGCTCGTGGCGTGCGCCGGCGTCACGCTCAACGCGGTCGCCACCGCCATCGGCGTCAACGTCAGGAAGGGCAGCGTGCATGCCGAAGGCGACCTCGACTTCCGCGGCACGCTCGGCGTGGCGAAGGACGCGCCGGTGGGCTTCAAGGCCATTCGCCTGCGCTTCGATCTCGACGCCGACGCGACGGAAGACCAGATCGCGACGCTCCTCAAGCTGACCGAGCGCTACTGCGTGGTCGCGCAGTCGCTGCGCCA